>NZ_CP076456.1:1204389-1505486 GCF_018866305.1 Arthrobacter sunyaminii
GCTGAGCTGGCGGGAAGTGAAGTTGGTGGAGTCCCCGCCGAAGACGTTCACGAAACCGGCCACGTGCGGTTCGATGCCCGAACCCACCAGGGCGCCGGTGCCGGCGCTGGTGACGGTGAACTCGCCGGGGACCATGGCGTCGAAGCCGGCCTGGAGCAGGCGCTCGGCCATGGGGGAGCGGCAGATGTTGCCGGTGCAGACGGTCAGGATGCGGAACGGGGTGTTAATGCTCATGTCCTCGGGCTTCGAATTGCGCGTCTTTATGGTTGCTATTGCGTGTACTGCGGATGCTTTGGAGCGCTAAAACGGGCGTTTGCGGACAAATCCACGGTTCATTGCGCTGTTGTTGAGGTTACCTTGTGCGGGCCTTGAGCTTTGGCCAAACGTTGCATCAACCCTGCGGGAAGGACGCGCTGTTTCTTGAGGACGGGGCGGCAAAGTAATACCCAGCGGCAAGGAAAACCTTCCTAGGCCGAAGCAGTCTCAAGCACAACGAACAAGGGGAACACAATGAACAAGATGGCTAAAGGCGCACTGGCAATCGGCGTAGGCGCAGCACTCCTCCTCGGCGGCGGCGGAACCCTCGCCGTCTGGAACCAGACGCAGGCAGCCAATGCCGGCCAGATCCAAGCTGGTGACCTGGAACTGACGACCCAGCCCGGTGTGTGGAAGAACGCCTACGGCACTGTGGTGGACCTGGTCCCCAACAATGGCATCGAAGATTACAAGGTCGTTCCGGGCGATGTCCTCACTTACAGCCAGGAGATGAACGTCAAGCTCACGGGTGACCTGATGCAGGCCAAGCTCTCCATCCAGAACCTTCCCAAGAGCGAATTTGCTCTGCAGAACGTGAGCATCGAGAACGTTGTTGTCAGGGACTCCGCAGGCAAGGATCTGAAGGACGCCATCCTCAAGCCGGCCAACTCGGGAACGGTCACCGCATCGGCAAAGTTCACGTTCAAGCAGGACACTGATCTGCGGGCCAATGTCAATGCAGTGGCTGACTTCGCGGCCGTCTCCTACAAGCTGGACCAGCAGGTTCTGCCGACGCCGACCGCCTCAGCCACGCCCGGCAAGTAACACCGGCTAACGCCACCTTGTTCTAACCCCTGGCTGTGCGCGGTGCACACGCTCCGCGCACAGCCTGTTCCCCCTGGAGATGCATTCCGTGAAGAGTCTTCGAGCACTGAAAGCGACCGGCCTGATCCTTGCCGCCGTGGTGCTCGGGCTGATGACAGTCCAGGGAAGCTACGCACTATGGAACGCAGCAGTGCCGTCCAACGCCGGCACCATCCAAGCAGCGGACTTCAAAGTGACGGTCAAAGACACGCTGCTGTCACCGGGCCAGGAGTTACAGTTACCGGCAGCCAAACTGAGTATGGCTTCGAGGGAATTGATCACACCGGTCAGCGTCGCCAGCGCTGTGAACGTCACTCGGGATTCTCCTTTTAGGAGCATCACAACCCTGACGGTGAACCCGGTTGCCGCGCCGCTGGTTGTTGGCGTTGCCCTCAGCAACACCAACGGAACCTGCCCGGCAGTTGCCGCCATGTACAAGGCTTCGGCAGCCACGCTGCCCCAGAAAACGATGGTGAAGCAGACCTTCTGCTTCCGTACGGCGCTAAAAGACGGAACCACGAATCAGATGCTCGGCGTTCCCGTAATTGGACCCTCGGCAACACTCGACGTGACGCAGGTCGCTTCCAATTGATTCAAACTAGAGACGAGATAGGAAAAACCATGAGCGGTCGCAGGAAAGCGGAAGTCAAAGCCAGCCCCCTGAGCTTCATCGCCACCGGCGTCAGCTACATCGCGCTTTGCCTCGCAGCCCTGGCCGCCCTCGCTCTGGTTGTCGTTCCGATGCTCACCGGCTCACAGACCTATAGCGTCCTCACCAGCTCCATGGCCCCGAAGTACGCACCAGGAACCTTCCTAGTGGTCAAGCCCATTCCCTTCGAGGAACTGCGCATTGGCGACGTCATCACCTACCAGATTGAATCCGGTTCTCCGGCCGTCATCACCCACCGCATCACCGCCATTAGCGCGGAGCAGAGCGGAGAAATGGTGTTCACCACCAAGGGCGACAACAACGACGTTGAAGACGAACTGCCGGTGCGGGAAATCCAGGTCAAGGGAAAGCTCTTCTATGCGGTCCCGTTTGTCGGCTTCATTGCCAACGGTCTGGGCAACTCCGACCGCGGTGCCATCGCCCAGTGGGCAGCCTTCGCGCTGATGGGATACGGAGTGGTTGCTCTGGTCCGCGGTGCCCTGGCTAAGAAGCGCAACGACGACGACGCCTCCTCGGAAGGTCCGACCGGGCAGGCCCCCGGCGCCGGCGGCGATGACGGCACCATCTTCCCGAGCTTCGGCTCCTCGGCCGGCAGCGGCTCGGACATCCTCGAGTTCAGCGATCCCATCCTGACGGACTGCGACGGCTGCGACCATGACCACTCCCGTGACGACAACACCTCAGGCCGCCACCGCGTCCAAACCCGAAAGCGCGCCACCGTCTGATGAATCGGTCTACAGCATCCACGGCGGGATGGTGCCGGCGATTAATCGGCGCGTCCGCCGTCGGAGCTGTTGCCGCAGCCGTATCCCTGGCCGGAGCGCCCGGCGCTTTCGCGGCCGATGACTATCTCGAATTCAGTCTCGACGGAACGACGTACGCACCGTCGATAGCCGCACCGATCTTCAGCGAAGCATTCCACTATGTTCCCGGTGCAGCTACCGGATCTACCCTGTGGATCCGCAACGGCAGCGGGGAGCCGGCCCGGCTGTCCGCTGCTGCTGTGATGGTCCGGTCCGATCCTCAGCTGAACGGCCAGCTCGGCCTGACAGCGGGACTTACTTCCGGCCTCCCGGGTCGCTCTGTCCTGGGGCCGCAGGGCAGCTGTACCGATGTCCCGGAGATCTGGGACCTAGGCTCCGGGGAGGAACACGCGTTGAGTCTGGTGGTGGACCTTTCCATTGATGCGCCGAATGAGACGATGAACCGTTCGGCAGACGTCGATATGATTTTCCTCCTGGAATCCACAGACGCTGCGCCCCGCCGGGCCTGTGATGCACTGTTTGGTCCAGGTGAGCCCGCTGAATTCGGTGCAGCTCCTGGCAGCCCTGGACCGAGGTTGACAGCTGGGTCTTCCGCAGAGCCGGTGACATTGCCCGGGATATCCGATGCCGGGGAGACGGCAGGACCCAACAGTGTTTTTCCGGCTGCCCTGCCGGAACGCCAAGCTGAAGCACGTGCGCCCCAGGCTGTTGTCCCAGCCGAGCAGCAGCCTCCGGCCGGCATTACCCCGGCGGGCTTCCAGAGCACCGTGGAACCAATCATCCGGTCACTCTCGGGTACGCTCCTGATAGGTATGTCGGTGGCTTTCTGCGCCGCAGTAGTTCTTCGTTTACGGAATAGGTCAGCATGAGCAGGGAACAGTTGGGGGCTGTGCCGGGGGACGAAAGCCAGCCCGTGCCGGAGAAGCGTCTGGGGTGGTTTGGGCGCCTCCGGTCCCAGCCCGGATTTCGTACGGCGTCAGTTGCTTTTGTACTGACCGTGGTGCTGGGAATAGGTAGTACCGTTGCCTACGCCTACTGGGGCCAGCGGAACACCGTGACGCAGCTCGTGACCACCGAGCGCCAGGCGCTTCCAGCGATCACGGGAAAACCTACCTGCCGTCAGTTCGCGAGCGTGGGCATCGTCTACATCGACTATACGAAGGTTGATCCGGTTCTACTCCCAAGCGGCGCCCAGATTCTCGTTACCGTTTCAGCTAGGGGACGAGAAGCTAAAAAGAGCTTCGTAGTCGAAAATACTGGCTCTTTCGCTTTGAGGGACCTGCCAGGCCTTGATGACTTCATCGGGCCGTCGATTGATTCCAAGACGATATATGTCGATGTAGCCACGGCATACGTAGAGCCGCTTCCTCAGCGGCTGCCAGAGGCGCTGAACGCTTCAACGAAAATTATTGGCCCCACGCCCTCGGCGGGGGCTGTAGAAGCGAGATTCCGGGCGTCGTACTTCTGTTAGCTAGGCTGTGCTTCCACCACTAACGCCCGCCGTCGTCGTCGTAAACATCCGGAATGCCGTCCTGGTCCGCGTCGGCCGTCTCCTCTTCCTGCACCAGCCGGTAGTGCCGGTTGCGGATCCGCAGCAGGATTGAGGCCAGCAGTGCGGCTGTGACCGACGCCGCCAGGATGGCGACCTTCGAGTGGTCGTTGTGCTCAGTTCCCGGATCGAAGCTCAGGTCGTTAACCAGCAGGGACACGGTGAAGCCGATCCCGGCCAGGATGCCGATGCCGAGCAGGTCGATCCATTTCACGCTGGAATCCAGCCGGGCGCGGGTGGCGGCGGTGACCACCCACGTGGTGGTCAGGATGCCCAGCGGCTTGCCCAGCACCAAGCCGGCCAGGATGCCGAGCGCCACCGGGTCGGTCAGTGCCGAGCCCAGACCGTTGAAACCGCCGATCGCCACGCCCGCGGAGAAGAACGCAAACACCGGCACAGCAAAACCGGTGGAAACCGGACGGAATCGGTGTTCGAAGATTTCCGCCAGCCCCGGCTTGCCCGGCTGCGGCTGCACCGGTGTGCCGTCGGGGCCGCGGCGCAGCACCGGAATGCAGAAGCCCAGCAGCACGCCGGCCACTGTGGCGTGTACGCCGGACGCGTGCATCAGCGCCCACACGGCCACTCCGATGGGCAGCAGGACCAGCCAGGCGGCCGCCGGATGGGTGCCGAAGAACCGCCGCTTGGACTGCGCCAGGTACAGGAACAGCGCCAGCGGGGCCAGCATGACCAGCAGATAGAGCAGGTGCACGTCTTCGGAGTAAAAGAACGCAATGATGGTGATGGCAATCAGGTCATCCACCACGGCCAGGGTGAGCAGGAAGATCCGCAGCGCCGAGGGCAGGTGCGAGCTGATCACGGCCAGCACGGCCAGCGCAAACGCAATGTCGGTGGCGGTGGGAATCGCCCAGCCGCGCATCCCGCCGGAGTCGGTGGCAAAGTTGATTCCGGCGTAGATCAGGGCGGGAACGATGACGCCGCCCGCCGCGGCTGCCACGGGCACAATGGCCTTGCTGATCTGTCGCAGGTCGCCGGCCACGAATTCGTACTTGAGTTCCAGCCCCACCAGGAAGAAGAACACGGCCAGCAGGCCGTCCGCGGCCCAGGCGCCCACGCTCAGTTTCAGGTGCCACGGTTCGTAGCCGAACTCGAAGTCGCGGAGCGCAAAGTAGGAGTCCGACGCCGGGGAGTTGGCCCAGATCAGTGCGGCCACCGTGGCGATCAGCAGCAGCACGCCGCCCACGGTTTCCTTGCGCAGGACCGCCGCGATGCGCAGGAACTCCGGATAGCTGGAGCGGGCCAGCACCGTGCCGCCCGGACGGGCGGGCGGCACAGGGCGGCCGGCGGGGTGGTTCTGTGAATCCGGTGCCATGGAACTCCTCAGCAGAGAATCCTCCGTCAGAAAAGACGGGGTCTCCGCATTCTGGCACCAACCGGGGGTGTTAACCCACCGCTGTCAGCCCATGAGGGCGCGGAAGCCCACGATGATGGTGACCAGGCCGAAGACCATGGAGGTGGTGACCTTCATCAGGTTCACCGTCAGGTACCGGGTGGGCGCACCCTTTTCGTCGCGGGCCTTGGGGCTCTTGTACGCCTCGATCAGGTACGGCGGCCAGACGATCAGGGACCACAGCCCGGCAATGATGAGGATGACCGCCAGTGCGGTGGGCAGGGAAATGCTGTTATCCACGGGTGCCCGGCCCTAGCGGCTTTCGATCCACGTGCCGGCCTGGCCGGCCTGGATGGTCAGTGCCTTGCCGATCATCGGCTCGGCCTGCTTGGCGATCTTGTCGCCCAGGAACGGGATGGAGGAACTGACCTTGCCGTCCACGTCCACCCGGGTGCCCTCGGCCACCGGAACCAGGCGCTGGACGGCATTGACCTTCAGCGGCACGCCGCCCACGGAGAGGTCCACGGAGGCTTCACGGGAACCGTCGGGCCCCGGTGCGGCCCAGTGCTCCTTCTGGGTGACGGTCAGCGTGGCGCCGACAAACTTCTTGGCGATGTCCGGCAGCCGGTCCGTGGGCAGGGTGCGCACGGCGGTCAGGACAAACGCTCCGGCGGTATCGCCCTCCACGGTGGCGGAGACCAGGGAGCCGCCCACGTGTTCGCTGACGCTGCGCAGGAAGTCCTCGTTGGTGAACGTGTCGGTGACTGTCCGGGCGTCGTAGGGCAGGGTGGTCGAGGCGTTCAAAGCCATGGGTCCTCCAGATAGGGATGTCGGTTTGCCGGCGCTCCGTGCGCGTTTGCACAGTACAACCGGCCCGGAATCATCCTAATCCGCGCGGGCCTTCAGCTCCGAAACGTGCCCGTCGCTCCGGCTACCGCTCCAGGCTCACGCAGGCCACGGCCCGGTCATCATCGTCGGTCGCGCTCGGGCTCGGCGTCTCGTCGTCGTCGAGGGTGATCAGCAGCGAGCGGCCAATGCCGTCGTCGGGCAGGACCCACGGCACGGTGACGCTGGCAGTGGCTCCGCCGTCCGTGTCGGTAGTGAAGTCCAGGTCCAGATCGTCGGAGTCCTCGCTCCGGGTGTCGTCGTATTCCTCTCCGGCGTCCGAGGGGGACGCGCCGCACAGCCTCTCATGCAGCGTGGCACTGAACTCGGTGTTGGGCGCGAAGCCGCGGGCGATCATCTCCAGCGTGGTGGCCGCGTCCGTCTCATCGATGGTGATGGTGGTGTCCGCGCCGTCCGGCACCGCAGACGTGTCGTACGTGGTGGCGATGGCGTTCTCGCAGTAGGAGCCGAACGTTCCCTGGATAATGCCGCTGGCAATGGGGCTGGGGGTGGTGGTGCCGCAGCGGTCCGGGCTCTCGGTGACGCCCGGGACGCCCTGCGCCTCGCAGCTGGCCTGGGCTTCGCTGCCGGGGGACTGGCTGTCGCACGCGGCGGCCGACGCCGATTCCGAACTCAGCGTGGTTTCCGTGGCGGTGGCCGGCGATTCCGAGTCCTCGCCGGCATTGCTGCAGCCGGCCAGAGCGAAGAGGGACAGGAGCAGTGCGCCGAAAAGGAGCTGGGCTTTGCGTGCCATGGGGCAATCCTTACGTGCGGAGGGATCTGGCGTATGCCCGTGCCATCCCAGCGTGGCAGTGGGCGGAACGAAAATCCAGAACACCTGGCTGGATTGGGGTCCCGGCTGCCCGGCTCGGGGCTTCCGGGCCGGGTTTCCGGCTTGGGTAAAACCCTTCAACCTAGCGTGTGGCCGGATGGGGCGAAACAGAGACGACGGCGGCACGGGGCTTTTCGCTGCAACTTCACCTAATTGGCGGTCTTCACTGTCCCGCCGGGCTGCAGTGTCCTACCGTCAGCCGCACGGCACCCCGGGGGAGGCGCCCGAAGTCCGGCCGGTGCCATCGCGCCGCCGGATCTGACATCACTCGCACCTATGAGGGGAAGCATGAAAACACCACGTATCCTCCGCGGAACTGCGCTCGCAGCCGCTGTTGTCCTTACCGCCGGAACCGCAGGCCCGGTGTTCGCCGAATCCGGCGGAGCCCGCGCCACCGTCACCGATGACGGCACCGCCGCCGTCACGGACAGCGGCGGCAAGGGACACCATCCGGGCAAACCGGGGAAGCCAGGAAAACCGGGAAAGCCGGGGAAACCAGTCAAGCCCGTGAAGGATGAGAGCGCCAAGCTGCGTGCCGCCGTCACCCTCCACAACGTCTTCGACCATCTGGAGGGGCTGCAGGACGCCGCCGATGCCAATGACGGCAACCGGGCTTCCGGCACTCCAGGCTACGAGGCGTCCGGGCAGTACATCGAGGACCAGCTGCGCCGGGCCGGTTACAAGCCCGTGCGCCAGGATTTCTCCTACGACCAGTTTGCGGTGACCAGCGAAGCCCTGGAACAGACCGCACCAACGGCCACGTTCTACACAGCCGGAACCGACTTCACCACCATGACCTACTCCGGCGCGGGGGATGTCACGGCACCCGTCAGTGCTGTGGACATCAACCTTTCCGGGGACCGGGTTACCACCTCCGGCTGCGAGGCTGAGGACTTTAGCGGATTCGCCGCCGGCAGCATTGCGCTGATGCAGCGCGGCGAATGCTCCTTCGGGATCAAAGCGGCGAATGCGGCAGCGGCGGGTGCCTCCGGCGTCGTCATCTTCAACCAGGGGGACGAGGTGGCCAACGATGACCGCTTTGGGCTGGTCAACGGCACCCTGGGTGAGCCGTCAACCATCCCCGTGGTTGGCACCACCTTTGCCATTGGCGAAGCGCTGGCCGGCACTGACGGAGTGGAACTGCGGCTCAACATTGACGCCGGAGTGCAGACCACCAACTCGTTTAACATTCTGGCTGACACACCCCGCGGAAACGCGGACCGTACCGTCGTCGTCGGCGCCCATCTGGACTCCGTGCCGGTGGGACCGGGAATCAATGACAACGGCAGCGGCAGCGCGGCGATCCTGGAAACCGCCATCCAGCTCGCCGAGACCACCAAAAAGTACCCGCTGCAGAACCGGGTCCGCTTTGCCTTCTGGGGCGGAGAAGAGGACGGTCTGCAGGGCTCCAACCACTACGTCGAGCAGCTGGATCAGGCCGGACTGGACGGCACCCTCGCGAACCTGAACTTCGACATGCTGGGTTCGCCGAACCTGGTCCGTTTTGTATACGACGGCGACGGGTCTGCGTTCCCGGAGAGTGACGCTCCGCGGCCGACGGGATCCGACGAGATCGAGAGGATCTTCGAGGAGTACTTTGCCGGGCAGAAGCTGGCCTCGGCTCCCACTGAGTTCAGCGGACGCTCCGACTACTCGGCGTTCATCCTCAACGATATTCCGGCCGGCGGGCTGTTCAGCGGTGCCGAAGGCATCAAGACCGAGGAGGAAGCGGCCGTGTTTGGCGGCACGGCGGGGGAAGCGTACGACCCCTGCTACCACCAGAAATGCGATGACCTCGGCAACATCAACCGCCGCGGACTGGACCAGATGTCCGACGCCGTGGCCCATGCCGTGCTGACCTTCGCCCGGACGGACGCGGACCTGCGCGGCGGCGGCGACGTCCGGTCGAAGCGGCTGGCACCGGCCGAGGTCGACCTGCAGTTCCGGGGTGATGAGGCGCTGAAGTAATCAGGCGCTGACCCGCACATCCGCACACAACCGCCGCCCGTCATGTGACGGGCGGCGGTTGTGTGTTTACGCAGCGGCCGCCCGCCTCTCCGCCGGGAGCGGACGGGGCCCGCCGCGTTACCGTCATGCGGGTAGGCTGGAAGAAAAGCCCCGGGGTTCCTCAGTGAACTTCGGGTTATTTGCGTTGCCTCACGTCAAGGAGCCCCTCCCCATGAGCCTGAACGGACTGCGCGCCGCCCTGGCCGAAGACCCGTCCTACGCACGGGTGCGAACCCTCGCCTCGCGCACCCCCGAGCGCCGCAGCGATGACCTGCAGATCGGCGCGCCGCAGGGCATGCGTGCGGCGCTGCTGGCGGAAATGGTGGACGGGCTCGCCGAAGCAGCCAACGACGCCGGAACCGCCAACGCTGCTTCCGCGCCTCCGGTGGTGCTCGCCGTGACGGCCACCGGCCGCGAAGCCGAGGACCTGGCCGCAGCGCTGCGCTCCTACCTGCCGCTGGCCGGCATCGAGGAGTTTCCGTCCTGGGAGACCCTGCCGCATGAACGCCTCTCGCCGCGCTCGGACACCGTGGGCCGGCGGCTGTCCGTCCTGCGCCGCCTTGCCCATCCCGAGGGCCATCCCATTCAGGTGATCGTGGCACCGGTGCGCGCCGTCGTCCAGCCGCTGGTCGGCGGGCTCGGCGACCTGCAGCCGGTGGCGCTGAAGGTGGGGGAGGAGCGGCCGTTCAACGACGTCGTCAAGGCCCTCTCCGAAGCCGCCTACGCCCGGGTGGACATGGTCTCGCACCGCGGCGAGTTTGCCGTCCGCGGCGGCATCCTGGATGTCTTCCCGCCGACCGAGGACCATCCGATCCGCATTGATTTCTTCGGCGACGAAGTGGACTCGATGCGCTGGTTCGCCGTCGCCGACCAGCGCACCCTCACCGGCCCGCACATCACCCACCCCACCGAGCTGTACGCTCCGCCCTGCCGCGAAATCCTGATCACCCCGTCGGTGATGCGTCGCGCCGCGAAGCTGCAGTCCCAGATGCCCGCCGCCGCGGACATGCTGGAGAAGATCGCCGGCGGCATCGCCGTCGAGGGCATGGAATCCCTGGCTCCGGTGCTGGTGGATGAAATGGTGCCGCTGATGGGCCAGCTGCCCGCCGGGTCATTGTCCGTGGTGATCGAACCCGAAAAGGTCCGCGCCCGCGCCCATGACCTGGCGGCCACCAACGAGGAATTCCTCGCCGCCGCGTGGGCCACAGCGTCCGACGGCGGCGCCGCACCTTTGGATCTGTCCGCCGGGATCAGCGCGGATCTGGAGGCCGCGAGCTTCCGCTCCCTGGCCGACACCCGCTCCGCCGCCCTGGCCAACTCGGTGGGCTGGTGGTCCATCACCTCCTTCAACCCGGACGATGAAACCGTCCTGGACATCGACACCCTGACCATCAACGCCCGCGAACCCCGCGGCTACCAGGGCGACGTGGCGGAGATGATGGAATTCATCGGCTCCCGCGTGCGGGACGCCTGGCGCGTTGTCGTCGTCACCGAAGGCCCCGGCCCCGCCTCGCGTCTGGCCGAACTGTTCCGTGACAATGACATTCCGGCCTCCCTGACCGAATCCCTGGACATCGAACCGGTGCCGGGCATCATCTCCATCACCACCGCCAGCGCCGGGCGCGGCTACGTCTTTGACGGGCTGAAGACCGGGCTGCTGACCGAGGCTGATCTGCTTGGCCGGGCCAGCGCCTACTCCACCCGCGACATGCGCAAGATGCCCTCCAAGCGGCGCAACGCCGTCGACCCCCTGCAGCTGCACGAGGGCGACTTTGTGGTGCACGAGCAGCACGGCGTGGGCAAGTTTGTGGAGCTGATCCAGCGGGCCACCGGCGCCGGGCAGAACAAGACCGTGCGCGAGTACCTGGTGCTCGAATACGCGCCGGCCAAGCGCGGCGGCCCCGGCGACCGGCTGTTTGTGCCCACGGACCAGCTGGACCAGATCACCCGCTACGTGGGCGGGGAAACCCCGGTGCTGTCCAAGATGGGCGGCTCGGACTGGGCCAAGACCAAGTCCCGGGCCCGCAAGGCGGTCAAGGAAATTGCCGGGGAACTGATCCGGCTCTACTCCGCCCGGATGGCGTCCAAGGGACACGCGTTCGCGAAGGACACCCCGTGGCAGCGCGAGCTGGAAGAGGCCTTCCCGTACGTGGAAACCCCGGACCAGCTGACCACCATCAACGAGGTCAAGGCGGACATGGAGAAGGAAGTCCCGATGGACCGCCTGGTCTCCGGCGACGTCGGCTACGGCAAAACCGAAATTGCGGTGCGCGCCGCGTTCAAGGCCGTGCAGGACGGCAAGCAGGTGGCGGTGCTTGTGCCCACCACGCTGCTGGCCCAGCAGCACATGGAAACCTTCGGTGAACGTTTCTCCGGCTTCCCCGTGCGGGTGGAATCCCTGTCCCGGTTCCAGACGGCCAAGCAGGCCAAGGAAACCATCGAGGGCGTGAAGAACGGCTCGGTGGACGTGGTGATCGGCACGCACCGGCTGCTGTCCCAGGAGGTCCAGTTCAAGGACCTCGGCCTGGTGATCGTGGACGAGGAACAGCGTTTCGGCGTGGAGCACAAGGAAGCGCTGAAGAAGATGCGCACCAACGTGGACGTCCTGGCGATGAGTGCGACGCCGATTCCGCGCACCCTGGAAATGTCGCTGACCGGCATCCGGGAAACATCCACCCTGGCCACCCCGCCGGAGGAACGGCATCCGGTGCTGACCTATGTGGGCCCGTACACGGACCGGCAGGCCTCAGCGGCCATCCGCCGCGAGCTGATGCGCGAAGGCCAGGTGTTCTTCGTGCACAACCGGGTGTCCTCCATCGACCGGACCGCCGCGCACCTGCAGGAGCTGGTCCCGGAGGCGCGCATCGCCGTCGCGCACGGACAGATGAGCGAATCCAAGCTCGAGCAGATCATCGTGGACTTCTGGGAGAAGCGTTTTGACGTGCTGGTGTGCACCACGATCATCGAGACCGGGCTGGACATTTCCAATGCCAACACCCTCATCGTGGACCGGGCGGACCACTTCGGCCTGTCCCAGCTGCACCAGCTGCGCGGACGTGTGGGCCGCGGGCGGGAACGCGCGTACGCGTACTTCCTGTATCCCTCGGAGAAGCCGCTGGGCGAGGTGGCGCTGGAGCGGCTCAAGGCCGTGGCCACGCACAACGAGCTCGGCGCCGGTATGCAGCTGGCCATGAAGGACCTGGAAATCCGCGGCGCCGGCAACCTGCTCGGCGGGGAACAGTCCGGCCACATCGCAGGGGTGGGCTTTGACCTGTACATCCGGCTGGTGGGCGAAGCCGTGGCAGATTACCGCGGCGAGGCCGAGGAGAAGGCCGCGGAAATGAAAATCGAGCTGCCGGTCAACGCGCACCTGCCGCACGAGTATGTGCCGGGGGAGCGGCTGCGGCTGGAGGCTTACCGCAAGCTGGCCTCAGCGGTGACGTACGAGGCGATTGACGAGGTGCTCGCCGAGCTGGTGGACCGCTACGGCGAGCCCCCGCAGGCCGTGCAGAACCTCATCGACGTGGCCCGTTTCCGGGTGGGTGCCCGCGAGGCCGGGCTGACCGATGTGGCACTGCAGGGCAACTTCATCAAGTTTGCTCCGGCGGACCTGCCCGAGTCCCGCGTGATGAGGCTGCAGCGGATGTACCCCGGGGCCTCGGTGAAGCCGGCCCTGAATGCGGTGCTGGTGCCCAAGCCCAAGACCGCCCGGATTGGCGGACGGGATTTGGTGGATGCCGAAATCCTGGCCTGGGCGCAGCAGGTGGTGGACGCGGTTTTCAAGGAGTGAACAGGTGGCCGGGGCGTCGGACGGGGCGTCCCGGCCACCGCCCGGTTAGACCGGCTGGGTAAGCGCCACAATGAAAACGGCCACGCACATTACTGCGGTGGCAATGACAATCCCGTAGCCGATGCGCATGGTGCGCTGCTGACGGGCACGGTCCTGGCGCCATTCCCGGCGCGTCATAGTGGTGCTCATGGAATCGAATATAGGAGACCGGCTTACCGGTTTCTTAGCGTAGTGAGTACGTGGATGCCTGCCGGAAGTACGCGTTAATCACTTGGAACGGGGCCTGTTGGGGGCCCAGGGCTGGTATTTGCCCGTTAAACACGTTTGCACGCAGCCGGTCCGGCTGCGTGCAAACGTTTTTTGAAGAGGCTGCTGCTACTTGCCGGCAACCCGGCCTTCGGCCAGTTCCTTGGCCGTATCCGAACGGCCCGTCACGAACGGCACGAAGTACGCCAGCGTACCCAGAGCCAGGCAGATCACCATCGGCCAGACGTTGTCCAGGCTCAGCCAGCTCAGCGAGTAAAGGCCAACGGCAAAGATCGCCAGGAAGATGATAAAGGTGACGAGGTTGCTGACAAGGTGCCCTTCACCCGAGTGCGTGGGCTGCTTGGACCGTGTTCCTGCCATGGTGTTCTCCGTTTCAAAAAGATTTCAGTAGCCGGCGGATCAGTAGTCCGACGCGGCGTTCCCACCCTTAACAATAGCGATACCGGAGCTCGCTCCGATACGCGTGGCACCGGCGTCGATCATTGCCTGCGCATCTTCGCGCGAACGGACACCTCCCGAAGCCTTGACCCCGAGGTCCGGTCCAACGGTCTTGCGCATGAGGGCAACGTCCTCCACGGTGGCTCCGCCGCCGTTGAATCCGGTGGACGTTTTCACGAAATCCGCTCCGGCTTCCACTGCTGCCTCGCAGGCCAGGACCTTCTGCTCGTCGGTGAGCAGCGCCGTTTCAATGATGACCTTCAGGATGCCGTTGCCGGTGTGAACCTCGTCGGCCACGGCGGCAATGTCGCGGACCAGGGCGTCCCGGTCTCCGCGGCGGGCGGCGGCGATGTCGATGACCATGTCAATCTCGTCAGCGCCGTCCTGGAGTGCACCCCGGGCTTCGAACACCTTCACTTCGGTGGTGGTGGCGCCCAGCGGGAAGCCGATGACCGAGCAGGTCAGGACGCCGCTGCCCTTGAGCGCGGTGCGAACGGTGCCGACCCACAGCGGGTTGACGCAAACGGACTTGAAACCGTATTCGGCGGCTTCGGCGCAGACTTTTAGGATGTCCTCACGGCTCGCCTCGGGTTTGAGGAGCGTGTGGTCAATGTACGAGGCAATGGCTGTAGACATGCCAACCATCTTGCCACAGGAGGGGTGCCGTTGGGCCCTGGAAAGACTATGGCCGGGTAAACGTCTTTCGACGCTGACCCGGCCATTTTGTTACCTACGGGAAAATGATGGGAAACATCGTCGTCAGCGGATTTACTACAGACGCTCCCAGGCTGAGTGTTGCTGCCGACGCGGGTGCTGCTGCGCCAGCGACGGCGATTGTGGTGGCAAGAAGCAGAGCGGATGCCAGTTTTTTCATTGAGTCCTCCAAGTAGTAAATAACGACAAAGTAAAGTCTCGCTGAAGCAAGCGAATAAATCGATAGGTTGGAGGTAAAATCTATGGTCATTTTTTTCAGTATCCAAAGTGTAAGATTCGATGCACTTCAGTTTTATGACGGGGACGCTCGCGGCGGCCCGCCTGGAGTACTGTAGGCGGAACAAGTCTTGTAATGAGCGAGTTAGGTGCAGTGGGAATTGGACAACTCTGTCGATCAAATGCTGAACGAGTATCGGGCACGCCTGCACTGGGACCGCCGCGAGTATAAGGCGGCCTTAGGCCATGCAACGGCGGCGGCCGGTGAAGCCCTCATTAAAGAGGACATCACCGGGTATTGGCGCATGACACTCCTGCTGGCGGAATGCCAAATGGAGCTGGGTCTGATTCAGGAATTCGCTACGAGCACCAAGGCACTGTCGGAAAGCTCGGCGCTGCAAGGTGATCAGGCAATGGTTGCGCGGGCCAAAGCCCTGTATTCAAGAGCGTTGGAGAGCTTGGGGCACATAGGCGAGTCCCTTGTCGTCGCTCAAGAAGCAGCGGCAATAGAACTCAATGAACCTTCGGACACCGTGGACGAAATCGAGATGCTGCATGGTCTCGTCGCCGCTCTCGCTGAGAGCGACAAAGCCAGCGAGGCCTGGCCACACGCACTGAGGCTTGCAGCCCTGGCCGGGCAGCAGGACGATCAACATATCGCCGGCAAGGCGTACTGGGCAGTTGGCAACGTTGCGTTCCTGAACGGTGACGCTGAGAACGGTATTCGATACCATAAACTGGCCGCTGAAAATCTCGCCCCGGATAATGACGTGAATACGTGGGCATTTTTCAACAAAGGGTCCGCCCAAGCGCGTCTCTCAGCAGGCATAGCGGACCAAGAAACCCTCGAATGCATTGAACGGGCTGAGCTGGCCAACTCAGTTACCGGCGGAAGCCCACTCATGGAACTGGAGCTTTCCACTGCCCGGGCACAGTGGCTCGTATCCAACAACGGTGCTGAGGAAGCCGTGGCCTGCGTTCAGCAAATACTTGACCAGCGGGAACTTCTGCCCGAACATTTGCTTGCGGACGTGGAATACGTTGCAGCCCTTGCTTTGCATGAGCTCGGGCGGAATGATGAAGCCTTGGCTGCAGCGGTTCATTCCGAAAAAGTCTTCATTGCGCACGGTGGCCGACGCCGGGCGCTGGAGGTCCGCAGCATCATTGACAGCATTAATGCCGGCAGTCACTGATCGGAAAAAGCACGTGCGGGGCTAGTAAGCATCAATTTCGGGAGTAGGCGCGGGGCACGACACTGCAGCGGCATCGCGCAGCTACTTTCCGGCGCTTCTGGGGGGAAGCATGACACAGCAACGATCGGTCGAAAGAACAGTCTGGAATGACTGTCCGGATGAGCGTTCTTCAGGCACAGGTACGGGCGCGGGGGTTTACGGGTGCGGATGTGCTCCGGCGCCGGACAAAGGGCCGAGGGTGGACGTGTCCATGGCGCCCGACGGACACATTGTGCTGGTCCTCCCGCCCGGCGAAGTAGTCACCGGAACCATGGCCGCAGCGGCGAATGACGAAGTGGGGCGGCTGGCAGGCATCAGGAAGATGCCGATGCTGCTGGTCCTGACCGGCGTTGAAGCTGTCACCAGGAGTGCGCGCACTGTGTTCAGCAGCGCTCAGTCGCTGGCCGCCGTCGCGGTTCTCGGCATGACGCCCGTGGACCGTGTCATCGCCAACTTCCTCCTGGGCGGAACCGTTCAGCCCTGCCCCACCCGCTACTTCTCCTCTGAACAGGAAGCCCTGGGCTGGCTGAAGAGGAAAAGCGTTGCCTGATGCCCGGCGCGGGACACCGGCTGCGCCGGACATCGCACCGGAAACGCCGCAAGTCGCCCGCCGTCCGCCGGGAGAAGACGACCGCCTGAGTCAAGTTGTCGAAGGCATCATCCGAATAGCGTCAGGCGATCTCAGCACGCACATCCCCGTCTCCAAGGCCCGGGACCAGGTGGACGCCGTCATCACGGGCATCAACCTGCTGGCCGATGAACTCAACGAGGTCTACGCCGCTTTTGAAGAGCGGGTGGAAACACGCACCCGCGAGCTGCGCGAAGCACACCTGACCATGCAGAAGATGGCTATGACCGATCCGCTCACAGGCATCGGCAATCGCTCATCCCTGCACGAGGCGCTGACTGCTGCGGTCGCCAACCGCAGGGACGGCCAGCCGGGGCCGGCCGTCCTCCTGCTTGACCTGGACGGTTTCAAGGAGGTCAATGACAGTCTGGGGCATGATTCCGGGGACCTGGTACTGATCGAGATTGCCGCACGGCTGGTGGCGGCGGCCGGCCCCGGCAGCGTTGTGGCACGCCTGGGCGGGGATGAGTTTGCCGTGCTGCTGCCGGTCTCCACCGTCCAGCAGGCACGCGGCACAGCGCTGAAAATCATGGACTCCCTCAAGCAGCGCATCCCGTTGGAGGACATCGATGCCTGGACCGGAGCCAGCATCGGGATCCATCTGGCGCAGCCCCGGGAAGACGCCAGTGCCATCATGCTGCGTGCGGACACTGCCATGTATGCGGCCAAGGAGGACGTTCACCGGCGGATCAAAGTGTTTGAGCCGGTGATGCTGTACCGCAGGCAGCTGCGCCGCCAAACAGCGCGCGAGCTTCGCCAGGCCGTTTCGAACGGTGAGCTGTTCCTGGAATACCAGCCCGTGGTGGAGTTGCAGAGCGGCCGGCTGCAGGGCGTTGAAGCGTTGGTGCGGTGGAACCATCCCAGCCGCGGTTTGGTGATGCCGGATGACTTCATCCCGCTGGCCGAAGAGACGGGGCTGATTGTCGGAATCGGCCGCTGGGTGCTGCACACCGCGCTGCAGCAGCTTGCACAGTGGCGCCGGCTGCTGCCCGCCGATAGGAAATTCCTGCTCCGGGTCAATCTGGCGGCCTCGGAACTGCAGAGCATGGATCTGGTGGACTTCGTGCGCGGCTCCCTGCGCAAAACGGGAGCTGAACCCGGGGAACTGGTCCTCGAGATTACCGAAAGCGCTCTTCTCTCGGGCGGTGACGTGGAGACCTACTCGCTGCGCTCCCTGCAGGCGCTGGGCGTTGGCCTGGAAATCGATGACTTCGGCACCGGCTATTCCTCCATCAGCTACCTGCACCGGCTGCCGGTGGACACGGTCAAGGTGGACCGGTCACTGATTTCGGACATGGCCGACGACGACGGCCAGCTGAGGTTTGTGGCGGCGGTCCACAACCTGATCCGTGCCGCCGGCATGGATGCCGTCTTTGAAGGCATTGAAACCGCCAAGCAGGCACGGCAGCTGCAGGAGATGGGTTGCTGCTGCGGGCAGGGCTACTACTTCAGCAGGCCGCTTCCCGCGGTCCAGGTGACCGACCTGCTGCGGGAGGGGCGCACCCTCCCGCAGGCCGTCGTCGTTCTTCCCGGGTAACTCCTGCCGGCGTTACAGTCCCAGAGCGGCGTTCACGTCGGCGAGCACCGCATCAAGCCGGGCGCGGCCCTGTTCGCGGGCCGCCGGAAGGTCCGCTGCGGATTCCACCGGCACAATCACCTCGAGGTAGCACTTGAGCTTGGGCTCGGTGCCGGAGGGGCGGATGATCACCCGGGTGCCGTCAGCCGTGAGGTACTTCAATCCGTCGGTGGGCGGCAGCTCGGCGCTTCCCTCGGCCAGGTCCACGGCGGATTCCACGGGGGAGCCGCCCAGGGACACAGGAGCCTGGGCACGCAGCCGCGCCATCATCTCGCCCAGCAGGCCCAGATCGGAAACCCGGATGGAGAGCTGGTCGGTCAGGTGCAGCCCGTGCTCCAGGGCCAGGTCATCGAGTTCATCGAAGAACGTCCGCCCCTGCATCTTCAGGGCAGCAGCCATTTCAGCCACCAGGAGTCCGGCGGAAATGCCGTCCTTGTCGCGGACCAGGCCCGGCGCCACACAGTAGCCCAGGGCTTCCTCATAGCCGTAGGTCAGGTGGGGCACACGGGAGATCCACTTGAAGCCGGTGAGGGTCTCAACGTGGGCAAAGCCGGCAGCTTCGGCAACGCGCGCCAGCAGGCGTGAGGAGACAATCGAGTTCGCGAAAACGACGCCCTTGCGCGTCTTCTCCCCGCGGACCTTCCAGTGCCCGGAGGTGATGCGGCGGGTCAGATGCCGGCCCAGCAGGGCGCCCACTTCATCGCCGCGGAGCATCCGCCACTCGCCGTCGGCCGGGTTGAGAGCCGCCACGGCAACGCGGTCGGCGTCGGGATCATTGGCGATGACCAGGTCGGCGTTGTGCTCGACGGCGGTTTCCAGTGCCAGGTCAAGCGCGCCGGGTTCCTCCGGGTTGGGGAAGGCCACGGTGGGGAAGTCCGGGTCCGGCTGGGCCTGGGCAGCCACCGGAATGACCTTGCGGAAACCGGCGTCCTTCAGCACGGACTTCATGGTTTCCCCGCCCACGCCGTGCAGCGAGGTCAGGACAATCTTCAGATCCCGTTCCGGGAACCGTTCGCGCGATGCCAGCCGGTCCACGGCGTTGATGTAGTCCGCCACGATGGACTCGGACACGTCGGTCCAGCCTTCCGGGGCAATCTCAATGCTCTTCAGCGGCACGCTGTAGTCGATGCGGGCGGCAATTTCAGCGTCGTACGGCGAGACAATCTGCGCACCCTTGCCCGGGCCCTTCACCGTCCGCCCGCCTAGGTACACCTTGTAGCCGTTGTCCGCCGCCGGATTGTGGCTGGCGGTGACCATCACACCGGCGTCGGTGTCCAGGGCACGGACCGCGTAGGCGAGCACCGGCGTCGGAAGCGTGCAGGGGAGCAGGAAGGTTTCGATGCCGGCGGCAGCGAACACGGCCGCCGTCTCCAGCGCGAAGGCGCGTGACTTGTGCCGGGCGTCGTAGCCGATCACTGCACTGGGGGTGTACTTGTCACCGGCCGTGTCCTGCAGGAACGAGGCGATGCCGGCGGCCGTGCGGCGCACCACCGCACGGTTCATCCGGCGGGGTCCGGCGCCCAATGCAGCGCGCAGGCCGGCCGTGCCGAATTCCAGCGTGCCGGCAAACCGGTCCGCCAGCTCTTCCGCGGCAGCTGCTGCTGCGGAAGCATCGGCGGACAGCTCCGCGAGCAGCCCCCGCAGCTCGGCCGCTGTTCCGGAATCGGGGTCTTCATCCGCCCAGCTCTTGGCGGCGGTCACGAGCTCGTTCAGCTCGGTGGGATTCAACGTCATGGGATGTACCTGCGGATCGGGGATAGGAGTTAAGCGGCGGCCGTTAGAGCTTGCCGATGATGTCAGCCAGCAGCCGGGAAATCCGGGGGCCTGCAGCGGCTCCGGCTTCCAGGACCTCGGTGTGGCTGAGCGGCTCCGGGCTGATGCCGGCGGCCAGGTTGGTGACCAGCGAGATGCCGAACACCTCCATGCCGGCGTGCCGGGCGGCGATGGCCTCGAGCGCGGTGGACATGCCCACCAGATCTGCGCCGATGGTCTTGGCGTACCGGACTTCGGCGGGCGTCTCGTAATGCGGACCGGTGAACTGGGCGTAGACGCCTTCATCCAGGGACGGGTCCACGGTGCGGGCCAGCTCGCGCAGGCGGGAGGAGTAGAGGTCCGTCAGGTCCACGAAGGTGGCGCCTTCCAGCGGGGAGGTGGCGGTGAGATTGATGTGGTCGCTGATCAGAACCGGGGTTCCGGGCTTCCAATCGGGGTTCAGGCCGCCGCAGCCGTTGGTGAGAACCATCACCTTGGCGCCGGCCGCAGCTGCGGTGCGGACTCCGTGGACGACGGCGCGGACGCCCTTGCCCTCGTAGTAATGGGTGCGTGCGCCGAGAACCAGCGCGCGCTTGCCCGACGGCGTCAGCACGGACCGAATGGTCCCCACGTGCCCCTGCACAGCGGGGGCGGAAAAGCCCGGGATATCCGTAGCGTTGAGGGTGGCAGTGGTCTCGCCGATCAGTTCGGCGGCCTCACCCCAGCCGCTGCCGAGGACCAGGGCAATGTCATGGTTGGGCACGCCGGTTTCCTCGGCAATGTACTTGGCGGCCTGCTGGGCTAGTTCAAAAGGATCGTTGCTCACTGGTCCAACCTACCGTGACTTATGCGTGCACCGCATGGTGGCTGAGCTTGAGGCGAAGCTTCCGGCGTTTGAGCGGGCGGCGGGGATGGGACAGAATGGACAACTGTGACGACCCAACTTGATTTTACTGCCCGAAAAATTGCGATCCTCGGCGGCGGCCCGGGAGGATACGAAGCCGCCATGGTAGCCGCGTCCCTCGGGGCGGACGTCACCATTGTGGAGCAGGACGGATTGGGCGGCTCAGCCGTGCTGACCGACGTCGTGCCTTCCAAAACCCTGATTGCCACCGCCGACGTGATGACCCGCTTCGCTTCGGCCTCCTCCCTGGGCGTGGACTTTGGCTCCACCGGGCAGCCCGCGGTGGCGGACCTGAAGATGGTCAACAACCGGCTCCTGGCCCTGGCCAAGGAACAGTCCAATGACATTCACCGCACCCTTGAGCGGGTGGGGGTGAAGGTCATCACCGGCAAGGGCCGGCTGCTGGACAACAAGACCCTCGAGGTTGTCACGAAAGACGGCACGCAGACTGTTGAGGCTGAGGCGCTGCTTATTTCGGTTGGCGCCAGCCCGCGCGAGCTGGAATCCTCCATGCCCGACGGCGAACGCATCTTCACCTGGAAGCAGGTCTACAACCTCACCGAGATCCCCGAGCACCTGATCGTCATTGGCTCGGGCGTCACCGGCGCGGAATTCGCGTCCGCCTACAACGGCCTGGGCACCAAGGTCACGCTGATCTCCAGCCGCGACCGGGTCCTGCCCGGCGAAGACGCGGATGCCGCCGTCGTGCTCGAGGACGTGTTCCAGGCCCGCGGGATGACCGTGCTGAACCGTTCGCGCGCCGAGTCCGTGAAGAACACCGGCAACGGCGTACTGGTTACGCTCGACGACGGCCGCACCGTGGAAGGCAGCCACTGCCTGGTGGCCGTGGGCGCCATCCCCAACACGGCAGGCATCGGTCTGGAAGAGGCCGGCGTGCAGCTCGATGACCGCGGACAGATCAAGGTCGACGGCGTTTCCCGCACCACCGCCTCCAACGTCTACGCCGCCGGCGACTGCACCGGCGTGTTCAACCTTGCCTCCGTGGCCGCGATGCAGGGCCGGATCGCCATTGCACACCTGATGGGCGACGGGGTGAAGCCGCTGAAGCTCAAGAACGTCGCCTCGAACATCTTCACCTCCCCGGAGATTGCCTCCGTGGGCGTATCCGAGCAGGACATCGCCGAAGGCCGCTATCAGGGCGACGTCATCAAGCTCTCCCTGCACACCAACGCACGGGCCAAGATGATGGAGGTCAAGGAAGGCTTCGTGAAGATCATTTCGCGCAAGGGCTCCGGCACCGTCATCGGCGGCGTTGTGGTGGGCCCGCGCGCTTCGGAGCTGATCTTCCCGATCGCCATCGCGGTCACCCAGAAGCTCCACGTCGATGACCTGGCCAACACCTTCACGGTGTACCCGTCGCTGACCGGTTCCATTTCCGAGGCTGCCCGTCGTCTGCACGTGCACATGTAGTTTCCCGTCCGGCCGGGTCCTATCGGCACTTACGCAATATGCTGCCATCGCAGATGCGGCGACAAGCGCTGGACAAGTCATGACGCTGGGGACTTGTCCGTTTGTCACCGCCACAAACAAGTTTGGGTCGTCTCTGCCTCTCTTCCAGCAGCTATTCCCGAAGACGATTGAGTCGAAAGGCATTGGGCCCCGATCGCGCTTCCAAATAGCTAGGGAACCGAAGTGCCGCTCGGTGTCAACAGCGTTATGACCATGAGTGTGGCTTAGAATGACGTTCGATGCAGCACCGCCGAGTCTGAGGAGAACGGACGCAGCGCACTTTGATTTCCCTAAAATGAAACATATCGTCCTCTACACGTTCCTGTGATACTGTCACCTAGGAATTTATGTCAGTGGGGAATGTTGGACGCTCAAGAAATCTTAAAGGGAAATGAGCCTCTAAAGGCCGCGGCGCTTCGGAAGACTCGGGATATTTCCATCGATTCTCTTCGCGGAATTGCCGTACTCCTGATGGTCGCGGGCCATGTAATCGGTTCCGCTTCGGATCGTGGAATGGATGTGCCGGACGATTCGGCCTGGCGCTATTTCTACGTGGCACTAGAAGACATCCGAATGCCGCTCTTTGCGGCGCTGTCTGGGTACATCTATGCTCGTCGTCGGGTCTGGGGACCCGAAGCAATGGGCGCCCTCATTAGCGGGAAGGTGCGGCGACTTCTCGTGCCCCTTATTACTGTAGGAGCCGCATTTCTGCTCGCCCAAATGATCATTCCCTTCAGCAATTCGGAGCCGGGCTTAAGCGATTTCTGGAAGATGTTTGTATACGGCGGCGAGCATCTATGGTTCCTGCAGGCGATGTTCTTGATTTTCGTGTTTGTTGGTGCCCTCGATATGTTTGACGTACTATCAACACTCAAACGCTGGGCGATAGTTTTTGGATCAGGGTCTGCGGCATTTGTGCTTGTCTCGATCCCTTCGGACGCCAATGTTTTCAGCCTAAACGGCGCCATTCGCTTGTTACCATTTTTTCTCCTTGGGTATGGGTTGAGACAGTTCGATATAACGAATAAGAACCGACGCATTCTGATCTTTTGTGTCCCAATGTTCGCGGCCGTATACACTATTCGGCTCTATACTGTCCTCAGTTCCTATGAAGACACCAATCCCGCAATGCGAATTCTTGAACTATGCGTCGGACTATTCGCAATAACAGCCCTTATCCTACTTCGTTCATATCTTTGCAGTCGTCCGTTGGCATGGCTCGGAAAATATTCGTTCAGCATATATCTGCTTCACCTGTTTGCATCAGCAGGGACGAGTAAGATACTGAACCAATTGGGTGTTGACAGCAACTTTACACTTTTCTTGGTTGGAATGATCGTGGCTGTCGGCTTCCCCATTATCTTCGAGAAGACTATCGGCAGAGTGAATTGGATCAGTTGGGCGGTACTCGGGCAGAGAACACGCTGAAGACTGCGGCGTCCTGCGCCGTGATGACCTGGTCATATCTACAGTGGATTCCTGCTGCCTATGCGTCGAGCTAGTATTCTGGGATAGCAAAAGGTGATGCAGTCATAGGCGCAAGCCTTTAATCACCATGCCGCACGCGTGCGGTAAAGTAGTAATTCTAGAATGGGGCGCCCATTCGCTTGTTGACGCGGCTAGTTGGGCCGAGCACACAATAAATTCTGACTTCAGGACGATCCCGATCTGATGTACCCGTCTCGAGCTTTGTGGCTCTCTGTGTTTTGGGGGAAGTAATGAGAAACCTTTTGTCTCAAAGAGTCAGGGGGAAGCTTGTGCCGGTAGATAATCAATTGCGACTTGATATTCAAGGTCTACGTGCCATAGCTGTAGGTGCGGTGCTGCTCTATCATGCGGGATTAGGGTGGATCCCTGGTGGCTTCGTAGGCGTAGATGTGTTTTTTGTCATATCTGGTTTCCTTATCACGGGTGGAATTATCAGAGAAATCGACAGGACGGGCAGGCTGTCCCTTGTCGGATTCTATGCGCGGAGGGCGGCGCGAATCTTGCCAGCTGCGACCGTCGTGCTAGTTGTTGTGGTAATCGCGAGCTACCTGCTGATGCCCATGACGCGATGGTTGCAAGTCGGAAAAGATGCCATGGGGAGTGGCCTTTACGTAATCAACTGGATGTTGGCCAATGACTCCATTGACTATCTCGCAAATGATCAAGCTCCTAGTCCGCTCCAACATTTCTGGTCCCTAGCGGTAGAAGAACAATTTTACGTTGTTTGGCCGCTAGTCGCGGTAGTGGCAGCTTGGTTAGCCACTAGGATGCGCCGGAATCGAAAGAGGGTCATGGGGATTGCACTCATGACACTGGCCGTTCCTTCATTCGCATGGTCACTATACATGGTTGAGACAAGTTCGGGACCAGCCTATTTTGTCACTACAACGCGCCTCTGGGAGCTTGCTGTTGGTGCGGGGTTAGCACTTCTCGGCCCAGTGGGTTTGAGAAGTCCGAAGGCACTTGCGGCTATTGTCGGATGGTGCGGGTTGGCCGCGATCATGGCGGCGGCTTTGACTTACACAAGCGTTGTACCTTTCCCTGGGGCCACGGCGCTGCTGCCGACGGTGGGTGCCGCAATGATCATTTGGGCAGGCCCAGTGGCCGGGAGGTTTGGGCCGACCGCAGCACTTGGACTACGTCCTATGGTGTGGGTTGGCACCATGTCGTATTCCCTTTACCTTTGGCACTGGCCGCTGCTGGTATTGACGTCGGCAGTCGTCGGAGAGTTAAGCCCGATGGCAGGCCTTGTTGTTGTAGTGGCTTCCTTTCTGCCCGCTTGGATGAGCTTGCGGTACGTGGAGCAACCTGCGCTGGCGTGGGGGAAGCGTGCACGGGGCGGAGGCCCCACGTTGCGGGCGGGGGCGCTAATGTCGCTTGCTGCAGTAACCGCTGGCGTTCTCTTGGCCATCATGGTTCCTCCGGTGCCGCCATCCACAGACATAGAGTTTTCGGCTTCGCCGCTTCCCAATAGTTCCGCTGTGCCAGAACCTCTGGCGGGGGCTTCTGTTCTGATTAGTGATCCGAGTCAAGGGGTACCTATAGAATCCTTCGCATCCATCACCCCTACCGCCGTTGCGGCATCTTCTGATGTTCCTAGGACATGCCTTCAGTCGGAGACGAGCGATGCGGTACAGAAATGTGTGATGGGCGACACGGATTCCTCCACTGTAGTGGCCGTGGTGGGTGATTCTCATGCTGCGATGTTTGTACCTGGAATTGCAGCAGTTGCCAGCGAGCAGGGGTGGCGGTTGGACGTTTATACGAAGGGGTCATGTCCGTTTACGGCTCAGATGGTGCTTGTCGATGGGCGCCCATACGAGAACTGTCTTTCTTGGGGCGAGAACGTTGCTAAGGATCTAATGAATAATCCGCCAAGTGCGCTAATAGTTGGAACAAGTCGGTACCAGGCAGCTGGCTTTAGTGACCGGTCCGCCAGCGAAGATGCTCTAATTCAGGGGATGCGTGCGGCTTGGACGCCCTTCGTGGAAGCCGGCGTTCCCGTTATATCGCTGAAGGATGCTCCGCGCCCCGGCGAGTCTGTTCCGGACTGCGTCGCGCAAAACGAGACGGAGTTGTCTCGGTGTGCGCTGCCTAGGCAGAATCTCCTTTCCAAGAGATCGCCTGAGGTTGAGGCAGCTGAAGGTATGACCGGCGTGTATGTTGTCGATCTCACTGACGCAATTTGCCCGGGCGAGATGTGCCCAGCGGTCATTGGAGGCGTACTAATTTATCGGGACGGAAATCATCTAACGGCAACTTACTCGCGCACTATGAAACCGCAAATCATGGCCGCCCTTGTTCCACTGATAACACCGGCCCAGTAGCGGGTCTGGAGGCAACGGACACTGTGGGGCTGTGCGGAGACTCTCCTCCGGTGAGGGGTGCCGTGCTGCCGTCTGGGCGCTTTCGGCGTCTGCTAGTCGTGATCAAGGCGCGTACGGCGTCCGCTTCCATGACCGAGGGGAGTGGGCGCCCTCGGGGTTCTCAGGTGTCTGTTTCGCGGTCCGAAGGGCATCGGCAGGGCAACAGTATATGTTCCGCAACCCTCCATCTCGCTATGTGGACACGATGTCCGAATCGTGGGATGTGGCTCTTAGCATTATGCAAATAACCTCACTCCCACTGAGAAAGACCTCCAATGTCTACTACCGATCCCTCCGCGACACCTACGCCGGCACCGGCGCCGGCAAAGGCCAACACCAAGGGCCGGGTGATTGTCGCCAGCCTCGTCGGAACGTCCATCGAGTTTTATGACTTCTACGTCTACGCGACCGCTGCGGTCCTCGTCTTCCCGCGCCTGTTCTTTCCGAATGCGGAGGGCGTCACAGCCCTGCTGAGTTCGTTCGCGGTCTTCGGTGTGGCCTTCATTGCCCGCCCGCTGGGATCCATTGTTTTCGGCCACTTCGGCGACAAGGTGGGACGCAAGGGAACCCTGGTGGCCTCGCTGCTGACCATGGGTATTGCCACCTTCCTGATCGGCTGCCTGCCCACGGCCCTCACTCCGGGCTGGACGATCCTGGGCCCGGCACTGCTGGTGGTCCTGCGTTTCGCCCAGGGCCTGGCCCTCGGCGGCGAATGGTCCGGAGCCGCACTGCTGGCTACGGAGAACGCACCGGCGGACAAGCGTGCCGTGTGGGGAACCTTCCCGCAGCTCGGCGCTCCGATCGGCTTCATCCTGGCCAACGGCCTGTTCCTGCTGCTGAGCTTCCAGCTGACCAGCGACCAGTTCGACGACTGGGGTTGGCGCGTTCCCTTCCTCGCCAGCGCCGTCATGGTGATCATTGGCCTGTATGTCCGGCTGAAACTGGTGGAGACCCCGGCCTTCCAGAAGGTTGTCGATTCCGGTGAAGTGAGCAAGATGCCGCTGAGCCGCGCGTTCAAGTACAGCTGGCGCGAGATGATTGCCGGCACGTTCATCATGCTGGCCACGTACGTGCTGTTCTACCTGATGACCACCTTCACGCTCTCCTACGGCACCGCCGCCAAGAGCGAGGAGGCTGCCCGCGCCACCGCCGAGAAGGCAGGCAAGGCCTTCGACCCGGACACCTTCGCCGCCGGCCTGGGCTACGCCCGCAACGACTTCCTGATCATGCTGATCATCGGCGTCGTGTTCTTCGGAATCTTCACGCTCGTCTCCGGTCCGCTGGCCGAGAAGTTCGGCCGCCGCAAGACGCTGTTGGTGGTGACCACGGGAATCCTGCTCTTCGGTTTCACCTTCTCCCCGCTGCTGGGCGGCGGAACCGTCGGTGTCATGGCCCTGCTGATCATCGGCTTCACGCTGATGGGTCTGACGTTCGGGCCGATGGGCGCCATGCTGCCCGAACTGTTCCCCACCAACGTGCGGTACACCGGGTCGGCGATCGCGTACAACGTCTCCTCCATCCTGGGCGCGGCAGTGGCTCCGTTCATCGCGGTGGCACTGTGGCAGGCAGCCGACGGCAGCCCGTGGCTGGTAGGTGTCTACCTGTCCTCGATGGCCGTGCTGACGCTGATCGCGCTGTTCGTCACCAAGGACACCAAGGACGTGGACTACACGAACCACTCCAGCTAACCCCGCAGCCTTAACGACAACGGCTCGGTCCCCGGTAAAGGGGGCCGAGCCGTTTTGTTGTTGTTGCCGGGTCAGTCCAGGATCGACGCGATCACAGCACCGGCGGACACCGTCGCACCGGGCAGTGCGCTCAGCCCCGACACGGTGCCGGACTTGTGCGCGGTGAGCGGCTGCTCCATCTTCATGGCTTCGAGTACGACGACGAGATCACCTTCAGCGACCACCGCACCGTCCTCGACGGCCACCTTGACGATGGTGCCCTGCATGGGGGAGGTCAGGTCGTCGCCGGTGGCGGCCGGGTTGGCTCCGCCGCGGCTGCGCGAGGACTTGCGGGCCTTGCCGTTGGCGCCGGCTGTGCGGTTGCCCGTGCCGTTGGACGCGCTGCCGTTGCCGCCGAGTCCGGCCGGGAGCACAACGTCGAGCCGCTTGCCGCCTACCTCCACTGTGACGCGCTGCCGGCCGCCGTCGTCGTTCCGTGAATTCTGCTCACCGGACCACGAGGGGATGTTGTTGACGAAGTCCGTCTCGATCCAGCGGGTGTGGACCTTGAACGGGCCGGCCGCCGGGGCGAAATCCGGATGCGCGACCACGGCGGCGTGGAACGGCAGCACGGTGGGCATGCCGGTGATTTCCATTTCGGCCAGGGCGCGGCGGGCGCGCTGGAGGGCCTGCTCGCGGGTGGCGCCGGTGATGATCAGCTTGGCGAGCATGGAGTCGAAGTTGCCGCTCACGGTTTCGCCGGCTTCGATGCCCGAATCCACGCGCACGCCGGGGCCGGTGGGCAGCTTGAGCGTGTCCACGGTGCCCGGAGCCGGCATGAAGCTGCGGCCCGGATCTTCGCCGTTGATGCGGAATTCGAAGGCGTGGCCGCGGATCTCGGGATCGCCGTAGCCGAGCTCCTCGCCGCGGGCCAGCCGGAACTGCTCGCGGACCAGGTCCAGGCCGGTGACTTCCTCGGACACCGGGTGCTCCACCTGCAGGCGCGTGTTGACCTCAAGGAAGGAAATGGTGCCGTCGGTGCCGACCAGGAACTCGCAGGTGCCGGCGCCCTGGTAGCCGGCCTCGCGCAGGATAGCCTTGGAAGCGTTGTACAGGCGCTGGTTCTGCTCTTCGGTCAGGAACGGAGCGGGGGCTTCCTCGACCAGCTTCTGGTTGCGGCGCTGCAGTGAGCAGTCGCGGGTGGAGACGACGACGACGTTGCCGTGCGCATCGGCCAGGCACTGGGTTTCCACGTGGCGCGGGGCGTCCAGGAAGCGCTCGATGAAGCACTCGCCGCGGCCGAACGCTGCGGTGGCTTCACGGACGGCGGAGTCGAACATTTCGGGGATTTCTTCACGGGTCCGGGCCACCTTGATGCCGCGGCCGCCGCCGCCGAAGGCTGCCTTGATGGCCAGCGGCAGGCCGTGTTCGTCGGCGAAGTCCAGGACCTCCTGGGCGTTCTTCACCGGATCGGCGGTGCCCGGCACAAGCGGGGCGCCAACCTTGGCCGCGATGTGGCGGGCCTGGACCTTGTCACCGAGCTGGGAGATGGCGTGCGGGGAGGGACCGATCCAGGTCAGCCCGGCGTCGATGACGCGCTGGGCGAACTCCGCGTTTTCGGAGAGGAAACCGTACCCGGGGTGGATGGCATCGGCGCCCGACTTGCGGGCGGCGTCGAGGATCTTGCCCATGTCCAGGTAGGACTCCGCGGCGGTGCTGCCGCCCAGGGAGTAAGCCTCGTCGGCGAGACGGACATGCAGGGCGTCCCGGTCGGGGTCGGCGTAGACGGCAACCGAAGCCAGGCCTTCATCGCGGGCGGCCCGGATGACCCGGACGGCGATTTCGCCGCGGTTGGCGATCAGGATCTTGGTGATGCTGCGGGTGCTGATCTGCGTGGTCTGGGTGGCGTCCTGCGGGTCCTGCAGGGTGCCCTGAGGGGTTTCCTGCAGGCTGCCGGCGGGTGCGGGGTTGAACTGGCTCATTGAATGCACTGGCTCCTTTTGATCTGTTCGGAGCCTAGCGCGATTTTGTGGTTTCCAGCCATATTGCGTGCTGTTTCTGCGTGGGACACCCGGTTTCGTTGTGGGGACCCTACAATCCAGTGCCGTTCGTCGGGCGGGCGGGGCAGGGCTAACTGCTGCCTGTTTCCCTGCACAGCGGGAAGCAGCCCCGCGGCTGTACCCAGTGGCGTCCACCAGATGCCGCAAGTCCGGCCCGGCATGGTTGATGGATTATATGAGACTGCCGAAGCCGCTCCCTCGACCGCTGGAGGGTCAGCCTTTTACCGTCGTCGAAGCCAAAATGCTGGGGGTGGGAACCGAACGGCTGCGTGCCTCTGACCTCCGCACTCCCAGCCGCTCCATTCGGGTTCCGCGAGGCTCGGCGACGAATCTCGTCAACAGCTGCAGGCCGTATCTTGATCTGTTGCCCGATGCCGTTATCAGCCATGCCACGGCTGCAAGGCTTCACGGTCTGGTGCTGCCGCGGCGGCTGGCGGAAGAACATGTGCTGCACCTGAGCCGCGGCTTCGGCAAGGGACAATCACGGCGGCGAAATGTTGTGGGACACCGTCTGGAGCTGAGCCCCGAGGAAAAGAGCATCATTTCGGGCTTGGCTGTGACCGGCATAGCCCGAACCTGGTTGGACGTTGCGGGGCTGCTTTCGTTGGAAGAGCTCATTGTGATGGGGGACCAGATTGTGAGCGAGCATCATCGGAACTTTGGTCCGCCACGGCTGCCGCTCGTTCCCTTGCAAGAACTGCGGGCGTTTATTGAGGGCAAGCACCGTGTTGCGCACGTTCGCAAGTGCCGCTCCGCGCTGGAACGCCTTCGTGTTGGTGTGGATTCACCGCCCGAAACCGTGCTGCGGCTCATGCTGTCGAACGATCCACAAATGCCCGAGTTTGTACCCAACGTGGCTATCTGCGATGGCAGCGGTGAGCCGCACATTTGGACCGACCTCGGCTGCCGGGAATTCCGGACCTGTCTCGAGTACGACGGCGCGCATCACCTCACCCCTGAGCAGCAGGCTCGCGACCATTACCGCGACCTAAAGACGGCTGAACTCGGTTGGGTGCAGGTCAAAATCAGCAAAACGGATCTAGCCCGGGGCCAGCGCTACGTCTGGGCAAAGGTGCGCCGCGGATTGGCCTTGGCCGGTTGGCGCCCTTCGTAAACGGGTCTGCATCACGGGTCATTCGTAGAACAGGTAACGGGCTTCTGGACCGGGAATGAGCCCGTTATCTGTTCTATCGACGGGCTCAGGACCCGGGATGGCCCCATTATCTGTACTACGGACGGACACGGGTGTCGGCGGGAGGGCCTGGAGGCAGGCTCGTGTTCGCGCCGAAGCAGAGAAAGAACCCTACCGGCCCCAGAGGTCCGTGATCTTCACGCCGGCGCTGGCGAGCAGCTCGCGCAGCATCGAGACGGAAAGGCCGACGACCGCATGCGGGTCACCGTCGACCTTCTCGATGAACGCTCCGCCCAGGGAGTCGATCGTGAAGGACCCGGCCACCTGCAGGGGCTCGCCCGTGGCGACGTAGGCGTCGATCTCCTCGTCGGTGAGCTTGGCGAAGTACACCGAGGCCGAGCTGACGCCGCCGAGCGTAGCACCGGAGCCGCCGTCGTCGTCCGTGTCCCGGCAGTCCACGAGCCAGTGTCCGGTATGCAGCACGCCCACTTTTCCGCTCATCCGGCGGATGCGCTCGCGGGCCACTTCGGGTTCCCAGGGCTTGCCGTGCGCTTCGCCCTCGAACTCGAAGACCGAGTCGCAGCCGATCACCAGGGATCCCTCGGCCTCGGGCAGGGCAGCAACGGCTTCGGCTTTGGCACGGGCGAGCAGCAGCGCGGTGTCGTGCGGGTCCGGTGTGCCGTAGCGGGCGGTGACGGCGTCTTCGTCGACGTCGGACACGAGCACGGAATGGGCAATTCCCGCGTTGGTCAGCAGCTTGGTGCGGGCGGGAGAGGCGGAAGCGAGGATCAGGTTCAGGTCAGTCACCCCTCAAGCCTAACGGGGCCGGTGCAGGGGCCCGGAACGCAGGAAGGCCGCCCCGGAAATCCGGGACGGCCCTCACAGCGACAACAATCAGTACATCAACGCGCCTGGGCGGTGGCGGGCACCGTGGCCTCGACGGCGTCGGTCACCTCGGCGGCAACCTCTTCGGAGTCGTCGGCGAACGGATCACCGTTGCGCTTGGCGTTGTACATCGGCAGGTCCAGCAGGCCGTTGCGCTTGGCGACGATCGCGGGAACGACGGTCTGTCCGGCCACGTTCACGGCGGTGCGGCCCATGTCCAGGATCGGGTCAATGGCCAGCAGCAGACCCACGCCGGCCAACGGCAGGCCCAGGGTGGACAGGGTCAGGGTCAGCATGACGACGGCGCCGGTGGTTCCGGCGGTCGCGGCAGAACCCAGCACGGACACCAGGGCGATCAGCAGGTAGTCGGTGAAGCCCAGATCAATGCCGAAGAACTGCGCCACGAAGATCGCAGAGATGGCCGGGTAGATCGAGGCGCAGCCGTCCATCTTGGTGGTGGCGCCCAGCGGCACGGCGAAGGAGGCGTAGGCCCGGGGTACGCCGAGGTTCCGCTCGGTGACACGCTGGGTCAGCGGCAGGGTGCCCACGGAGGAGCGGGAAACGAAGGCCAGCTGGATGGCGGGCCAGGCGCCGGAGAACCACTGGCGGATGGACAGGCCGTGGGCCTTGATGAGCACGGGGTAAACCACGAACAGCACGATGGCCAGGCCAACGTAGATGGCAATGGCGAACATGCCCAGTGAACCGATGGTGTCCCAGCCGTAGGTGGCCACGGCACGGCCGATCAGGCCCACGGTGCCCAGCGGAGCCAAGCGGATGATCCACCACAGGACCTTCTGGATGACGGCCAGTGCAGAGGCGTTCAGTGCCAGGAACGGGGCAGCGGGCTTGCCGACCTTCAGCGCGGCAATGCCGACGGCGATCGCGATGACCAGCACCTGCAGCACGTTGAAGTTCATGGCGGTGGAGGCGGCGCCGGACTCGGCGATCGAGGTGCTGGCGGTCAGGCCCAGGAAGTTGGCCGGAATCAGGCCGGTCAGGAAGCCCATCCAGCTTCCGGTGCCGCCCTGGTATTCGGCGGGCGGCTCGGCATCGGCGTTGGCGCCGGGCTGCATGATCACGCCCAGCAGGATGCCGATCACCACGGCAATAAGTGCCGTGATCGCGAACCAGAGCAGCGTCTGCCAGGCCAGGCGGGCGGCGTTGGACACCTCGCGCAGGTTCGCAATGGAACTGACGACGGCGGTGAAGATCAGGGGGACGACGGCGGCCTTCAGCAGCGAGACGTAACTCGTGCCGATGGTGGTCAGCGTGGTCGTCAGCCAGTTGGGCTCGCCGTCACCGACGGTGCCCATGTTCTTGGCCAGCAGGCCCAGCAGCAGGCCCGCAATGAGGGCGATGATGATCTGCGGTCCGAACGCAGTCATCCAGCGGGGCAGCCTGCGGCCGGAGGAAGTCTTGGGGGAGGGGGTCTGTGTGGTCACCTAAAGATGCTAGTAGGCAGTCTTTATCAGAGGAGATTGCTCGTTGCGAAATGTTACGCCGCAGAATCGGCACCGTCCGTGGCGGATCAAGGGAAAACCCCCGGGATATGGCGGTGTGCTGCCTACCCCGGGGGTTATTCCGGCTCCTGCTGTGATGAATGTCGCTCTGAAAGTGGCGGGGGTTACGCCTCCAGCAGCGCCCGGCGCAGCGTGTCCAGTCCCACCGACCCGAGCTCCAGGGCGCGGGTGTGGAAGCGCTTCTGGTCGAAGTCCTCGCCTTCCCGGCTGCGCACCTCGTCGCGGATCTGCTCCCAGAGCCGCTGGCCCAGCTTGTAGGCGGGGGCCTGTCCGGGCCAGCCGAGGTAGCGGGTGAACTCGAAGTTCAGCTGTCCTTCGGAGATGGCGATGTTCTGCTTCAGGAACTCGTATCCCTTTTCGGAGGTCCAGGTTCCGGAGCCCCAGCGTTCGGGGATTTCCAGTTCCAGGTGCACGCCGATGTCGAAGACCACGCGGGCGGCCCGCATGCGCTGGGCGTCCAGCATGCCCATCTTGTCGCCGGGATCGCTGAGGTAGCCCAGCTCGTCCATGAGCCGCTCGGCGTACAGGGCCCAGCCTTCGCCGTGTCCGGAGACCCAGCAGATGTTGCGGCGCCAGTTGTTCAGCAGTCCGCGGGCCGCCGTCGCCGTCGCGATCTGGAGGTGATGTCCGGGAACACCCTCGTGGTAGACGGTGGTGGTTTCCTTCCATGTGGTGAAGGTGTCTTCACCGGCGGGGACGGACCACCACATGCGGCCCGGGCGGGAAAAGTCGTCGCTGGGACCGGTGTAGTAGATGCCGCCTTCCTGGGTGGGGGCAATCATGCACTCGATCTCGCGCATGGGTCCGTCAATCTGGAAGTGGGTGCCGGCGAGGTCCTGTACGGCGCGGTCCGCCAGACCCTGCATCCAGGCCTGCAGCTCATCGGTGCCGTGCAGCTGCCGCTCGGGATCCTCGTCCAGCAGGCGCATGGCCTCTTCGACGGTGGCGCCGGGCTTTATCTGCTCGGCCACGGCTTCCTGCTCGGCAATGATGCGGTCCAGTTCGGCCACGCCCCACGCGTAGGTCTCTTCCAGGTCCACGGCGGAACCCAGGAAGCGGCGGGACATCAGGGCATAGCGCTCCCGGCCGACGGCGTCCTTTTCCGGAGCCTTGGGCAGCAGCTCGTTTTCCAGGAACGCGGCCAGGTTGCGGTAGGCGGCGCGGGCGGAGTCGGCACCGGTGCGCAGAGCAGCGTTGAGGCTCTCGGGAAGGTCGCCGCCGTCGGCCAGTGCGGCACCGGTGACGTAACTGTCAAAGAAGCCGCCGTCTTCGGCGTACTTGGTGGTTTGCTCCATGACAATCAGCACCTGGCGGCGGGCCGGCGGCAGGCCGCGCTCGCTCCCGGCACGCAGGGAGGTGATGTAGCCGGAGACAGCGTCGGCAACGTTGTGCAGGCGGCCGGCAATGTGCTGCCAGTCCTCAACGGTGGCAGCGGGCATGAGGTCGAAGATCGACCGGATTTCCTGGGCCGGGGACGCGATGTTGTTCAGGTCCGAGAGGTTCCATCCGGACTCATGGATTTCCAGTTCCAGGCCCAGGCGCTCATGCATGGCGTCGAGGGTTACCCGGTCAACGTCGTCGCTGGGCTGCAGGCCGTCCAGGCGTTCCAGCGTCTCCCGGATGGCTTCGGTAACGGATTCCAGGCCGGCGGGCGAATAGTCCGCGTACTCGGTTTCGTGGCCGGGGATGCCCAGCGAGGTGGCCAGGGACGGATCCAGCTGCAGCAGCGTCTCGGTGAAGGCATCGGCAACGGCGTCGATGGCGGTCGGCTGGCGGGTGCGCGAGCCAGCGAAGGACAGGGGATCTGATGAAGGAGTCTGTTGGGTCACAGGTGAAGCCTAACGCGTCCCTCGGACATCCCCGGATGAATGAAATCCCAACGTAACGCAAACAGTTGCCCCGTGGGCCGCCGGTTAGCGGAAGCTGCGCCGCCAGGAGCCGGGGCCGGGTTTGGGTGCGAGGCTGAGCATCCGCCGCCGGTGCCACGTGCGGCGGGCGGACTCCGGCGCGGGGCGGGAGGCGCCGTCGTCGGCCGTGAGGCCCATGACGACGGCGGCCAGCGCCGCGAGTTCCTCCTCGGACGGGTTTCCCGACAGCACGGAGAACAGGGGAGGCTGCGGCGGCGCGCTCTGCGGTTCCCGGCCCCAGGTGTCCGGCATATCCCAGGCGGTCACAGCGGGATGTTCCCGTGCTTCTTGGCGGGCAGCGACGCGCGCTTGTCCCGCAGGGCGCGCAGCCCGCGGATCAGCTGGAGGCGGGTTTCGGAAGGGGCGACGACGGCGTCAACGTACCCGAGCTCGGCGGCCTGGTACGGGTTGAGCAGTTCCTCTTCATACTGCGTGATGTAGTCCGCGCGTGCCTGCTCAACGCTTTCACCGGCGTCGGCCGCCTGCTTGAGCTGGCCGCGGTAGAGGATGTTCACCGCGCCCTGGGCGCCCATGACGCCAATCTGGGCCGTGGGCCAGGCGAGGTTCAGATCCGCACCGAGCTTTTTGGAACCCATCACGATGTACGCGCCGCCGTACGCCTTGCGGGTGATGACAGTGAGTTTGGGAACCGTAGCCTCGGCGTAGGCGTAGAGCAGCTTGGCGCCGCGGCGGATGATGCCCTGGAACTCCTGGTCCTTGCCCGGCAGGAAGCCCGGCACGTCCACGAAGGTGAGGATGGGGATGTTGAAGGCGTCGCAGTGGCGGACAAACCGGGCGGCCTTTTCGGAGGCGGCGATGTCCAGGGTGCCGGCGAACTGCATCGGCTGATTCGCCACGATGGCCACCGTGTGTCCTTCGATCCGGCCGTAGCCGATCATCACGTTGGGCGCGTAGAGGGCCTGCATCTCCAGGAAATGGCCGTCGTCGAGCACCTGCTCAATGACGGCGCGCATGTCGTAGGGCTGGTTGGCGGAATCCGGGATCAGCTCATCCAGGGCAAGATCGCCGTCGTTCAGTTCCATGTCCGAAGCGAACGCTGCCAGCGGAGCCTCGGCAAGGTTGTTGGACGGCAGGAAGTCCAGCAGCTCGCGGACAAACTCAATGGCGTCCTCTTCGTCGGAGGCCAGGTACGCGGAGGTGCCGGTGTTGGTGTTGTGCTGCCGGGCGCCGCCGAGGGTTTCCATGTCCACGTCCTCGCCGGTGACGGTCTTGATGACGTCGGGCCCGGTGATGAACATGTGGCTGGTCTTGTCCACCATGACCACAAAGTCGGTCAGTGCGGGGGAGTAGGCAGCCCCGCCGGCGGACGGGCCCATGATGAGGGAGATCTGCGGGACCACGCCGGAGGCATGGACGTTGTTGCGGAAGATGTCCGCAAACATGGCGAGTGAGGCAACGCCTTCCTGGATGCGGGCGCCGCCGCCGTCCAGGATGCCGACGACGGGGCAGCCGTTTCGCAGAGCGTGTTCCTGGACCTTGACGATCTTCTCGCCGTTGACCTGGCTCAGCGATCCGCCGTACACGGTGAAGTCCTGGCTGTAGACGGCGATGGGCCGGCCGTCCACGGTGGCGTAACCCGACACCAGGCCGTCGCCCAGCGGCTTCTTCTTTTCCATGCCGAACGCGGTGGACCGGTGTACGGCGAGGGCATCGAATTCGACGAAGGATCCGGCATCAACGAGCATCTCGATGCGCTCGCGGGCGGTGTGTTTGCCCCGGGCGTGCTGCTTCTCCACGGCGGCCGGACCGGACGGCATTTGCGCCTGCTCCTGGCGGCGGCGGTACTCTGCGATCTTGCCGGCTGTGGTCTGCAGATCAAGGTCCTGGTCGATGCTCATCTGGTCTCCGGAGTGCGCAGTGGTTGGGGCATGTGCCGTGCGGTATCGGTGCGGCATTTCTGCGTTAAGTAGGAAACGCACAACGCGCACGGCGATTTATCCAGTCTAGTGAGGTCATTCACCCACCCCCGGTGTAGGGATCCTACAATTTCGCACCGTTGCCCTTGGCCTGGTGTGCTCGGGGCGAAGCTCGCTGGGGCCTTTGCGGCGCATCCGGGGTTCAACCGGGTGACTGGTCAGATACTCGGAAAAATTGCTGGACTACGTGGGTCGGTCCGAGGAAATACTCTGTTTTGGCGTTGTGGAGACGCGTAGTATCTATCCGGCCAATAGCGAAAAGCGCTACTCGTCAGGAGCACTCTGCCGTCGGAATCCGCGGGCAGGCCGGTCTCCCGGGAGTGGAACGAAAGCAGTCTCGGAGCAACCTGCTGCCGACGTTTTCTTCCGCCGGGGGCTGCCCGCAGCGAGCTGCTCCGCCGGCATGGGGTACACAGTGCGCCCTACAGCTAGGAGCATCACCAATGAGAAGATCTCAGTTCACCCGCCAACGGTCCGCCGGCCCGTCGCGTGGACCGTCACGAGCCTCGTCCTTCGCCGGTCTGTCCCTTGCTCTCCTGCTGGTCGTCCTGGGCCTCGCCGGCCCCGCACAGGCAGGGAGCCTTCCGGCCGTGGATTCGCCCCCGGGCGAAAAAATCACGCTGTGCCACGCCACATCATCGGAAAAAAATCCATATGTTCCCGTGACGGTGGATCCTGCCGCCGTGTTCAAGCAGGGGCACGACTCCCATCCCAAAGATGTCATCCCCGCCTTCGGCGACTACCCGGGAAGCGCCGTTTGGCAGTCGGATCCCGCTTACTACAACCAGGTCATTGCCCTCGGGTGCGGACAACCGTGTCCACCGACTCCCACCCCGACGCCGACTCCCACCCCGACTCCCACTCCGACCCCTACCCCGACTCCCACTCCGACCCCTACCCCGACAACCCCGACCCCGACCCCGACCCCGACCCCGACAACCGATGAGCCGACCCCTTCTCCGACCCCGACCCCGACAACCGATGAGCCGACCCCTTCTCCGACCCCGACCCCGACAACCGATGAGCCGACCCCTTCTCCGACCCCGACGTCGACAACGGGTGAGCCGACCCCGACGTCGACAACGGGTGAGCCGACTCCTTCTCCCACTTCCACAACCGGTGAGCCCACTCCCGGACCCACCGGAACAGAGACCTCGCCGGGGACACCGCCGGCCACCGGTGCGGCGCCTGCTCCGGCCAGCTGCGTCTGCCCCTCGGCGGCTGCGCTGACCGCCCCCGACGGAACCGTGCAGACGGTCCCCGACGGAACTGTGCAGACGGTCCCCGACGGAACTGTGCAGACGGCCCCCGACGGAACTGTGCAGGGGCCAACAGGTGCTGATCCGAGCGCTGCCGCACCAGGAACAGCCGGTCCCGGTTCAACGTCAGGGGCATGCCCCACCCAAACTGCACTCGCGGACACCGGCATCAACCGCAGTGTGTCCTCCACGGGCATCCTGGTCCTGGGCATCGGTGCGCTTCTTGCCTGCGCCGGCGCTCTGACTCTGGCCCTGCGCCCGCGCGGCAGTCACGGGTAGCAACTGCATCAGCGGCGTGCAGCTGCTGAACAGTGGAAGAGGGTACTGCGCCCGACGATGTACTGACGAGTAACCGGCCCCCGGTGTAGGGATCCTGTAGGGATCCTGCGAAGTCGCGCCGGTGCCGTTGGCCCGGTGTCCGCGGGCGAACGTCTCCCGTCCGTCCTCAGATGACGGTGCAGCCGTAACAGTAGGGGGGGCTGTGAAAGGATCTCTCCCGACCTGCAGGTGCTGCCGGTCCATTTGGGGAGGTGCTGGACGCCGTGATGGAAACGGACTTATGGGTGATGCTGCAAGCAGCTGCCTTGGTGACTGCCGGTTTTGGTATCTGGATCCTGGCTCGGGCTTGCTGGGACTATGCCGGGGTTCCGGCGGTCAGGGACGCTTATCTGGAGCTGGTCGATGCCCGGATGCAGGAGCTCGGGTGGGCGTCAGCGCCGGGTGGCGGAGGGGCTGCCCGGACTGTCCGTTCTGTCCGGTCGGTGAAATCTGTGCGCTCTATTCGTTCTGGGCAGTCTGCCCGTTCGGTGCTGCCCGATCGTTCTGCGCCCCCCGTTCGCCGCCGGGATGCCGAATTCCTCCGGCGAACCCGGCGCGGTCTCCTTTCGCGGCCGCTTGAATCCGAACGCGCGGCGTCGCAGAAGGCTCTGCTGCAGCTGGTCAGCCGGCCGGCTCTTTCGCCGATGCAGCGGATACCGGCGGCCGACCTGCTGCCGGAGGTGGCCGAAGAGGTGGCAGCCGCCACCACGCTCCAGGAGTTGGCCCGCACCGAGCGGTTGCAGGGGGCAGCCGTCCGCCGGCTGCTCCGCTGGGAGGCACCCCGCCGCTTCCGTGCTGTCTTCCTCCCGGGGATGGCCCGGTATCTGGATTTCGTGGGTCGGGGAAGCTCGCTAGGACTGGCTTTGGGTGTCCTCCTGGGTGGTGGCTTGACCGGCAACGCGGACCTGGTTGGCGCATTGACCGCCGTGTGCGGCGTGGCCGGAGCAATCTTCTTCACATTGACGGTCATCCGCTGCGAGTCCCGTTCCTGGCCCGCGGGAGAATCCGGCGTGTGGCTGCGCCTGGCCCGCAGGTATCCGCAGGCTTATTTCCTGCTGAGGCTGGTGCTGGCAACCGCGGTGGTGCTGTTTGTGCTGTACCTCGTGCAGGGGTGATTCCCAGTCGGTCGGGATATATCGCCGGACCAGGGGAGGTTGGGATCCTTCGTGCAGATAACGGGCCTAAACGGGTGCTGCTGAATTCCTTCGTGCAGATAACGGGCCTAAAACCCCCTTTTGGGCCGATATAAGCCCCGGATCTGCACGAAGGATTCCGGCATTCCCCGGGAGCTGCACGAAGGATCCTGGTGAAGCGGCGTCAGATGGATGCAGGCCGGCGCGCTGAACATCGCCTGGCGAAACGCGACCGCGGAACTCCCGTGCCGGGAGGACAACGAACCGAAATTGGATGTTACTGGTGAGTAACATATTGGGCTCCCGTGTATTACCCTGTCCGTATGACCTCGAACACACCCTTCGTGAACACGCGCTCGCTGTCCGGGCGCACCATCCTGATGTCCGGCGGCAGCCGCGGCATCGGTCTGGCCATCGCCCTGCGCGCAGCGGCCGACGGTGCCAACATCGCCATCATGGCTAAAACCGCCGAGCCGCACCCGAAGCTGCAGGGCACTGTCTACACCGCGGCCGAGCAGCTGAACGCGGCCGGCGGCAAGGCCCTGCCGATCATTGGCGATGTGCGGAACGACGACGACGTCGCCCGTGCCGTGGCCGAAACGGTGGAGGCCTTCGGGGGCATCGACATTGTCGTCAACAATGCCTCCGCAATCGACCTGCGCGGCACCGATGACATGACCATGAAGAGCTATGACCTGATGGCCGACATCAACACCCGCGGCACGTTCATGCTCTCCAAGTTCTCCCTGGATGCCCTGCGCCGCTCGGAGAACCCCCACATCCTCACGCTCTCGCCCCCGCTGAACCTGGATCCCAAGTGGGCCGGATCCTATCTGGCCTACACGATGGCCAAGTACGGCATGTCGCTGACCACGCTCGGACTCGCGGAGGAACTCAAGGACGACGGCGTCGCGGTGAACTCGCTCTGGCCTGTCACCGCCATTGACACCGCCGCCATCCGCAACCTCGGCGGCGAGACCATGGCAGCGGCCTCGCGCAGCTCCGACATCATGGCCGACGCAGCCCACGCCGTGCTGACCCGGCCCAGCCGCGAAGCCACCGGCAACTTCTACACGGATGAGCAGGTGCTGCGCGAAGAGGGCATCACTGATTTCCGTCCGTATTCACTCGGCGCGCCCGAGGACAAGCTCATGCAGGACTTCTTCCTCTAGGTCAACGAAGGACACCGAACCCTGCGGCCGGATCCGGCCGCAGGGCAATGTCGGCAGGCCCGCGTAAGATCGAAGGCATGCAACTGCGTTACTCCAGCATGGAAAGACCCGGGCTCGACCAGGAGCGCCTCCGGGCTGCACTCGTGGCGCCGCAGGGACCCCTGGCGCAGCTGGAAGTGGTGGCGGAAACCGGTTCCACGAACACTGACTTGGCAGAGCGGGCGCGCCTTCGCCCCTCCGACGTCCCCGATCTTTCCGTCCTGACGGCGGAGATGCAGACGGCAGGCAGAGGCAGGCTGGGCCGCACGTGGGAGGCTCCGCCGCGCTCGTCGCTGTTTGTCAGCGTCCTCCTCCGCCCGGTCAACGCCGACGGCCGTCCTCTGCCCACCCAGTCCTACGGGTGGCTTTCGCTGCTGGCCGCCCTGGCCCTGGCCGAGTCAGTGGCCCGGCGCACCGGCGTTGAGGCCCGGCTGAAATGGCCCAATGATGTCATGGTGGACGGGCGGAAGCTTGCCGGCGTCCTGGCGCAGCTGGTGATGGACTCCTCCGGTGCCGCTCCCGCCGTCGTGGTGGGAGCCGGCATGAACGTCTCCCTCACCGACGAGGACCTGCCGGTGCCCACCGCAACGTCGCTGCTCATGGAGTACGCCTCCACCACTGACCGCAACATCCTGCTGGAGGACTACATCCGGGAGCTGGCGGACAAATATGCCCAGTTCCGGGCGGTCGACGGCGATGCCTCCCGCCCGTGGGCGGACGGCACCTCGCTGCTGGAAAAGATCAGTGCCCGCATGGCAACCCTGGGCCAGGAGGTCCGTGCCGAACTTCCCGGCGGCAAGTCCCTGACGGGCCGGGCCGTGGCCCTGGACGCGTACGGATCACTGGTCCTGGTGGACGAAGCCGGTGAGCGGCATTCAGTCGTTGCCGGCGACGTGGTGCACCTGCGCGCCGTTCAGGCGTGAGCATCCGGCTGAATCTGGCGCCGGGGGAGCGGATCATCGTGGCCAGCAGGCCGCACGCCCGCCAGCTGGCCTGGCCCGTGGTCCTGGCCGTGGTGGTGTGTGCCGCGGCCGGTTTCGGCTACGGCTACCTTGACCGGGACGCCCTGCCCGGGCAGGTTGCCGACTGGCGCGGCTACCTGCAGCCCGCCGTCGTCGTCATTGCGGCGGTCCTGCTGGCCCGGTTTTGTGTGCCTCCCGTGCTGCGCTGGGCGTTTTCGCGGTACATCGTGACCAACCAGCGCCTGATTCACCGGCAGGGCGTGCTGCGGCGGAGGGAGCGCGAACTGTCGCTCGCCTCGGTCTTTCAGCTGGAGGCGTGGCAGACCGTTCCGGACCGCATGCAGCGCTCCGGAACGCTGGTGGTGGATGTGGGCTACGGCCAGACGGTGCATTACGAACATGTCCCGGAAGTGCACAAGTTCAAGGCCATCGTGCTTGCTGCCATAGGCCAGCTGCCGATGACCGCCATGTTTGATGGTGTAGATATTGATGGAGATGGGGAATACGACTACGAAGGGAGGGGCGATGAGTGAGGAAGGCCGCGACGTCGGTGCGGATCCCGAACCCATGACCCTGTCCATGCCCGCTGTCCGCCCCCGAGTCCAGCCCGAAGATGCGGCAAAGCCGGACGCGGAGCGCGGCTCCGGCGAGGCGGCAGGCACAACCAACTCTGCTGTCATTGACCGCGAGGACGTGCGGAAGCTCGAAGCCCAGCTGATCGGCGGGCCGCGAACCCTCAAACGGCGTGAGGCTGCCGCTGAAGCCGGTGTCTCCCTCCTGTCCGCCCGCAAGCTGTGGCGCGCGATGGGCTTTCCCAACCTCGACGACGACGCCGTGTTCTTCACTGAGCAGGACCGCGAGGCCTTGACCACGGTCATTGAACTCGTCCGCGACGAGCAGCTGACCGAAGAGGCAGCTATTTCGATCATGCGCTCGATCGGCCAGATGACGGACCGCATGGTGGTGTGGCAGATCGAGGCGCTCGTTGAGGAAATGGTGGTCCAGCGCGGAATTCCCGACGCCGAGGCCCGCAAGGCACTCGTGGCCGCACTGCCGGCCCTGATCGAACCGCTGGAAAAGACCCTGGTGTACGCCTGGAAGCGGCAGATGAACTCCGCCGTCCAGCGGCTGGCACTGCGCGCCGAGGCCGGTCTGGCCAGCCATGACGGCTCCGCTTCGGACGATAACCCGCTGCCGCTGGCCCGCGCCGTCGGCTTCGCGGATCTGGTGTCCTACACCTCCCTGTCACGGCAGATGAATGAAAAGACCCTTGCCCAGATGGTCCAGCGCTTTGAGCACAAATGCGCTGAGATCATTTCGGTGGGCGGCGGCCGGCTGGTGAAAACCATCGGTGACGAAGTGCTCTTCAACGCCGAAACCCCTGAAGCCGGAGCCGAGATTTCGCTGGCGCTGGCCAAGGCCTTCACCGAGGATGAGCTGCTGCCCGCCGCGCGCGTCTCGCTGGTGTGGGGACGGGTGCTGTCCCGGCTGGGCGACATTTACGGTCCCACCGTGAACCTGGCATCGCGTTTGACGTCCCTGGCCGAGCCCGGAACGGTGCTGACGGATGCCTCCACTGCAGCTGCTCTGCGGAACAATGACCGGTTTATCCTCATTCCGCACCAGCCCCGCAACGTGCGCGGATTCGGGGAAATCCATCCGGTGACCCTGGCCCGCGGGACCGGACCGGGCCTGATCCTGGACTAGCCTGAACCTTGACTGGCCTGAACGGGGCTGCACCGGAAAAGTGCGGCACTTGCAGGGACGGCACGGAATGTTGGCAGCCGGCATCGGGCCGCCACCCAGCAGATTCCGCTAGGGTGATGTGACAAGGCGTAATATGTGTCACTGCTGTGGTCCACACAGCGGGCAGCTTCCGGATAGGGCGTGAATGAACTCCGACGAAACGACATCCCCGGGTTTGGAACTCCGTGCAGTCTTTGGCTACGCCTCAGACCGCGGTTTACGCCGGGAACAGAACGAGGATTCGCTGATCGCCGCGGATCCCGTGTTTGCTGTTGCCGACGGCATGGGCGGACACGAAGCCGGGGAAGTGGCGAGCAGCATCTGCGTCCGCACCCTGGGCGAAGCGGCGTTTGTGGGTGAACACCTTCCGAAGGTGGGAGCCGACGAGCTGCGGGCACTTCTGCGCGAAGCCGACACTCGAATCCGCGAGGCCACCGGGGGCCGGGCCGGCACCACGGTGACCGGAGCGGTCCTGGTCTCCGGGGACGGCGTTCCGTGCTGGCTGGTCTTCAACGTGGGCGACTCCCGCACCTATCGGCTGACCGGGGGAGCGCTGGAACAGATCACCGTGGATCACAGTGAGGTCCAGGAACTGGTGGACATGGGCCAGATTACGCCCGATGAAGCGCTCATTCATCCGCGCCGCCATGTCGTGACACGCGCACTGGGAACAGGCAGCGACACGCAGGCAGACTACTGGCTGATCCCGGTGGAACCGGGCGACCGCCTGCTGGTCTGCTCCGACGGATTGACCGGGGAAGTCAGCGACGGGCAGCTGCAGCAGATTCTGTCCTCCGTGGCCAACCCGCAGGATGCCTGCGCCGCCATGGTTCAGGCGGCGCTGCGCTCCGGCGGGCGGGACAACATTACGGTGCTGGTGGTGGATGTCGAGACGGCCAACGAACGCACCGGGCAAGCCGCCGAAGGCGTGTCCAGCGCAGCGGAACCGCAGCCGGCCGCTCTAGCGACGGAATCGTAAACCCGGCCGTCCTTACCCGGGGACCCGGGTGGATTCCTCGTTGAGGAACAGCTGAAGCACCTGAACGGGTTTGCCGGGCTGGATCAGCTGTGCTCTGCCCGGCGGCAGAGTCCGGGCGCGCACCCCGTTAATCAGGGTTCCTTCCGCCCGGTCGCCGGAGAGGATCAGCGCGGCACTGCCGGAATCGCGCAGCGACGTGAAGAAGGGTTCATACATTCCCCGGCTCGCCCCGCGGACCCGGCGCGACAGGACGGCGTGCAGCCCGATTTCAGGGGCCAGCGGCAGGAACGGGGTCAACCGGCTCAGCGGCGAGGAACCGCCCGCGGTCAGCACATCGTAGTCATCGATGACCAACACGATGCGCGGCAGGCCGGCCAGCTCCGCCGGGGCCGCCGAAGCCCGCTTCTCCAGCTCTCCGGCGACGGCGGCTGCGAGCTTTTCCGCCAGGGCTGCGCTGGTGGCATAACCGCCCAGCGATTCACCGGGGACCTCCCCGGTGAGGCTGCGGCGGGGATCGAAGACCGCAAAGACGATGTCCTCGGGCTGATGCTGGGACGTCAGACGGCGGATGACGGACCGCAGGACGTTGGTTTTGCCGGAAGCGTCATCACCCATGATGAGCAAATGCCGTTCCCTGCCGTGCAGGTCAAGGATCTCGGTGCCGAGGTCGGCCTCGCGGAGACCCAGCGGTACGGCGGCAGCTGCTTCGGGGCTGGGGGCTGTTTCAGCGGAAACAGCGGCGGGCAGAATCCGGACCTGCATGGCCCGCTCGCGGGTGGCCGCCGCTACGGCAGCCACCAAATCCTGCAGGCTGCTCGCGGCGGAACCGTCATCCGTTCCGGCATCGATGCGCGGCAGGGCGAAATGTCCCTGCAGCTTGCCGTCCGTCAGCGACCGCCCGGGGCTTCCGGGGCTGACGGCTTCGGCCATCTTGCGTCCGTGGGCGGAATCCCCGGGATCGGCCAGCCGCAGTTCAATCCGGTTGCCGAAGAAGCTTTGCTGGGAGATCCGGATTTCATTCATCCGTGAGCACGTGGCGATGACGTGAATGCCGTAGCCTGCGCCGCGGCTGATCAGTGCGTGAACAGGTTTTTCGATGTCCTCGAATTCGTCGCTGAGCTGCCCGTAGCCGTCCAAAACCAGGACGATGTCGGCGCTGGGAAGCTCCGGGATCCCGCCGTCGGCGCACCGCCGGCGGAGGGTGGGCAGCGAATCCACCTGGTATTTCTCAAAGAGGTGTTCGCGGTGGGCGAGCATGGCCAGGAGCTCATCCACTGTCCGGCGGATGACCTCCCGGTTGGTGCGGACGGCCACCCCGCCCACATGGGGGAGCCCTTCCAACGGCAGCAGGGCGCTGCCGAGCAGGTCGATGCCGTAAATACCCACCTCCGCCGGACTGTGGGTCAGTGACAGTGCCGCAACGATGGTGCGCAGCGCCGTGCTTTTCCCGGTTTGGGGGCCGCCCACAATGGCAGCATTTCCGCCGTTGGCTGCCAGATCCAGCTCCCACACGCCCTGCCACTGCCTGGCCGGGTCATCCAGCAGGCCCACGGGGATCCGCAGGGATCCGCCGCAGGCAAGCCGCAGGCTTTTCTCGGAGGACAGTCCGCCGGCGGCCTGGTCCAGCGCAATGCCGCGGGGCAGCGGCGGCAGCCAGATGGGGTCCACCGCCCGCGGGAACATGGAAAGAGTGTCCATGAGCGTAGACAGGACGGTGGGTCCGGTGGTGCGTTTGGAGGCCGACGTCGATGCCGGGCGCGCGTCGTCGGCTGCGGGCTGCGCCTCGAGGGACGCGGCATAACGGGGGACCGGCAGGACCCGGGGCAGCTGGCCGGCGTCGTCCTGCGCGGTTTCCTGCGCGGCTTCCAAGGGGCCGGACACATAACCGGCCTTGAAACGGGTGTACGTGGTGGTGTCCACCTTCAGGTATCCGAAGCCGGGCACCGGGGGCAGATGGAAGGCGTCGGGGGTGTCCAGCACCGTGCGGGATTCGCCCTCCGAAAGGGTCCTTAGCCCAATCCGGTAGGACAGATAGGTGTCCAGGCCGCGGAGTTTGCCGGCCTCGATCCGCTGGCTTGAGAGCAGCAGGTGCACGCCGATGGAGCGGCCGATGCGGCCAATGGACAGGAAGAGCTCAATGAAGTCCGGCCGGGCGGTGAGAAGCTCGCCGAATTCGTCAATGATCACCACCAGGTGCGGCAGCGGAGCCGGCTCCCGTCCCTGTAACTTCAATTCCTGCCGGTACAGCTGATAGTCCGTGATGTTGGCAAGGTTGCCGGCCGCTTTGAGGACTTCCTGCCGGCGCTGGATTTCGCCCGCAAGGCTGGCGTACACGCGCTCGATCAGGCTGACGTCATCGGAGAGGTTGGTGATGACGCCGGCCACCTGCGGGGCACCGGCGAACGGGGCAAATGTGGCACCGCCCTTGTAATCGACGAGCACCATGGCCAGGACTTCGGGCGAGTGCGTCGCCAGTAGGCCCACCACCATGCTCCGCAGCATCTCGGACTTGCCGGAACCGGTGGCACCCACACACAGGCCGTGGGGCCCGTGACCAAACTGCGCGGACTCCTTCAAATCCAGCAGGGCCGGCCTCCCGCGGTCATCGGGTCCCAGCGGAACCCGCAGGAAGTCGACCTCGCCGCGGGGCTTCCACAGCCGCCGGATGTCCGCTTCGTCCAGCTGGGGTGAAAGCCCCAGCATTTCCAGGAACCCCTGGGCGGTTTCACTGCTGTCATGCTCCAGGGAATCCGGCGAGAGCCGAAGCGGGGCGAGCTCACGGGCCAGGGCCTCCGCCAAGGGCAGCGGAAGATCGTCCAGGCGGCCGCGTTCGACGGCGGGAAGCACCGCATTGTCACGGTAGTTTTCCACGATGAACGCCCCGTCAGGACCGTCGCGGTCTTCGCTGATCCGCACCGAGACTTCTCCCGGTTCCTGATTGCGCTCCGCGACCAGGAACACCGTGGTGATGCCCAGGGAACCGGCCGAGGCTTCCTGGTCCGGCACCTGCAGTTCCGACGGGAGCAGACCGTAGGAGTCGCTGAGCACCAGGAGCCGGGGCAACGCGGTGCCCACGCCGCCGCGCAGGAAGTTCTTACGGGACTCGGCTGCCAGGGTGGATCGCCGGTGCAGGTCTTCGCTGATTACGTCGCTGAGGTCTTCCGCAGTGGGAGCCAGCCGGCGGACGGGTCCGGTGGCATGGCTGGAACTCTGGTCCGCGAGATGGGGGAGCCAGGTGGCCCACTCCCAGTCGTCCCGCCGGTCAGGCGGTGCGATGAGGGCAAGGTGCAGGTCCTCGGGTGAATGGAACGCCGCGCCTTCGGTGAGCAGGAGCCTGGCTACCCGGGCAACAAACCGGCGGGACCCCACCACTGAGACGTTTCCGGCGCAGTCCAGCGGAACGGTCAGCGGCAGTTCGGGACTGGATTCGTAGCGCTGTTTGAGGATCTCCACTTCGGTGGTCATGAAGGTGTCTGCCTGGGCCAGGGCCGAGCCGGTGCTTTGAATGGTGATGTCCCGGTTGTGCCGGGACCCGGTGCCAATCCGGACATGGAGGAAATCCTCGTTGTGCCGGCGGCGTTCCCAGAGCCGTTTGGTATCCCTGATGATGTCAAACAGTGCATCCGGCGGCGGGCTGGAGGTCCGGGCCACGGCAAGAGCGGCCTGCTCGTCCGAGCGCAGCGTGGTGCGGCAGCGTTCCAGGTATTCCAGATAGTCCTCCCGTTGCTCCCGGCGCTGTTTTCCCTGCCTGCCGCGCTGGCTGAGCATCATCAGGACAGAGGCAATGATCGTAACGATCATCATCAGTGCTCCCACGGCCGCTAGGGGCGAGCCGCGGAAGAGCATCATGACGGTCATCGAGACGCCGGCACCCAGCAGGGGAACCAGGGACATCATGTTCATGCCGGTTTTGCCGCCTTCCACGGGAGGCGGGGCATCCAGGGAGAACGCCTCCATGGTCCGTGCCGGGGCGGTGGTCCGTGCGGGCCGGTGCAGGATTCTGGTGCTCATGCCGGAGTTCTCCTCGCCTGCGCAGCTCCGGCAGCTCCGGCAGGTCCGGACCGTCGCGGCCCGGGTCCCGGGCCGGCCACGGCAACGGACAGGACCCGCGACGCCAGGGACACCGCTTCAAGGCGGGTCCGGCGGGCCAGCAGGGCCGGACTTACGGCGGTTCCCGCTGCCAGATGCCGGTCATAGCTCACATGGGCAGCGTCGATGCCGGCACGGCGGAGGCCGGCGGCCTGCCGGGACGCGGACAAGGCGCCGTCCCTGGTGCACTGGACCACCAGCACCAGGAGGGGGACGGGGCCGAGGAGCGGATCGAGGTGCCAACCCGCGGAGTATTCGACGGCGTCCGCCACTCCCGCGGCGCTGGCCGGAGTGACAAAGAGAGCCAGATGGGAGCTTTCCAGGGCCCAGCGGGCCGCCGGAGCTCTGAGCCCTGCGCCGCAGTCGAAAACCGTGATGGGGCAGTAGCGGGAAACCGTCCGGGACAGCAAAGATGCTGCGGCGTCGGCAGGAACCGGGCCGGTTCCTTCGGAAACGCGGCGGGACGAAATGCCGGGTGCACCGGAGGAAACGCCGTCGAACACCCCTCCGTCATCCTGGCCGCCGGAGAGATTCCGGGCGAGGGGACCGGCGGGTGTCCATGCCGGCGCCGTCGTCCCGGCCGCGGTGTTGCCGGCAACCGAAGTCCCCACGCTCGCACCTGACCGGGCATGGGGGCTCCGGCGTCCGGTGACCAGCAGATTGGCCGGCCCCGCAACCGCCAGCAGGCCCGCCAGCTGCGCCAGTGTGGCAGGGGGATCGGCGTCCAGCCGGGCAGCAACGGCTTCCAGCGACGGAGCGTCCGGCACGCCGAGGCGAAAACCCAGCGTTCCGCTTTCCGGCGCATTGTCGACGGCGGCCACGGCGTCGGCCCGCATGGCCGCGTAAATCCTGGCCAGCAGTGCCGCCGCGGTGGTTCTTCCCGCCCCGCCGCGGGATCCTACGACGGCGATGCGGCGGCCCGTGGTGACCGGCAGCTGGGAACCGGCCGCTGCTTCTGCGAGCCGGCGCGGGTAGTCATCACCGCGGAAAAGATCGGCCGAACCGGTGAGCACGCGGCGCAGCGCGGATTCGGCAGGGCGGGGCACGTTCATGAGAAGCTCCCGGCCAGCTGGCTAAACAGACCAAACATGCCGGCGATCAGGGGAACGGAGGCCAGGATGGAAAAGGTTTCCATCCGCTTGGCCAGCAGACGGAACCGTGCCTGGGTATGGTCGGGGAGCGTGGACGTTAGCGAGACTGCCGCGGTGGCCGCGATCAGCAGCACGGCCACCCCCACAGCCCAGGGCTGGCCGGGCAAGATCCGCAGTGCAGCCGGTACTGCGGCGCCGAGTCCGACGGCGACGGCTAGGTAGAGCGCAATTCGCTGCGGAGCCAGGGGAAAGGACCGGGTGCGCAGGAACAGTGCCAGGGTCAGGGCCAGCAGCAGCGGCAGCGTCCAGTTCTGATCCCGGGTGTCCGTGCCCAGCAGCCACAGTCCGGGAGCCAGGCACAGCGCTGTGATGACGGTGCCCAGGGTCAGCCCGCGGTGTGCGGCGGCCACCGCGTCCCGGGCATCGGTGCGGGCGATGGAACCGCCCTTCGCCCGCTGGTCATCCAGCGTGGCAAGGCCGGACGACTCGAGTGCCAGCTTGGGCAGCAGCCCCAGGATGACCGTGCCGGCCAGTGCAGCCAAGGCGGCGGCCCGGACGGCGTCCCCGGTGAGCGCACCGGCAGCGGACCACACTCCTGCGGCCAGGACCAGCGTTGCGGCAGCGCTGAAAAAGGCGCGCGGCTGGGCGGAGAAGGTTCCCAGACCTGCCAGCCCCAGGACCGAGAGCCCGGCCACGATCAGGGCAGCGGCGTGAAGCCGCGCCGGATCGCCGTCGTAAACATGGAGGGCGCCGCCCAGACCGGCAAGCCACCCCGCTCCGAGCAGGGTGGTGCCAAGGGCGCTGCGCGGCTGCAGCTGCCCCGCGCTTGTGCCGGCGGCCAGCCCAAGCAGTGACAGGGCCAGCAGCATCCACCAGGCGGAATCCGGAGCCAGTGCCGCCAGCAGGATTTCGGCGCCGGCCCAGATGCCTGCAGCCATGAAGGTCCCGGCGGTGAGAGCACTGAAACGGATGTTCCACCGGCCGCCCACAGCACGGGTTTCATCCACCACCAGATCGGTGATGTCATAGACGACCGCGGCCGGCGGAGCTTCCGCGGCGTTGCACAGCAACAGCGATGAACCGTCAAGGACCCGGGCCTGGTTCAAGGACTGTCCGGCGCTGAGTTCCGTGCCGTCACCGGCGACGAGTACCTTGGCCGCCACCTGCGCGGCGGGCACATCCTCCAGCAGGTTTAGGACCTGGGGGAGCAGAAGCCCCACCGGCTCGTCGGAGGGCAGAAGCAGGTCAACGTGTTTCCGTGAGCTGATCAGGGTGACACGGGTAAAGGCATGGGCCATCGCGTTCAGGCCCCGGACCGGGTGTACTCGGTAAACGGCTGGGACAGGGCATTGCCCTGGCGCTGCGTTTGATCCTCCTGCTTGGCACGGTTTTCGGCCAGCAGGTTGCTGACAAAGGAATACCCCACACAAACCGCGGCAATGACTGCGGCCGCCGCGACGCTAAGGAGGAAGAGCCGGACGCTGTCCATCCAGCGGCGCTCGTTCGGGTTCTCCCCAAAGAGCAGGGCCGTCAGCAGCCGTTGCCGGCGCACGGTGACGGACTCGATGAGCTGATTGTCGTAGTCGCTGGCCATGAAGGTCCCCTCGCCCTTTGGACACGTTGGCTACATCCTTGCACCGCGGACATGATTTCGGTGCGGTCAGGGCGAAGCTGGGGACAACCCTGTGGACGGCTGCCGGAGACTAACGTTGTGCAATCCTGTACCCGGTGCTAAGTCTTGTTGGACCATCCCGCACCGAAGGAGATCTCATGAGCACCAACCCCGGCCCTGAAGAGCGCAACCTCAGCGAATGGAGCCGCCGCCTGACGCAGGCGCTGCAAATCCTGGACCTGGAAGTGGATCACAAAATGCTGGTGGACCTGGCCGAGGAATCGTCCGAGAATGTGGGCCCGCACGCCGGTCTCATCAGCACGTTCCTCGTGGGATACGCCGCCGGCCTGTCCAAGACCAGCGGTCGAAAGGCAGCGGAGGAAGCAGTCCAAACAGCTGCCGATACTGCCTTCCAGCTCGCGGCCACAGGTTTGGAAGGACCGGAGGGTGAGGGGTGGAAGGACTCCGCCCAGTAACAGGCGGGCCGACTGGCAGGTAAAAAGGCGGGAGCTTCTCCGGTGGAGAAGCTCCCGCCTTTTTGCGGAGTGCGGAGGTTCTTAGCCCCTTGTGCGCCTCCGGGACCGGGACCTAGGCCGGAGCCCGGGTCTTGAAGTCTTCGGCCTGTTCGTGTGCCGGGTCGAGGTTGGGCTCAACGCGCACGAGGACGGTCTTGGACACGGGGGTGTTGCTGCCTTCGGCCACATGGTCCATCGGGACCAGGACGTTGGCCTCGGGGTAGTAGGCGGCAACGCAGCCCTTCGGTGTGGGATACGAGACCACGCGGAACTTGCGCAGGACCCGCTCTGCGCCGTCGTGGTGTATTCCGTGGATATCGACGTACTGCCCGTCGGCCAGGCCCAGCTCCGTGATGTCCTGAGCATTCATGAACAGCACATGCCGGCCCCCGCGGATACCCCGGTAGCGGTCATTGTGCCCGTAGATGGTGGTGTTCCACTGATCGTGGGAGCGCAGTGACTGCAGGATCAGGGTGCCCTCGGGGCGTTCAACGGCTTCCAGGTCATTGACCGTCAGGACCGCCTTGCCGGTGGGCGTGGGGAAGGTCCGTGAATCACGCGGTCCGTTGGGCAGGACAAAGCCGCCCTCGTGGCGGATCCTCTCGTTGTAGTTGTCGCAGCCGTCGACGACGCGGCCGATGTGGTCGCGGATCAGGTCATAGTTCTTCTCGTAGCCCTCCCAGTCGGCGTCGATCCGATCACCGACCACCAGCGCTCCGAGGCGGGAAACAATGGCGGGTTCGGACAATAGATTCTGCGACACCGGGGTCAGGTTTCCGCGCGATGCGTGCACCACACAGACAGTGTCCTCCACGGATACGAACTGCGGACCGCTTTCCTGGATGTCCTGTTCCGTGCGTCCCTTGGTGGGCAGGATCAGCGCTTCCTCGCCGGTGATCAGGTGGGAGCGGTTCAGCTTGATGGAAATCTGCACCGTCATCTCGGTCTTCTGCATGGCAGCCTCGGCAAACTGTGTGTCGGAGATTGCCGAGATAAGGTTTCCGCCCAGGGCCACGAAGACCTTGATGTGGCCCTCCTGCATCTTGTAGAAGGTTTCCACGGCGTCGACGCCGTGGTCGCGCGGGGGATCGAAGTTGAACTCCTTGCCCAGAGCATCCAGGAAGGCCGGCGGCATCTGCTCCCAGATGCCCATGGTGCGGTCGCCCTGGACATTGCTGTGCCCTCGGATGGGTGCAGCTCCGGCTCCGGGCTTGCCGATATTTCCGCGCAGCAGCAGGAGGTTGATGATTTCCTTGATCGTGGGCACGGCCTTCTTTTGCTGGGTGATGCCCATGGCCCAGGTGATGATGACCTTCTCCGCCCGCAGATACCGGTCGGCGAGTTCGTTGATTTCTTCGATGGGCAGGCCGGTTGCCTCTACTACGGTCTGGTCATCCAGGTGCACCAAGTGCTCTTTCAGGTCGGCCAGGCCTTCGCAGTGCTTTTCCAGGAAGTCATGGTCCAGGACAGTGCCCGGGTTCTTCTCCTCGGCTTCGAGGACCCGCTTGGAGATGGCCTGCAGCAGCGCCATGTCCCCGCCCAGACGGATCTGGAGGAACTGATCGGCCAGTTCCGTTCCCTTGCCGGCAATGCCGCGGACTTTCTGCGGGTTCTTATACCGGCGCATACCGGCCTCGGGGAGGGGGTTCACGGCAACGATGCTGCCGCCGTTGCGCTTGCATTCCTCCAGGGCGGTCAGCATGCGCGGATGGTTGGTTCCCGGGTTCTGGCCCATCAGGATGATCAGGTCCGCCTTGCCAAAATCATCGTAGGTGACCGTGGCCTTGCCGATGCCGATGGTCTGACCCATGGCCCAGCCGGAGGACTCGTGGCACATGTTGGAGCAGTCGGGCAGGTTGTTGGTGCCAAAGCCGCGCACCAGCAGCTGATACAGGAAGGCGGCCTCGTTGGAGGTGCGGCCGCTGGTGTAGAAAGCGGCCTCGTGCGGTGAATCCAGCCCGTTGAGCTTGTCTGCCACGATGCGGAAGGCCTCATCCCAGCTGATCACGCGGTAGTGGTCTTCGCCGGCAGGTTTGTAGACCGGCTCCGTCAGCCGGCCCTGCATGCCCAGCCAGTATTCCGTACGGCCGCGAAGCTCAGTAATGCTGTGCTCAGCCCAGAATTCGGAGGGAATGATGACGGGGGAGGCCTCCCATGTGACGGCCTTGACGCCCTCTTCGCAGTATTCGAACTTGCTGCGGTGCGACGGGTCCGGCCAGGCGCAGCTGGGGCAGTCGAAGCCGTCCTTCTGGTTCATCTTGAACGTGGCTTCCAACGCCCGCTTGGCGCCCATGTGCTGCACGGCAGGTTTCAGCGAGTGATAGACGGCAGGAATTCCTGCTGCCCATTCTTTCGGAGACGTAACTTGTATGTCCTTCTCATCCACGTTTTCAACGCGGGGTTCCTTCCGGGCCATTCCGTACATCCCTTCGCCGTCCTGCCCTATGCAGTTTCGAACCCGGTCCTTCCCGGCCGAAACGCCTCATCCGTACAAATAGGCCTAGCAGGTGCGGTATCGCATAGCAAGGTTTCCGCCGACGCGCCGCCGAGATCTTCTTTTCCGGACCGGCTCCAAAAGGCGGACATCCCGGGCTCCTGCCGACACTGCGCGGTTATCCACAGGTGCGGATCAGTGCATGGCTTTTTGGGATGCCTCAACGTTGGATGGTGCCACAGGCAGGCGGACGGGCAGCCCCGAAAAGGGTGCGGCGGATCCGGTGCCGGAGGAAACCGGAACGGACGAGGGCGCGGTACGCGCCGAAAGCAGGCAGTGATGAAATTCGATATGGGTTCACAAACGCTGGGAACGCTGACACAGCAAACGGGGTCTTCACACGAGGATCTGGGACAGCTGGTGCGCTCGCTGGTGCAGGCAGTGGCTCCGCTGGAGGGCAAATTCAACGGTTCGGGCCGGGTGAAGTTCGACGAATTCAAGGCACGCACGGATGAAGTGGCCAATGAATTGAACGGGTCCCTCGCCGCCATCCTGCTCGGACAGTCGGAAATGGACCGGTCCTTCCAGATGGGAGACCAGGAATCTGCGGACAATGCCCAGCAGCAGCAGGGAGCGGCAAGCTTTGATGCTGCCCGCTTCGGGTCCTCCCGCTGACGTCACCCTAATTTCCAGCAGGTAACTGATAGTTTTCGAAAGGATTTGCCATGTCCCAGGATCGTTTGAGTTATGACACCGATACCTCCGCTGCCGTGCAGGGGGATATCCAGTCCATTGTTGCCCGGCTTGAATCGCTGATCGGCGAGCGGGAAAAAGCGGTCAACTCGGCCATGTCCGACTTCTCCGCCGACGGTGTTTCGGAGGAGTACCAGGCCGTGGAGAACCGCTTCCGCAATGCCGCCAATGAAACCCGCACCATTATCGGGCTGGTGAAGCAGACCCTGAACCTGAATGATCAGACAGCGTCCAGCGCCGGTGCCCGGGCCAAGGGAGCCGTGCAGAACATCGGCTGACGGGTGGCCGCGGGACGGGGGACGCGCGGCGGGGCAGCGGCCGGGAAGGCAGGACTGCCCCGGCGGCGTGGAATGGGGCAAGATTGATTAGGTGAGCACAGCCAAGACATCCCCGGAAACCATGGACACCGCAGCCGCCGTCGAATCGGTCAGCACTGACACCCCGCCCAGCGACAACCTGCGGGAGGAATACCAGGATCTTGCGGACCAGGTGCGCAAATACCGTTTCGCGTACTACAACGAAGACGCTCCGCTCGTCTCCGATGCGGAGTTCGACGAACTGTACCGGCGGCTCGAGGAACTTGAAGCGCTGCATCCGGAACTGGTCACCAACGATTCGCCCACCCAGGAAGTCGGCGGGGAGATCTCAGCGGCGTTCACTCCGGTGGAGCATCTTCAGCGCATGTACAGCCTGGAGGATGTCTTCTCGCTGGATGAACTGGACGCCTGGGTGCGCAAGGCCGAAGCGTCCGTGGCGAACATTGCCCCTGACGCCAAGATCAAGTGGCTGACGGAGCTCAAGATTGACGGCCTGGCCGTGAATCTTCTCTACCGCAACGGGGAGCTTGTCCGGGCGGCCACCCGCGGCGACGGCACCACCGGTGAGGACATTACGCACAACGTGCTCACGATCAAATCCATCCCGCGGGTGCTCACGGGAGAGGACATCCCTGCGGAAATGGAAATCCGCGGGGAGGTCTTCATCCCCTCCAAGGAGTTTGCCCGCCTGAACGAGTCCATGGTTGAAGCCGGGAAGGCGCCGTTCGCGAACCCGCGCAACGCCGCCGCCGGATCGCTGAGGCAGAAGGATCCCGAAGTTACTGCCCGGCGCCCGCTGAGCATGTATGTTCACGGCATCGGCGCCCGTGAGGGATTGTCGGCTGCCAGCCAGTCCGAAACCTACGAACTGCTGAAGCAGTGGGGCCTGCCGACGTCGCCGTATTACAAGGTCCTGGACAGCTACGACGAAGTGCTCAACTACATTGCCGTGAACGGGGAGCACCGCCACGACCTCTCGCACGAGATCGACGGCATTGTGGTCAAGGTGGACGACTTCGCCCTGCAGCGCGCCCTCGGCCACACCTCGCGGGTGCCGCGCTGGTCCGTTGCCTACAAGTACCCGCCGGAGGAAGTGAACACCAAGCTCCTGGACATCCGGGTGAACGTGGGCCGCACCGGCCGCGTCACGCCCTACGGGATGATGACTCCGGTCTCCGTTTCCGGCTCCACCGTGGAAATGGCGACGCTGCACAACCAGGACGTGGTCAAGGCGAAGGGTGTGAAGATCGGCGACACCGTGGTGCTGCGCAAGGCCGGTGACGTGATTCCGGAAATCGTGGGTCCCGTCGTCGCCCTCCGGGACGGCAGCGAACGGGACTTCGTGATGCCCACGCACTGCCCTTCCTGCGGCACGGAACTGAAACCGGCGAAGGAAGGGGACGTGGATATCCGCTGCCCCAACGCCAAGTCCTGCCCTTCTCAGCTGCGCGAGCGTGTGTTCCATCTGGCCGGCCGCGGTGCTTTCGATATTGAAGCGCTCGGCTGGGAGGCGGCCATTGCCCTGACGCAGCCCACCGAGCCCCAGATCCCGCCGCTGACCAGTGAGGCCGGCCTGTTTGACCTCAAGGTCGAGGATCTGGCCGATGTGCGGATTGAACGCCCCAAGCGGGTGAAGGGCGTGGTGGACGGCACCGAACTGGTTCCGTACTTCTATTCCAAGGGAACGGCCAAGAAGCCCTCCGAACCCACCGCCACCACCCGCAAGCTCTTTACCGAGCTGGAGAAGGCCAAGACCCAGCCGCTGTGGCGGGTGCTGGTGGCGCTGTCGATTCGGCATGTGGGCCCGACGGCGGCCCGCGCGCTGGCCACCGCGTTTGGTTCCATGGACGCTATCCGTGCCGCCTCGGAAGAGCAGCTGGCCCATGTCGACGGCGTGGGCCCCACCATCGCGGCGGCCCTGACCGAGTGGTTCGCCGAGGACTGGCACCGCGAGATCGTGGACCGCTGGGCCGCCGCCGGCGTGCGGATGGCTGACGAACGTGACGAAACGATGCCCCGCACCCTTGAAGGCATGACCATTGTGGTCACCGGAACCCTGCCGAACTTCAGCCGTGACGAGGCAAAGGAAGCCATCATCACCCGCGGAGGAAAGGCCTCCGGGTCGGTCTCCAAGAAAACCGACTATCTGGTGGCGGGGGAGAACGCGGGCACCAAGCTGGACAAGGCGGAGTCCCTCGGTGTGCCGGTGCTGGATGAAGACGGCTTCCGCGCACTGCTGGACGGCACCCTGTCGGAGGAGGACACACGGCAGGAAGAGGGCACGGCATGACGCCGCCGCTTCCGGACCGTGCTGCCGTTCCCGGAGACGATCCGCTGGAGCTTTTGGATGTGGCAAGGGAGGCTGCGGCGGCCGGTGCAGCCGTGCTTGCCCGCCGCACCGCAGACGGCCTGAACGCCGTGAACAAGAGTGCCGCCGGTGACTGGGTCACGGAGTTCGACACGGCCGCCGAGCGTGCCGTCCGCGAGGTCCTGGCCCGCCGCCGTCCGCAGGACGCGGTCACCGGAGAAGAGCTGGACGCCAGCGTGCCGGACAACGCCTCGGGCATCCGCTGGTCCATCGATCCGCTGGACGGCACCACCAACTTCATCCGCAACATCGTCTACTACGCCACCTCTGTGGCGGCAGTGAACGACGACGGCGTCTGGCTGGCCGGCGTCGTCCACGCTCCGGCGCTGGTGCGGGTCTATTCGGCTGCCCGCGGGCACGGCGCCTGGCTGGCCGAGCACGGCAGCGTCCGGCGACTGACGGGCCCGGATCCGGAGCGGGTGGGCAAGCTGCTGGGCACAGGATTCTCCTATGACGGGGGAGTGCGCGACGAGCAGTACGCGGCGCTCGCGGAATTGGCGGCAGGGTATGCCGATGTCCGCCGGCTCGGATCCGCCGCCCTGGACCTGTGCATGGTGGCGGACGGAACCCTGGACGCCTATCTGGAGCGCGGGCTTAACGAATATGACTATGCCGCCGGTGCGCTGATTGCCGAAGAAGCCGGAGTTCCGGTGCGCAGGCCGGGGACTCCGGGCAGCGATGCCGAGCGGCTTCAGGCAGTGACCGCCGCCGGTGCCGCAGTCGTGGCCTGAACCGGGGCTCAGCGGTACCCGTTGGAACCGGCCTCCGGCCGGGCAGCTGCCTCAGGAAGGCGTGCGCGCCGCCACGATGATTTCCCGGCCGGAGGCGGGATGCAGCGGCCCGCCGTTCCAATCGCCGTACCAGTCCACCGCGCTGAATCCGGCCTTCTCCAACAGCCCGGCCAGCACATCCGCGGGAGTGAATTTGAGGGTGCTGCGGCTGGCAAAGTGCGCGCCGTCGGCCAGGAAACGGGTGCGGTCCTCGAAGGTGACCACAACGCCGTCGGGCTCCTCCACCGCGGCAATCAGCTCCCATTCAACTTCCAGCGTCCCGGCCGAGGATTCCTGCAGCTCCGGCCCCGCACTGCTGCTGTCCCACTCCAGCCAGGCCCTGGCTGCCGGGTTCCGGGACTCAAAGAAGAAGGTTCCGCCGGGCGTCAACCGGGAGCGCACCGCCTCCAGCGTTGACAGGATCTCACCTTCGGTGAGCAGGCATTGAAACGCATGGCCGGTCATGACCGCGGCGTCGAAGGGGCCAGCGGGCAGATCGGCCGCTGTCCCCTCCAGCCAGGTGACCAGCTCGGCGCCGTCGCGCGAACGGGCCGCAGCCAGCATTCCCGGAGCCGGATCAATACCTGTGACGGTATGACCGGCGCGCGCCAGCTCCACGGCAAAGCTGCCCGTGCCGCAGCCGCCGTCGGCAATCCTCAGCGGACCTAACTGTTCGCTGAGCGTGCCCAGCATCCCTGCGTAAAAATCGACGTCCCATCGGCCGGCGTTGTCCTCGTCGTAGAGGGCCACCAGACGCGGCTCGTCGTAGTGCGCGTCAACCACTGCAAATCTCCGGTTCTTCGGTGTGCAAAGAAATGCTGTCTGCACCGCAGTTTCCTGCAGTATCAGCTGCCGTGCGATCAGTGCGCATGCGGGGCGCCGATGGTGTGGAGCAGGGTATGCAGCGATTCGTCCACCAGCCGGTAGCGGTGCTCACGGCCTACTTTGTCCACTACCGCCCACCCCCGGTCCCGCAGCGGGCGCAGTGATTGGCTGACCACGGTCTGTGACACCCCGGCGGCGGCGGCCAGCCGGGTCACCGAGATATCCGGACTGAAGTGCAGGCACAGCAGCAGCTTAAGCCGGGTCGGATCGGAAATCAGGTCAAAACGGGCGGCCCATCCCGGCACATCCACGGTGCCGGGCACGTCAGCTACAGCGTCGATGACGGCACCGGGCGGAAGGGGTCTCATACCTCGAAATCCTCGCACACCTCGCATACCTCTGAATCCTTGCAGAGCGCCGCCACGCCGCACAACGGGGTCAGCGCCCCGGGGGAAGGTAACGCAAAGACAAGTTTCAGAGTGTTTTTGGGCGGAGAGGATGGTGGCGGGGTAGGTATTGATTCATCGTTATGTGCACAGGCATGCATACGTCGTCAGGAGCCCACATGTCAGAAATCCGGTGTCGGGACCTGCCCCGGGTAGCAGCAGCAGCCCTGCTGCTGCTAGTAGTGGCCGGCTGCGTAGCGGCCCCGGAGGAGTCCCCGGACAGTGCAGCCCTGGTGCTTGCGGATGCAAATGAACTTGGCCGGTTCAATCCCGTGGGAGGCCATGGAGACAGCGGACAGTCGCAAATCTATGACGGGCTCCTGCGGCTCGCGCCCACGGACGGTTCCTCATCCCTGCCGGACCTCGTCCCCTGGCTGGCAACAGAGATGCCGCAGAGCAACGCCGAAGGCACCCAATGGACTGTCCGTCTCCGCGACGGCGTGGAGTTCACCGACGGCACCGCGCTGGACGCCGAGGATGTTGCTGCCACGTATAAGGCCGTCATCGACCCGGCCTCGGCCTCCGAACTGGCCCCTTCCTATGACATGCTTCAGGACGTCACCACCGGACCGGACGGAACCGTCACCTTCACCCTGAAATATCCTTACTCGGGATTCGCCAGCCGATTGCTGCTGGGCATTGCGCCGTCGGAGCGGTTGATGCCGGGGCTGGCCGCCGAATCATCCCTGAACACCGACCCGGTGGGGACGGGCCCCTATACGCTCACGTCGCTGCGCCCCGATGAGCTGGTCCTGAGCGCCAATGAGGACTACTGGAACGGTGCTCCGGAAGTGAAAACGGTGACGATCATCCGCGTGCCTGATGACAACTCGCGGGCCCAGCGGCTTCAGTCGGGAGAGATTGACGGAACCGTCCTGCCGCCGCGGCTGGCCGCAGCTTACGAGGATAAGACCGGGTATTCCCATGAAGCCGTGGGCACAGCTGATTGGCGGGGACTGTCCCTGCCCTCCGGCAACGCCTTCGCCAGCGACCCCCAAGCGGTTTTGGCCATGAACCTGGCGGTTGACCGCGCGGGCATGGTGGACCACGTACTGGACGGCCGCGGCGTTCCCGCCCACACCCCGGTGGCAGCCGTCTACGGGAACGCCTTCGATCCGGAGGCCGTCTTTCCGTTTGACCCCGAGGGCGCAAAAGCGCTCCTCGACGATGCCGGCTGGGTCGCGGGTGAGGACGGAGTGCGGACCAGGGACGGTGCACGGGCGGCCTTTGAACTGGCGTACAACGCCAGTGACACCCTCCGGCGGGACCTGTCGCTGGCGTTTGCCTCGGACATGTCCAAGCTCGGCGTGGACGTCACGCTTCTCGGCACGGACTGGAACGTCATCGAGGAACGGCGCAACGACGTCGGAATCCTCCTGGGCGGCGGCGACAAGCCCTATGATCTGGACTCGCAACTGTTCGAGACCCTGCATACGGCAGTCCCGGGAACAGGTTCACCCTTTGCCAATCCGGGTAACACCGGCAGCGCTGAAATGGATGCCCACCTGGAGGCAGCCCGGAAAAGTGCGGATCCCGCAGAGCGGACAGCCCACTACCGGGCCGTCCAGGACCTGTACATCCAGCAACCCGGCTACGTCATGCTGGCCTTCGTCAACCACAACTACATACAGCGGGATATGGGCTGGGAAAACGTCCAGACCGTCCTGGAACCGCATGCCCACGACGTCGGGTGGGGCTTCTGGTGGAGCCTGCGCGACTGGACGCGGGAGTAGCCGGTGCCCGCGGAAGCACCGTTGCTGCCCGGCCGGCGGGAGCGCCGCAGGCACCGGCGCGCGGATCTGCGAATCATCATCTTCCGCCGCTGCGTCCTCGCGGTGCCCGTGGTCCTGGGTGTGAGCCTGCTGGTTTTCCTGCTGGCCGGTATCTCGCCCTTCGATCCGCTGGCTGCCTACTTGGGGGACCGGTATGTGCAGGCGTCGGTTGAACAGCGGCGGCAGCTCACTGAGGCCCTCAACCTGGAGACCTCCTGGTTCTGGGCGTGGTGGCAGTGGATCGGTTCGGCGCTGACCGGCGACTTGGGCTATTCGCGGGTGTTCCGGCAGCCGGTGACGGCGGTGCTGTCCGAGCGCCTGCCCTGGACTCTGCTGGTCGCCGGAACCGGATTGCTCCTTGCCGTGGTCTCTTCACTCCTGACAGCAGTGCGGTGCGCACACCGTCCGGGCGGACTGCTGGACCGGGCCGTGGGTGCCGCGGCGACCGTCCTCCAGGGACTGCCCCCGTTTGTCATATCGCTGGGACTGCTGGGAGTCTTCGCCGTTGCCACCGGGTGGTTCCCCGGCGGAGGACTGACGGATCCCGGCGCCGAGCTCAGCACCGGTCAGGTGGCACGGCACATGGTGCTGCCCGTCCTGGCCACAGCACTGTCGCAGCTGCCGTGGCTGGTGCTTTCCCTGCGTGCCTCCACGGCAGGGATCCTGGGGTCCGACGCCGTGCGCGGGGCCCGGCTCCGCGGGCTGCCCGAGAGGACCGTGGTCCGCAAACATGTGCTGCCCGCAGCGCTGGCGCCGTTCATCGCCGTGCTCGGATCCAGGCTTCCGGAAGTGATCGTTGGCGCCGTGCTGATCGAGACGGTGTTTTCCTGGCCGGGACTGGCTGCCGCCGTGGTGTCCTCAGCGCAGGCACTGGACTTTGCCCTGCTGGCCGCGCTCACAGTGCTGACCACCGTCGCCGTTCTGGCAGCATCCCTGCTTGCGGACCTCCTGTACGTGCTGCTCGATCCGAGGGTGACCGCCGATGTCTAGTCCCAGAATTTCCAGTCCCGCGACTTCCAGTCCCGGAGGTGCACCCGTTCTGCGCGAGGTGGTTCCCCCGGAGCGCCGCCGCGCCGGAAAGCGGGCAGGTGCCTTCCTGGGTGCGGCCGTGCTGGCCGGAATCGTTGCCTATGCCGTGCTGGTTCCGATGCTGGCGGGCACCGACCAGAAGCTGACCGATTTCGGCTCAGCCCGCCTGCCGCCGTCGTCCGCCCATCTGTTCGGAACAGACCATGCCGGCCGCGACCTGTTTGTCCGTCTGGCTTCCGGGCTGCGGGTCTCGCTGCTGATTGCCGTGCTCTGTGCGGTGCTGGCGATGGTCCTGGGAATGCTGGTGGGTGCGGTGTCGGCGGCGCTGGGCGGCCGCGCGGACCGGATCATCATGCGGTGCATCGATGCCGTCAATGCTGTTCCGCATCTGCTGCTGGGAGTGGTGATCGTGGCCATGTTCAGGGGATCGGTGACGGCCATCATTGCCTCGATCGCTCTGACGCACTGGACACAGGTTGCAAGGATCGTCCGCGCAGAAGTTTTGTCCCTGCGCGGCCTTGAGTATGTGGAAGCGTCCTATCTCCTTGGCGGGACGCGGGCCCAGGTGCTTTGGCGGCATTTCCTCCCCGCGGCTCTGGGACAGGGAACGGTGGCTACCGTGATGCTCCTGCCGCATGCCATCTGGCACGAATCCACCCTTTCCTTCCTGGGCCTTGGCCTGTCCCCGGACCGGGCCTCCCTGGGCACACTGCTGCAGGAGGCGCAGGCGGAAGTGATGCTCGGCGGATGGTGGGCGCTGGCGTTCCCCGCGCTGCTTCTCGTCTGCACCACCCTGGCAATCGCTGCCTGCGGGGCCGGGCTCGTATCCAAAACAGGAGGCCGGTCATGAGTGTTGCCATTAGGGCCAAAGGACACACTGTCCGGATACCGGTGAACATCCGCGGGAAGGCGGGGTGGGTGCACGCTGCAACCGATGTTGACTTCACCGCTTGCCGCGGCAGGGTCCATGCAGTCGTGGGGGAGTCCGGCTGCGGAAAGACAACCCTGGCCACTGCAATCCTCGGCATGCTGCCGGCGGGCACGCTGGCCGGGGGACAACTGGAATACGTTGACCGTGACGGACGGGTGACAGCTCTGACCGGTGCGGGGCGTGCCGCGGCCGCCCGGACAGCCGGGCTGCGGGGGCGGGAGATCGGCTACGTGCCGCAGTCCGCCGCCACCTATCTCACCCCGGTCCGCCGGGTGGGAGCACAGCTGCGGGAAACACTTCGCGAGCTTCGGGGAAAGGCCACCGCACAGGAGCTGCTTGCCCGGGTCAATTTGGACCCGGGGGCGATGGACGCGTTTCCGCATGAGCTGAGCGGCGGCATGCTGCAGCGTGCCGCCCTTGCCTTCGCTCTTGCCGGGGACCCGGATGTGCTGGTGGCGGACGAACCGATCTCCGGCCTGGACCCGCATCTGGCGCAGCTCACCCTGGGACTGCTTCGCGCCACAGCGGACGCCGGCACCGCCGTCGTCCTGATCACCCATGACCTGCAGGCGCTCGCCGAGTCCCGCACCGCCGACGAACTCTCCGTCATGTACGCGGGGCGGATCATTGAGACCGGTCCGGCGGCGCGGATCCTCACTGCGCCGGCCGAGCCCTACACCATGGATCTGCTCGCGGCCCTTCCCGCCAACGGGCTGCATCCGATGCCGGGCCTGCCCCCGGAACTGACAAATCTGCCGCCGGACTATACGTACGCGGACCGGCTGCGGGCCGCCGCAGAACTGGAGGCGGATCATGCCCGGTGAGCTGAGTGCGGTGAACGTGGGGTTCTCCTACGGCGGCAGGACGGTGCTGCGGAACGTGAGCCTGAGCATCGGGGCGGGCAGCCAAGTTGGTCTGGCCGGGCCCTCGGGCAGCGGCAAAACGACGCTGGCCCGGGTGCTGGCCGGCCTGATGCCGCCGTCGACCGGGCACGTGACCTGCAACGGTGCGACTGTCCAGGCGGCGGGTGACGGCGCAGTCGCCATGCTGTTCCAGTCTCCACGGCGGTCCTGCAGCCCCCGCATGACGATGCGCGCAGTGATCGCCGAGGGGATGATGGGCGGTGGCCGCGGTTCCGGCCGGCGCAGGGAAGTGGACGCAGGCGTGCGGCAGTTCGCCGCCAGGGTTCAGCTGACCGGCGACCTGCTGGACCGGTATCCGTATGAGGTGTCCGACGGTCAGCTCCAGCGGGCCTGCCTTGCCCGTTCCTTGGCCGCCGAGCCCGATTACCTCATCTGCGACGAGGCAACCGCCATGCTTGATGCCGCCACCACTGCCGCAGTGGTCCGGATTATCGGCGAGGAGGTCACTGCCCGCGGCCTCGGGGTCCTGGCACTGAGTCATGACCGCGAGCTGCTGGATGCCTGGTGCGGGAGCATCACGCACCTTTCGTAAGTACCCGTTGCTGTGCGTTTGCTGTGCCGGTTCCGCGCGGCTTTAAGCCCTGAGGGGAGAGGCCGTCGCAGGGGCGGGACTTTCCGGGCAAGGCGCGGATAATTAGGAACACTTGCTTGGCATTTTCGGACCAGGAGGAATCCATGACCCGTAAGACAACTGCTGCCCCCCGGAAGACATCCACTGCCGCAGCTGCGCGAGTCCCGGCGCCCAAGCGTCCCACCCCTGCCGATTTGGACACAGCCCATTTCGCCGAGCTGCTGGACGAGCGCATCGGCCAGGCCCGGGAAAAGATTGCCGCCGTCGTGGCGGACATCCGCGAAGTGACCCTGGCTGCCAAGGACACACCGGCCGACGACGAACATGACCCCGAGGGCTCCACCGTCTCCGTTGAACGCAACAATGAAATGGCACTGCTCGCCGCCGGCGAAGAGTCGCTGATTGAGCTGCTGGATGCACGGGTCCGGCTGGACGAAGGCGCCTACGGGGTGTGTGAAATGTGCGGCAATGCGATCCCTTCCGAGCGCCTGGAGATTCGGCCTGAAGCACGCTTTTGCGTTACCTGCGCCGCGGCTGCCCGGCGCCGCTGACCGGCTGCCGCCAAACAGCCGTGTCCGGCATCACCGCCGGAGAAGGGCCGGTGAGCTGTGGAGCTAGAATCTACGGTGGAAATCAAGAACCACGTAAGGATTCGTAACGCGCATGAGCATCACCGTCCGGCAGGCCACCGAGGCAGACTTTGACGACATCCGCCGGATCACCCGCGATGCCTATTTGAGCGCCGGGTTTATCGAAGCAGACAACCCCTACGTCAAGGACCTGGAGAACGTTGAGGACCGTGCGGCCAACGCGCTGCTCTGGGTGGCCGAACTGGACGGCAAGGTAGCGGCGTCCACCGCAATCACCTTCGCCGGGCAGCCGTACACCGACATTGCGATTGAGGGCGAGCTGGAATTCCGCATGCTCGCAGTGGATCCGGCCCTCCAGCGCGGCGGTGTCGGCCGCGCCCTGGTGGCCGCCGTCATCGAATATGCCCGAAGCCTCGACGGCATCCACGCCGTCAGCCTGACCAGCATGACCCCGATGACCAACGCCCACGCCCTGTACAAGTCCATGGGGTTTGAACGCGTGCCCGAGCGTGACTGGACCGTGCCCGATGAGGACATCCTCCTCTGGGTCTTCCGCCTGGCGCTCTGACGCCGGCAGCGGGCGACCCCAGCGCGCCGAGGTCCTGGGAGCGCGGAGGTTCTTCACGCACGGAGGTCCTGAACACGCGGCGTCCGTAGAACAGACAACGGGCTTCCGTCGTCGATTTGAGCCCGTTATCTGTTCTACGGATTGGCCAGGAGGGGAGTTCAGCGATTCAGGCTTCACCCGCGGACCACGGAAAACCGCAGCACCAAACGCCGTAGACTGGGACGGATACCTTTTATCCGAAAAAAGACGCATGGGAGACTCATGTCTGAGATCAATCGTGAGGCTGTGGCGCACTTGGCGCATCTGGCCCACATTGAGATGACCGAGGATGAACTGGCCAAGATGGCCGGCGAACTGGATGTCATTGTTGATTCGATCAAATCCGTAAGCGAAGTTGCCGGTGAGGACATCCCGGCTACCTCCCACCCCATCCCGCTGTTCAATGTGTTCCGCGAGGATGTTGTAGGGCAGACGCTGACCAATGAAGAAGCGCTCTCCGGTGCTCCCGACAATGCGGCCGGCCGTTTCAAGGTCCCTGCCATCCTGGATGAGGAGTAAAGACTTCCATGAATGAACTGATTACTTCGAGCGCTGCCGTCCTGGCAGACAAGCTCGCCGCCGGCGAGGTATCCGCCGTCGAAGTTACACAGGCCCACCTGGACCGCATCTCCGAGGTGGACGGCGCCGTCAACGCCTTCCTCCACGTGAACACCGACGAAGCGCTGCAGGTTGCGGCCGACGTCGACAAGGCCCGCGCCGCCGGCGAAACCCTGCACACCCTCGCCGGCGTGCCCATCGCCATCAAGGACCTCATCGTCACCAAGGGCCAGCCCACCACGGCCGGCTCCAAGATGCTCGAGGGCTGGATGAGCCCGTACGACGCCACGGTGATCACCCGCATCCGTGCCGCACGCATGCCGATGCTGGGCAAGACCAACCTGGACGAATTCGCCATGGGTTCCTCCACCGAGCACTCCGCGTATGGCCCCACCCGCAACCCGTGGGACCTGGACCGCATTCCCGGCGGTTCCGGCGGCGGCTCCGCAGCAGCCGTGGCAGCCTTCGAAGCACCCCTGGCACTGGGCACCGACACCGGCGGATCCATCCGCCAGCCTGCCGCCGTCACCGGTTCCGTGGGCGTGAAGCCCACCTACGGCGGGGTTTCGCGCTACGGCGCCATTGCCATGGCCTCCTCGCTGGACCAGATCGGCCCGGTATCCCGCACCGTCCTGGACGCCGCCCTGCTGCAGGAAGTCATCGGCGGACACGATCCCCGCGACTCCACCTCGCTGCCGGACCCCGTGGGCAACCTCGTGGAAGCCGCCCGCAACGGCAACGTTGCCGGCATGCGCATCGGCGTCATCAAGGAGCTGCAGGGCGAAGGCTACGAAGCAGGCGTCCTGGCCCGTTTCTCCGAATCCCTGGAACTGCTCAAGGATGCCGGCGCGGAAATCGTCGAGGTTTCCTGCCCCAACTTCAAGTACGCCCTGGGCGCCTACTACCTGATCATGCCGTCCGAGGCTTCCTCGAACCTGGCCAAGTACGACGGCGTCCGGTACGGCCTGCGTGCCCTGCCCGCCGACGGTCCCATGACCATTGAGCGCGTCATGGGCGCCACCCGCGCCGCCGGCTTCGGCGACGAGGTCAAGCGCCGCATCATCCTGGGCACCTACGCCCTGTCCGCCGGGTACTACGACGCCTATTACGGCTCGGCCCAGAAGGTGCGCACGCTGATCCAGCGCGACTTCAACGCCGCGTTTACCCAGGCCGATGTGCTGATTTCCCCGACCTCGCCCAACACGGCGTTCAAGCTGGGGGAGAAGCTGGACGATCCGCTGGCCATGTACCTGAACGACGTTGCCACCATTCCGGCCAACATGGCCGGCGTTCCGGGCATCTCCATCCCCGGCGGCCTGGCCGACGGACTGCCCGTGGGCATCCAGTTCCTGGCTCCGGTCCGGGAAGATGCCCGCCTGTACCGCGCCGGCGCAGCGCTTGAGGGCATGCTGGAAAAGAAGTGGGGCGGCCCGCTGCTGGCCTCTGCACCCGTACTCGGAGGAGTGAAGTAATGTCTGTGCACATCCAGGACGACACCCTGTCCTTCGAAGAGGCCATGGAGAAGTACGATCCGGTGCTCGGTTTTGAGGTCCACGTGGAGCTCAGCACCAACACCAAGATGTTCTCCGATGCGCCCAACGTCTTCGGCGACGAGCCGAACACCAACGTCACCCCCGTGTGCCTGGGCATGCCCGGCGTGCTGCCGGTGGTCAACAAGACCGCCGTGGAGTACTCGATCCTGATCGGCCTGGCGCTGAACTGCAAGATCGCCGAATCCTGCACCTTCGCCCGGAAGCAGTACTTCTACCCGGACACCCCGAAGAACTTCCAGACCTCCCAGTACGAAGATCCCATTGCGTACGACGGTTACCTGGACATTGAGCTCGAAGACGGCACCGTGTTCCGCGTCGAGATCGAGCGCGCACACATGGAAGAGGACGCCGGCAAGCTCACCCACATGGGCGGGGCCGCCGGCCGCATCCAGGGCGCCGACTTCTCCCTGGTGGATTACAACCGTTCAGGTGTTCCGTTGGTGGAAATTGTCACCAAGCCCATCGAGGGTGCCGGTTCCCGCGCTCCCGAGTTGGCCAAGGCCTACGTGGCCGCGGTCCGCGAGATCGTGAAGAACCTGGGTGTCTCCGACGCCAAGATGGAACGCGGCAACGTCCGCTGCGACGCCAACGTTTCGCTGCGCCCGTACGGCCAGGAAAAGTTCGGCACGCGCTCGGAAACCAAGAACGTGAACTCGCTGCGCGCCGTCGAACGCGCCGTCCGCTTTGAGATCCAGCGCCACGCCGCTGTCCTGGAATCCGGCAACAAGATTGTCCAGGAAACCCGGCACTGGCACGAGGACACGCGCTCGACGACGTCGGGCCGGCCCAAGTCCGACGCCGATGACTACCGCTACTTCCCGGAGCCTGACCTGGTTCCCGTGGTCACGACCACGGAATGGATCGAGGAGCTGCGTTCCCGCCTGCCCGAGCCGCCCGCCGAGCGCCGCAAGCGCCTGCAGGCCGACTGGGGTTACTCGGACGCTGAGTTCCGCGACGTGGTCAACGCCGGTGTCATGGACTCCATCGAGGAAACCATTGCTGCCGGTGCCTCCGCACAGGTCGCCCGCAAATGGTGGATGGGCGAAGTGTCCCGCCGGGCCAAGGAAGCCGAAGTCGACCCCACCGAGGTTGGCGTGTCGCCTGAGCTGATCGTTGAACTGGACCGCCTGATCCAGGCCGGCAAGATCAACGACAAGCTGGCCCGCCAGGTGCTCGACGGCGTCCTCGCCGGCGAAGGCACCCCGGAGGAAGTCATTGAGGCGCGCGGCCTGGCCGTGGTGTCCGACGACGGCCCCCTGCTTGAAGCCATCGACGCCGCCCTGGCGGCCCAGCCCGACGTTGCGGACAAGATCCGCGGCGGCAAGGTCCAGGCCGTCGGCGCGATTGTTGGCGGCGTCATGAAGGCCACCCGCGGACAGGCCGACGCCGGCCGCGTCCGCGAGCTGATCCTGGAACGCCTCGGCGTTCAGGGCTAACTCGGACCACCGAGCAAACACCGCATAAACGATAAACACCGCATAAACACTGCCGGCCCCGGGACACCCCGGGGCCGGCAGTGTTTAACAGGCCGTCGGCTCCGACCGGGGGCAGTGTTTGTGACCAGGCCGCGAAACAGGGAGACGCCCGCCCGGTGCTGACTGTAGGGTTCTGGCATGGCCGATCATCCCGCAGCAGAGATCCACGCAGATGCGGACCTCGTGCGTCAGCTCCTCCGGCAGCAGCACCCCGCGGCGGCGGAGCAGCCGCTGCAGCTGGTTGCCAACGGCTGGGACAACCACATCTTCCGGCTCGGCCCAGACCACGCTGTGAGGCTTCCCCGGCGTGAGGCAGCTGTGCAGCTGACGGCCAACGAGCAGCAGTGGCTCCCCAGTCTCGCCGCTGATCTTCCCGTGGCAACATCAGCCCCTGTCTTTGCCGGCCGCCCCTCCGAGGCATTTCCCTTTCCCTGGAACATCACGCGCTGGTTTGAAGGCGCCGAGGTTTCGCTGCAGCCCCGGGACCGCAACGTTGCACTGGCTGCTCCGCTGGCCGGTTTCCTCAACGCCTTCCACCGGCCTGCCCCGCCGGATTACCCGCGGAACCCGGTTCGGGGCGTGCCGCTGGCCACCCGCAACAACGCGGTTCTGGGCCGCCTCGCCAGCGGCATGGTTCCCCATGCCGCCCGGGTCCGGGAGCTGTGGGAGGCCAGCCTCACGCTGCCGGGCTGGCCCGGTCCGAACCTCTGGCTGCACGGTGACCTGCATCCGGCCAACCTCGTGGGCGCTCCGGACGGCGGGCTGCAGGCCGTCATCGATTTCGGAGATCTGACGGCCGGAGACCCTGCCACTGACCTCGCGGCCGCCTGGCTGGTCTTTGACCAACACGGGCGCAGCGTCTTCCGTGCCGCACTGGGTAGCCGGTACGACGCCGATCCGCACGTTTGGGGCAGGGCGCAGGGCTGGGCGGTGTGCATGGCCTCAAACCTGCTGGCCAATTCCGACGATCATCCGGGAATGTATCTCATGGGGTCGGAAACCCTGATGGAAATTCTGACCGATGAGCGGGACTGGGTTTGAAGGCAGCCGGAAAAGCAATGAAGAACAGGGGAGACTCGGTGGACTGTGACATTCTGGTGGTCGGCGGCGGAATAGCCGGGCTGTCCCTGGCCTCGGCACTGGCAGGGCGAACCGGCGTGCTGGTGGTGGAAGCCGAACCGACACTGGGGTTCCACACCTCCTCCCGCTCCGCCCGCCAGCTCATACCCAGCTACGGGCCCGCAGTCATCCAGGAACTGACCGTACGAACCCTGGCCCTCATCCGGGCGCTTGAGGTCCATTTGCCGGAGCCTGTCCTCACGGCACGCAGTTTCCTGCTGGTCGGCAGCGAGGAAACCGTACGGGACCGCGCCAGCGGCCACATGCATCCCGTTACGCCGGCGCAGATGATGGCGCTGGCTCCTGAACTGAAGCCCGAGCACTTTCCCGCGGCAGGGCTGGACACCACGTCCGTGGGGTGTGACACCGACGCGCTGATGGAATACCACCGCCGGCGGATCCTGGACCGGGGCGGACGCATCCTGACAGGGTCCCCGGTCCGGAGTGCGCGCTATGAGGCCGGAGGAGAGCAATTCGGCCGCTGGGTCACGGAGGCGGGGGAGCAGCACATCACTTCCCGCGTGGTGGTCAACGCCGCCGGGGCCTGGGCTGACGAGCTGGCCGCCCTTTACTCAGTCCGGAAGCGCGGCCTGCAGCCGTACCGCCGCACGGCCGCCATCGTCGACGTCGAACACCCCCTGCCTGCGGATGCACCCATGGTGGCCGACGCGGATGAGACCTTTTACTACCGCGCGGACGGAAACCGGGTCCTGGTGTCTCCGTCGGAGAGTGTTCCCAGCGAGCCCATGGACGCCCGCCCGCACGCCGAGGACGTTGCCGCGCTGGTTGACCTTGTTAATTCCGTGACGACCCTGGGAATCACGGGGGTTGTGAAGTCCTGGACCGGGCTGCGCACCCAGACGGCTGACGGGCTTCCCGTGGTGGGGTACGACGACGTTGTTCCCGGGTTCTTTTGGCTGGCCGGACAAGGTGGTTACGGCTTTCAAACCTCATCCGGAATGGCGGAAATCGCGGCCGCAATGCTGCAGGGGGAACAGCCGAAAAAGGCCGTCATCGAGGCACTGAGTCCCACCCGCGCCGGACTGTGACCAAAGTCTCATCACTGCTGCGTAACGAATCGGTGCAAGTGAGTGTGTATGGTCATATTCGCGTGCCCGGGTGCCTACAGTTGAAGGATAAAGCCAAGTTGGCTTTCTCTTCTTTTTAGATCCACCTTTTTGCTTGAAAGGTCTGTCCCAGTGTCAGATATTTTGCCGCCACAGCTGGTTGGCGCGCAGCAGAGTTCGCTCTATGTCAAAATCCGAACAATAGTGACCGTTATCTCCGGAGCCTGGCTGATTTTGGCCGTAACGGGGTTTGGATTCTTTTCCGGCGGAACAACATCTCTGGCCTTTTCGCTGATCCTCATGTACGCAACGGGTGCAGCCCTGATTATAGTGATCGCTGCCATCTACCGGGCCGTTAAAAACTCGGCCATTCGGCGCAGCGAAACCGCGCCCGAGGATACCGCCGCACTGGCCTTCATCGACACCACCCGCTCCGCAGCGGACGAGCTCCTCGCCGCACTGCGCCCGGCGCCTCCGACCGGCCGGGCCTATGATCCCGCCGCCCGCACCGTTGGGCCGGCTGTGTCGATGATCGAAGCCGTGGCCGCGGCGCGTGCGGCTGCGAACGCAGCAGCGGTTGCTTTGACTTCCACTCCGGCTGAAGCAAACCGGACGGATCGTCCGGCCAAGAAGGATCAGGCACCTGCCGCGAAGACTGCTGCCGCCGCGCCTGTGGCAAAGCCGGCCGCAGCCAAGAAGCCGGCCGCCGCGAAGTCAGCGGTCAAGACACCTGCGGCGAAGCCTGCCGCTGCCAAGAAGCCTTCCGCTAAAACCGCGGCCAAGCCAAGCGCAGTAAAGAACACTGCCGGCAAGGTGCCCGGCAAGACACCGGCAGGGGCCAGGACTTCTGCTAAGACCCCGGCCAAGACTCCGGCCAAGGGCGCCGTCAAGGGTTCGGGCAACGGGGCAGCCAAGAAGCAGCAGCCGCGCTCCGGTGCCGTGCAGCCGAAGAAGAAGACCGCTCCGGGAGTCTCCGCCAACGCAGCAATCCCTGCCTGTGCCTCACCGGCCAAGGGCCAGCGGCCTGCACTGGTGCTGGCGTCCAGCAATCCCGTTCCCCAGGCAGTACGAAAAGTGCATGAGGCACTGACACGGCAAAAAGCCTCCTGACCTGCGCAATTGCGGATCTTCCGACGTTCAGGGAGTTGCCAGCTTTCCTCCAGTTCGTGCCCAGTCAGAGGGGTTAACGTAGTTAGTACCTCATAAGGGTGCGAGTGATGAATGGATAGAGTAGTGACCTATCCGGCGCCGGCAGACCAGGGTTGTTCCCCCCAACCAACCCAAGGTCTGCCGGCGCTTTTCTTTGTCCAAGCTGCTGTCCACCCCGCCATGGCGGTCACTCAGTTCCGAAGGTCCTGAATTCGCCCGTCGCTTCGGACCAGGAGTCCTGCACAGCGCTCACTGTTCCGGGAGCAGCCGGAGAATTCAGCCACTGCAACAGCTCCTCCAAGGCCGGGCCGGCTCCCTCTGCGACCACCAGGACTGATCCGTCGCTGCGGTTGGCGGCAAGGCCGGTGAGTCCGAGGCGGATTGCCTGCTGCAGGGTCCGGTAGCGGAACCCCACCGCCTGGACCTCTCCGGTGATCCGGGCCGTGAGCCGGCGGGCAGGGACGGGAGTATCCGTAGGTGTCATGGGCTTAGAGTAACGGCGTGTCCAGCACGGAGTCAGCAGCAGCGAGCAGGGAACCGTCCGCCACGGCCACCCTGCAGGCCTCGATCTCCGGCGCCAGGTACCGGTCCGGACCCGGCCCCGGCACCACTTCACGCAGGGCCGCCCGAACCGCGGTAACCGCCGGCGCACTGCGGGAGGTGGAAACACCGCCGTCGCGCATGTCCAGTGCCCGGGCTGCGGTCAGCACCTCGATGGCCAGGACCCGCGTCAGTCCGTCAATTGCGCGGCGCAGTTTCAGTCCCGCCGCCCAGCCCATGGAGACATGGTCTTCCTGCATTGCCGATGAGGGAATGGAATCCACCGACGCCGGAACGGCCAGCCGCTTCAGCTCGGAAACGATCCCGGCCTGCGTGTACTGGGCAATCATGTGCCCGGAATCGACTCCCGGGTCAAAGGCCAGGAACGCGTTGAGGCCGTGGCTGCGGGATCGGTCCAGGAAACGGTCGGTGCGCCGTTCGCTCATGGAGGCAATGTCGGCGACGGCGACCGCGAGGAAATCCAGCACGTAGCCCACCGGTGCACCGTGGAAATTGCCGTTGGATTCCAGCCGCCCGTCGGGGGTCACCACCGGATTGTCGATGGCCGAGGCCCGCTCACAGTCTGCAACATTCTCGGCATGCTGCAGGGTGGATCGGGCGGCGCCGTGGACGGAGGGAACGCAGCGCAGTGAGTAGGCGTCCTGCACGCGGGTGAAGCCGCCGGTTTTTTGTTCCTCGATCAGAGCCGATCCGGCCAGAACGGCCCGGATGTTCGCGGCGGATTCGGCCTGTCCGGGCTGCGGCCGCAGTGCCTGCAGATCCGCGGCAAACACCGCGTCGCTGCCCAGCAGTCCTTCAACGCTCATAGCTGCTGCCAGGTCCGCGGTGGACAGCAGCAGGTGCAGGTCAGCGATGGCCAGCGTGAGCATGCCCAGCATGCCGTCGGTGCCGTTGATCAGGGCCAGGCCCTCCTTCTCCTGCAGCTCCAGCGGTTCCAGCCCGGCTGCCGCCAGGGCCGCTGCGGCCGGCACCCGCTCGCCGTCGGCGGTCCGGACCTCGCCTTCGCCCATCAGGGCCAGCGCACAGTGGGAGAGGGGAGCCAGGTCCCCTGAGCAGCCCAGTGAACCGTACTCGCCCACCACCGGAGTAATGCCGGCATTGAGCAGCCCTGCATACGCGAGGGCCACCTTGGGTCGGACGCCGGTGCGGCCGGTGGCGAGGGTGGACAGCCGGTTCAGCATCAGCGCCCGCACCACCTCCGTGTCCACTTCCGCACCCGACGACGCCGCATGGCTGCGGATCAGTGAACGCTGCAGCTGCCGGCGCTGTTCGGGGACGATTTGCTTCACCGCGAGGGCCCCGAAACCGGTCGAAACCCCGTAGTGGGGCTTATCGTCGGCAGCGAGTTCCTCGATGACCGTGCGTGAGGCTGTCATGGCGGTGAATGCCTCGGCCGCCAGCGTGACGGCTGCGCCGTGCCGGGCTACGGCAACGATGTCCTCCGCCGCCAGGGCGCCGGTTCCCAGCTCGACGGTTGTACGGGGGTTCTGCAGGGTTTCCATCTCCTTATCTGAGCATGGGAACGGCAGGGGTCCTAGCGGGACGCCGATTCCCTGTCTGGGATTCCAGACACTGCACTAGACTCTGCACATGCCAGAGAGCTATTTCCGGGTTCAGGTTCCCGCTGCTGCACAAGTCCTGTCGATCCTGCGGTATTTGGGAACGCAGGCCGGCCCCGTCAGCGCCACCGCCGTTTCCCGGGACCTCTCCCTGCCGCGGTCCACCACCTACCACCTGCTTGCCGCCCTGGTTGCCGACGGGTTTGCCGTCCATTTGCCGGAGGAGCGCAAATACGCCCTCGGTGCGACAGCCCATGAGCTCGGCACCGGCTACGCGCGGCAGGCACCGCTGCAGCGCATTGGCCGGTTTCCGCTGCGAAAGCTGGTAACCCAGGCATGCCTGACCGCGCACCTGGCAGTCCTGCAGGGCACCGACGTGATTTACGTGATTGAGGAACGGGCACCGAAGCAGCTGCCCCTGGTGACCGACGCCGGCATCAGGCTTCCGGCCCACCGCACCGCCAGCGGGCGGGCCATGCTGGCCCAAATGACGGACGCGCAACTGCGGGCACTCTACCCGGATTCAGAGACTCTGCGCTCCGGCCGCATCGGAGGTGCCGCCCTGACCGGCCTCCTGGCGCAGGTGCGTGAACGCGGTTATGCCTGGGAGGAAAACGAAGTAACGGAAGGCTTTTCCTCAATCGCCGTGCCCGTCCTGGACCGCTCCGGCCGAGCGGTTGCCAGCGTCACGCTCACAGCGCCAAACCGGTTGTCAGCCGATTCAGCGGGTCCCGCCGCCCTGCAGGGGATCCCTGCCTTTGCGGCCGATCAGCTGACCGGTGTCTCCCGGTGTGCCGCCGAAATCTCCCGCCGGCTGGGCGCCCAGACGTCCCAGCCTCCGGCGCCGCTGCAGCCTTTCTGAACAGTTGCTGTCTGGGATCCCAGACGCCCCGAAAATCTTCTGCGGGCGGACCGGAACCCTCAGCTACCGTCTGGTCATGGCTACCATTTCCGATCCTTCCCGCAGCATCCGGTCCCCCCGCGGCACTTCCCTGACAGCTAAGAGCTGGCAGACGGAAGCGCCCCTTCGGATGCTCATGAACAACCTGGACCCGGAAGTTGCCGAGCGGCCGGAGGATCTGGTCGTCTATGGCGGAACCGGCCGGGCTGCGCGCAGCTGGGAGGCGTACGACGCGATCGTCCGCACCCTGTCCACGCTGGCCGACGACGAGACCCTGCTGGTCCAGTCCGGCAAACCCGTGGGCGTCTTCCGGACCCACGAGTGGGCGCCGCGGGTGCTGCTGGCCAACTCAAATCTGGTGGGGGACTGGGCCACCTGGCCCGAGTTCCGCCGGCTGGAGGCCGAAGGACTGATGATGTACGGCCAGATGACGGCCGGATCCTGGATCTACATCGGCACGCAGGGCATCCTCCAGGGCACCTACGAGACCTTCGGCGCCGTTGCCCGGAAGCTCTTTCGCGATGAAAACGCCACCCTCGCCGGCACGCTGACCCTCACCGGCGGCTGCGGCGGCATGGGCGGTGCGCAGCCGCTGGCCGTGACGCTTAACGGGGGCGCGGTGCTGATTGTCGACGTCGACGAATCCCGCCTGCGCCGCCGTGCCGGGAAGCGTTACCTGCAGGAGGTCGAAACGGACCTGGACACCGCCGTCGCCAAGGTCATGGCCGCCAAGGCCGAGAAACGGGCGCTGTCGGTGGGACTGGTGGGCAACGCCGCCGAGGTCTTCGAGGAACTGCTGCGCCGCCAGCTCGCCGGGGACATCAGCGTGGACATTGTCACGGACCAGACCTCCGCCCACGACCCGCTGAGTTACCTGCCGGCCGGCATTCCCGTGGAGCGCTGGGTCGCCGAGTCCACCGCCGACCCCGAAGGTTTCACGAAGAAGGCCCGCGAATCCATGGCCCGCCAGGTGGCGGCTATGGTGGGCTTCCAGGACGCCGGGGCCGAGGTCTTTGACTACGGCAACTCCATCCGTGACGAAGCACGCCAGGGCGGCTACGAGCGGGCGTTCGAGTTCCCGGGGTTTGTTCCCGCCTACATCCGGCCGCTCTTCTGTGAAGGCATGGGCCCCTTCCGCTGGGTGGCGCTTTCCGGCGATCCGAAGGACATTGCGGTCACGGATGCCGCAATGAAGGACCTCTTTCCGGAGAACACGCGCCTGCACCGCTGGCTCGACGCCGCGGCGGAGCACGTTGAGTTTGAAGGCCTGCCGGCCCGCATCTGCTGGCTGGGCTACGGCGACCGGGCCAAGGCCGGGCTGCTGTTCAACTCGCTCGTCGCGGAGGGCAGGGTCAGCGCACCGATTGTCATTGGCCGCGACCATCTGGATTCCGGCTCGGTGGCCTCACCATACCGGGAGACCGAAGCCATGGCCGACGGGTCCGACGCCGTCGCGGACTGGCCCCTGCTCAACGCGATGCTGAACACCGCCTCAGGTGCCACCTGGGTTTCCATCCACCACGGCGGCGGCGTGGGTATCGGCCGCTCCATCCACGCCGGCCAGGTGTCGGTCGCGGACGGAACCGAGCTGGCCGCCCGAAAGCTGGAGCGGCTCCTGACAAATGATCCGGGCACCGGCGTCATGCGCCACGTCGACGCCGGATATGAGCGCGCCTCCGACGTCGCCGCCGAGCGCGGCGTCCGCATTCCGATGGCAGAGTAGATCCATGGACCTGTCACCTGCTTCGCCCGTTGCTTCGCCCCTTAAAGCTCTGATGGCCGCCATTGAGGACACCGGACGAGATGAGCGCCGCGGCGGATACTCCCGCCCGGTGTACTCCGCCGCGGAACGAGACCTGCGTGAATGGTTCACGTCCGAAGCGCTTCGGCGCGGGCTGGTCGTGGAAACGGATGCCAACGGCATTCTGTGGGCCTGGTGGGACCTGCCGGGGGATTCTGCGGCGGGGATCGACGGGACGTCCGGCGTACCGGAACGCCGCGGCGCGCTGGTTACCGGATCCCACCTGGATTCCGTGCCAGGGGGCGGTGCCTTCGACGGACCCCTTGGCGTGGCCGGTGCCCTGGCGGCAGTGGATCTGCTGCAGGCCCGGGAAAGGGAAGGGGGCCTGATCCGCAACCGGGCCCTCGCCGTCGCGGTGTTTCCGGAGGAGGAAGGATCCCGCTTCGGCGTCGCCTGCCTCGGCTCCCGGCTGCTGGCCGGAGCGATCGACCCGGCTAAAGCCCTGTCCCTGCGGGATGCGGACGGCAACACTTTTGCCGACGTCGCCCGCGCCAACGGACTGGACCCGGAGCTGATGGGACGCGATGAGGCGGCCCTGAGCCGCATCGGCGACTTTGTGGAACTGCATGTGGAGCAGGGGCGCGGCCTGAACACCGAGGAGTTCATGGATGCGGCCGGGCGCGGTCCGGCCGTGGCCGTGGGAGGATCCGTGCTGGGCCACGGGCGGTGGCGCTTCACCATCGCCGGGCAGGGAAACCACGCCGGAACCACCCTGATGGCGGACCGCGCCGATCCCATGGTCGCAGCAGCCCAGCTGATCGTGGCCGTGCGGCAGACCGCCGCCGCCCAGTCCGGTGCCCGCGCCACGGTCGGCCGGCTGGAACCTGTTCCCGGCGGCACCAACGTCATCGCCTCCCGGGTGGACCTCTGGCTGGATGTCCGCCACCCCGAGGACGTCGTTACCGCTGCCCTGGTGGAGAAGATCCACGGCCAGGCCCAGAGGATCGCCGCGATGGAGGGCTGCACAGTCCGCCTGACCGAGGAATCCTATTCCGGCACCGTCCATTTTGACGCCGCCCTTCAGCGCTCACTCGAACAATCAGTGGCTCGAACCGTGCCCGGCGCCCCCGTCCTGGCGACCGGCGCCGGGCACGACGCCGGAGTGCTGGCGGCCCTGGTGCCCACCGGCATGCTGTTTGTCCGCAATCCCTCGGGGATCAGCCACTCGCCGGAGGAGTATGTGGAGGATGCCGACGCCGAGCTCGGCGTTGCCGCGCTCGCCGATGCCCTGCAGGACCTGCTGTGAGCATCCCGGAGCGGCAAAAGTCCTTTTGGTGCGAACAAGCCTGGGTGAACGGCGCTGTTGCCGGCGGTGTCCGGGTGGAGATTGACACCGCGGGCACGGTGACGGGAACCGAAACCGGCGTGCCGGCACGGGAAGGTGACTGCCGGCTGCCCGGCGTGACGTTCCCGGCGGCGTCCAACGCGCACTCCCATGCCTTCCACCGGATTCTGCGCGGACGCACGCACGCCGCCGGCACCGGCAGCTTCTGGACCTGGCGCGAGCAGATGTATGAGGCCGCCGCCGCCCTGACTCCGGAACTGTACGAGCAGCTTGCCACCGCGGTGTTCGCGGAAATGGTGGTCACCGGATGGACCTCCGTGGCCGAGTTCCACTACGTCCACCATCAGCCGGACGGCAGCGCCTATCCGCAGGAGCACGCCATGGAACGGGCGCTGGCGCGGGCCGCCGTCGCCGCGGGCATCCGCCTGACGCTGCTGGACACCTGCTACCTGGCCGGCGGATTTGGTGCCCCGCTCACGCAGGGACAGCTGCGCTTCGGGGACCGCGACGGCGCCGCCTGGCTGCAGCGGCTGGCCTCCCTGCGCGCTGCGTTTGCCGAGGAGTTCGATCCGGCGCAGGTCAGCGTGGCTGCGGCCCTGCACTCTGTGCGCGGGGTGCCGGAGGAGGAGCTGGAGCTGATCGCCCGGAAACTCCCCGCAGACCTGCCGCTGCACATCCATCTCTCCGAACAGCCCGCCGAGAATGCGGCCTGCCGGGAAGCAACCGGACTCACGCCGGCCCTGCTGCTGGCCAAGCACGGCCTGGTGACCCGGCGGCTCTCAGCGGTTCACGCCACCCATCTGAGTGAAGAAGACATCGGCGTTCTGGGAGCCGCCGGCGCAACTGTGGTGATGTGCCCCACCACGGAAGCGGATCTGGCCGACGGCATCGGCCCGGCGGCACAATTGCGGGCGGCCGGCGCCCGGATAGCGCTGGGCACTGACCAGCACGCCGTCGTCGATCCCTGGCTGGAGATGCGCGCGCTGGAACACGGCGAACGCCTCCGCTCCGGGGAACGCGGCCGGTTTAGCCCGGCGGACCTGCATGCGGCGGCATCAGCTGCCGGAACGGACGCCCAGGGACGGCCGGCTCCCGGGATGGCCCCGGGGAACAGCTGCGATCTAATGTCAGTGGATCCCGAAACTCTCCGGACGGCCGGCTCGCGCCCCGAGCAGCTGGCACTTTCCGCCACAGCCTCGGATGTCCACACCGTGGTCGTCGGCGGACGCATCCTGGCCCGCCACGGCCGGCATGCCGTACTGGGCGATCCGGCGGCCCTGCTGTCGGCCGCCGTCGCCGCCGTGGACGGGAAAAACCCGCCGCTGCCAGCCACCACCATGTCCGCCTCCACCATCCCAGCCACCACGACGGAAGACCCATGAGCACATCCACCGCACGCAGCACCCCGGCATCCACATTGATCACCAACATTGGCGAGCTATCCACCCAAGATGAAACCCGCGGCACCGGATCAGTGCTGCAGGATGCGGCTGTGGTGTTTGAGGGTGAACGGATCAGCTGGATCGGTGCGGCTTCCGATGCGCCTGCCGCTGATGAGATGGTTGACGCCGGCGGGCGGGCGGGACTTCCGGGCTGGGTGGATTCGCATACCCACCTGGTCTTTGCCGGGGACCGCGGTGCGGAGTTCGAAGCCCGGATGGCGGGGGAGTCCTACGCTGCCGGCGGCATAGCCGTCACCACCAATGCCACCCGGGCTGCCTCGGATTATGACCTGACCCGGCTTCTGCTGGCACGCGTTGCCGAGGCGGCGGCCGGCGGCACCACCTATCTTGAGACCAAAACCGGGTACGGGCTGAACCTGGAGGAAGAGCGGCGGCACGCGCGCATTGCCGCCACCGTGGCGAACCAGGTGACCTACCTCGGCGCACACCTGGTGCCGGCCGGCTCCGACGCGGACGACTACACGGATCTGGTGTGCACCGAGATGCTCGAAGCGGTGCTGCCGTATGTGCAGTGGGCCGACGTCTTTTGCGAAGAGGGTGCCTTCACGGAGGACCAGTCGCGGCGGGTGCTGAAGGCCTGCCGCGACGCCGGCCTGGGCCTGCGGGTGCACGGCAACCAGCTGGGCCACGGCGCCGGCGCGCGCCTGGCCGTGGAGTTTGGTGCAGCCAGCGTGGACCACGTGAACCACCTGACCGACGACGACATCGACGCGCTCGCCGGCACCTGGAAGGAATGGAACGCGGACGGAACGGATGCAGCCGCCCGGGTGGCAGGAACCGTGGCCACCTGTCTGCCCGCCTGCGACCTGTCCACCCGGGCGCCGCTGGCTCCGGCGCGGAAACTGCTGGATGCCGGAGTCCAGGTGGCGCTGGCGTCCAACTGCAACCCCGGGACCTCTCACACCAGTTCCATGAACTTCTGTGTGGCGACGGCGGTGCTGCAGATGGGCCTCACGGTTCAGGAAGCACTGCGGGCTGCGACGTTCGGCGGCGCGCTGGCCCTGCGCGTGCACACCGGGGAGGACCGGGACGGGCAGCGGGCGGTGGGGTCGCTCGCCGTCGGGCACCGTGCGGACCTGCAGCTGCTCAACGCTCCCTCGGCTGCGCATCTGGCCTACCGGCCCGGCATGCCGCTGACCGGTGCCGTGTGGCGGGCCGGACAACAGCTGGGGTTGCCTGCCCGGTAGCCGATCCGCGGTCCGGAACCGTGCGGTTCCTTGCACATCCTGCACAATGGAAGGCATGCGTGCCGCCTTCCCCTCCGTCCCCGCCGAGTCGCTTGATCCGCGGGCACGGAAGATGCTCGTCTTCGAAATCCTGATTGTGCTGGGACTGTCCCTGGGCCGCTCGGGGGTTTACGCCGTCGTCGAACTCCTGGAAAAGGCAACCGAGGGACCGCTGGCCGGGCAGACGACCACGCTGAACCCGGTCCTGGACGAGAACCCCTGGTTTGACCTGACCTATCAGCTGCTGGGGATTTTCTTCTCGCTGCTGCCCGTGGCCCTGGTGCTGTTTTTGCTCACTGAACCCGGTAAATCGGCGTTCCGGCGCATCGGGTTCACCTTCGAGAAGCCGCTGCGCGATTTCGGGCTGGGCGCGGGCCTAGCGGCGGTGATCTGTGTGGGAACCCTGGGCGTATACGCGGCCGGCCGGGCGCTGGGCATCACCACCGCGCTGGTGCCCGCAGCGCTGGACACGTACTGGTGGACGCTGCCGGTGCTGATCCTCTCGGCCGTGCGGCATGCGGTCCTCGAGGAAGTCATTGTGGTGGGATACCTGTTCCTGCGGCTCCGGCAGCTGGGCTGGGGGACGCCGGCGATCATCCTGACCAGCGCCCTGATCCGTGCCAGCTATCACCTGTACCAGGGGATTGGGCCGGGCATTGGAAACTTTTTGATGGGGCTGATCTTCGGGTACGCGTATGTCAAGACCCGCCGCGTGATGCCGCTGGTGATCGCCCATGCCCTGGTGGACATCACCGGGTTTGTGGGTTTTGCCCTGTTTGGTCCCGCCATCGGGATCGGCAACTGATGCCGGCGCGCCTGCCCTTCTGCGTTTCATGGTGCCGGTCACCGGCGCTCAGCTGTGCAGCACAGGTCCGCCGCCCAGTTGTTCAGCGAGTCCGGAGAGCAGGATGCTCAACCCCTGATCCAACTCAACTTCGCCGTCATAGTCCGCAAGAATCGGTGCAAGGGACCTGAGCCGGGGGAATTCCTTCGGGGGCAGCCGGTGCAGGCCAAGACGCAGAATGGCTTCATCTTCTTCGGGATCGGCGATGAGCTCCTGCAGCTCGTTCAGGATGTGTCCGTAGAGGAACGAGTAAAAGGCACGATAGATGTGCAGGGCATCCTCGGGGGAAAATCCGGCTTTCATGAGCAGCGCCAAAATCCGCTCAAGCGGCCGCAGTGTTCCCCGGGGGCGCAGGCCCAGAGGAGTGGACAAAGGCCTGGTGACCAGCAGCGGGACCGTGTTGGGGTGCTGCAGGGCCAGCACCCGGACGTCATGGGCGATGCGTCGCAGCTGAGCCTGCCAGTCCAACTCATCCAGACAAATCGTCAGTTTATTGAAGACCAGTTCTTCGACCCCGGCCAGCAGGGCTGCACGGTTTTCCGCGTAACGGTAAAGGCTCATCGGATCGCAGTGAAGTTCCTGCGCCAGCCGACGCATGCTGAGAGCTTCCAGTCCGTTGGCATCCACCAGGTCCAGTGCCGTCCCCAGCACGAGTTCCCTGCTCAGGCGAGCTTTTCGGGAACCTGATGTGGCTGGTGTTTCCGGGGCTTCCGTCATGGGGTGGGTCCGTCCTGATCGTCTTGGGGAGCGAACATCGCTCGCTCTGCACTAATAATAATGGTTGCTTCTACGTAGGCCTACGGCTACAGTCTACAGTGTAGAGCAGCCGACATGGTTTTCGGAGAGATCAGAGTTTGCATGGCCGGTAGTGGCCACTCGCACCGATCGATCAGGAGAAGCGCATGACTGCAATGACAGACACAACCCCCGCTGACCGTACCGGGAACGCCAAGACAGCCGAGGACCGGGTCCGTCAGTTCCTTGCTGTATGCACCGTACGGGACCTCGATGACAGTGCAGTCCTGCCCGTTGCCGACCTCTACGGCATGTTCATCATCTGGTGTGAACAAAACAGCACAGATCCGCTGTCCATTCAGCTCTTCTCGAAGGTACTGCGGGATGAAGGAATCGAGGTCGGGCTTCAGCGCAGGGAAAAAGTGGTCAAAGGCATCATGGTCACAGGCCAAATCCCCATCCAGTACATTCTGGAGACTGATAAGGCTCCGGGTCCCAACAGTGTGCTGGGGGCACTTCCGGCGTGATGCCCGCTCACCCCGTACCCCTGGAGAGACACCGCAGCACTATCGTTGAGGCACTGAAGCCGGCCGTGCAGGACGTAGCTGAAGAAGCTACGCTGATCGGTGTCGAACTTGTCGCGGGGCAACTGGATCTGGGCATCCAGCGGCATTGGGGCACGGATCACGGTATCGGCTCCGATGAACTGCGCGCGACTGCACGGGACATCATCGCGGCGAGGCAGCGTTCAGGCCGCGCGCGCTGAAGGGTGCCGCAGGAGTTGGACACCGCCGCCGGTGATGCCCGCCCGGAACGCCGACCAAGGAGCACACCCGCCTGTGACACTGACGACCCCGTGGGGAGCTGACCTGGATCCGGAATCCGTTCTGCAGGAATATCCGCGTCCGCAGCTTGTCCGCGACAGTTGCCTGAACCTCAACGGGTATTGGGAGTACGCCATCACCTCGGTCCGCAGGAAGCGGCCGCCAGCCGAGGGCGACTGGGACGGGCAGATCCTCGTACCGTTCTCGCCCGAGGCACCGCTGTCCGGTGTCGGCCGCCAACTCCAGCCCCAGCAGTTCCTTTGGTACCGGCGCATGGTCCGGCTGCCCGACGGTTTTGCCGGCGAGCGCGTGCTGCTGCATTTCGGCGCGGTGGACCAAAGCTGCACGGTTACGGTGAACGGCACGGAAATGGGCGGGCACGACGGCGGCTACCTGCCGTTTTCCCTGGATGTCACGGACGCGCTGGTGCCCGGTGGCGAGCAGGAAATCGTGGTCCGGGTCCGGGACATCAGTGACACCGGATACCACAGCCGTGGCAAGCAGACCCTGGACCGCGGCGGCATCTGGTACACCGCGCAGTCCGGCATCTGGCAAACGGTGTGGCTGGAGTCCGTGCCGGGGACGAGCATCTCGCAGTTGCTCCTGGTTCCGGATCTGGACTCCGTCACGGTGACCGTGCTGCTGGACGAGACCGGCGACGTCGGGCGCGACCTGTCTGCGGCGATCACTGTGTCCGCCGGCGGACGCACTGTGGCGGACGCCGTCGTCGTTCCCGGGGAAGCCGTGAACATCCCGGTGCCGGATCCGCATCTGTGGACACCCGATGATCCGTTCCTGTATGACCTGGACGTGCGGCTGCTTTCGGGCGGCCGGGAGATCGACAGTGTGCGCAGCTATACCGGGCTGCGGACCTTTGGAACGGGACCGGATGCAGCGGGTCATACCCGGCTCCTGCTCAACGGCACACCGTACTTCCACGCCGGGTTGCTGGACCAGGGGTACTGGCCGGACGGGCTGTACACGGCGCCGTCGGATGCTGCTCTGGCTTATGACATCCAAACCGCCAAGGATTTGGGTTTCACCATGCTGCGCAAGCACATCAAGGTGGAACCGCTGCGGTGGTACTACCACTGCGACCGCCTCGGCATGCTGGTGTGGCAGGACCTGGTCAGCGGCGGCCGTTCCTACCGGCACTCAGTGGTGACGGCTCCGGCCGTGGGGCTGCCCCACCGTGATGACAGTGACCACGATGCGTTCGGGCGTGCTGATGAAGCGGGCCGGGACGAGTTCCTGACGGAGCTGCACGGCACCGTGAACCTGCTGCGTAACAGCACCTCGCTGGCCGTGTGGGTTCCGTTCAACGAAGGCTGGGGCCAGTTTGACGCGAACGCCGTCACCGACCTGCTGCGCTCGCTGGATCCGACCCGCAGCATCGACCATGCCAGCGGCTGGCACGACCAGGGCGGGGGAGACCTCAAGAGCGTGCACGTGTACTTTGTGCCGTTTGTGCTCCGGAAGGGCTGGCTGCGGGACGGGCGCGCCGTCGTCCTGTCCGAGTACGGCGGCTACAGCCTGCGCGTTCCGGGCCACACCTTCAACGAGAAGGAGTTCGGCTACCGGAAATTCAAGACGCCGGAGGCCCTGCGGCGGGCGTGGATCAAGCTGCACCGTCAGCAGATCGAACCGGCGGTGGCTCAGGGGCTGGCTGCGACCGTGTACACGCAGCTGACCGATGTGGAGGACGAAGTGAACGGGCTGCTCACCTATGACCGGCGCGTGGTGAAGATCGATGCCGACACGGTGCGGGAGACCAATGCCGCTCTGGTCCGCGCGGCCGTGGGTTCCTGACCGTTTCAGCGGCGGCGTTGCCTGGGCAGCCCAGCTCGAAGCAACATGCTCATCAGCCCGTCCGGATCGTTCCGGGGTTTGATGAGGTCGGCCCAGGACCAGCGGACAAAGCCAACGCCGGTCGCCCGAATCGCATCTTCCCGCCTCTTCTCGAGGATGAGGGCTTCCCGGGAAGCCGTGCCGACCTGTTGGCTGGCGCCGGGGCTTCGGCTGGATCCCGCGGTTCCATACTTCACCGCGCCGTCGAATTCACCGACCAGCGCGTAGTCCTTCCAGAAAAAGTCGGTTCTTCCAATGAATTGTCCTCCGGCAGACCGGAACTCATATTGGAGGTCCGGAGGCGGAAATCCGTACAGATGCAAAACGGCACGGGAATAGGACTCGCCGGGGGATTCGGAACGGCTGTCCGCGAAGGAGATCACCCTTCTCGCCCTGGTGCGTTTGGCCTCGTCCGGAAGGTTTTCGCAAAGGATCAGCAAGGCATCCTTCTCCAAAGCGGGAAGGCTGCGTGCCGCATCCGGACGCAGGACGTGGTCCATGGCGGGAACGGCACGCTCGAAGCGAAGCCGAGCGGCCATGTCGAGGACTGTTTGAGCACGTGAGGTGAGGGTAAGGCCGTCCCTTGTCGTGGTCGGTTCGAGTAATCTCCGAGGTGTCCAGCGGAGACTGCCGCGGCGCCTTCCATGCGAAGTGCCCGGTGCCAGCAGCAGGATTTCAGAGGTTCTGCCGACGACCGGTAAACCCCAGATGACGGCGGCCGACTGCTGGATCAGGATCCGTGGTGCCTGTGCCTGATCCACGGCAGCAGTAATCGAGGCACGGTCCCGGTCCCACTGCGGCATCTTCTGCCACTGGGCGGCTTCGACGTAGACCCCGGCCCGCACCCGGACCAGCTCGCCCGCCTGACATCTCCGGGCCAGGGAACGTCTGCCGGAGCCGTCGCGATCGGCGTCGGCTGCATAAAGAAACTCCGGATCCATGGGACAAGCGTGAATCCGGGGCTTTCTTCACTAGATGAACTGGGAGCGATCTGTGGATAAAAACCCCGCCCGGGGGAAAGGCGGCCACTTTGGGCAGGCGCATCCGGATTGGGAATCTGCTGCCGGTGCGGACCGGCCCGCCCGAAAGGTGCGCGGATGCCCGGAGCGGCAGCGGATCAGGGGTCCGGTCCGCCCAATAGGTGCGCGGATGCCCAAAGCGGCAGCAGATCAGGGTCCGGTCCGCCCAAAAGGTGCGCGGATGCCCAGAGCGGCAGCATTTACCCAACTGGTTCCGCCACCAGCGGGAAAGACCGCCACTTTGGGCAGGCGCATCCGGATTGGGAATTTGCTGCCGGTGCGGACCGGCAGTGATTTCCCAAAAGGTGCGCGGATGCCCAAAACGGCAGCGGATCAGGGGTCCGGTCCGCCCAAAAGGTGCGCGGCTGCCCGGAGCGGCAGCGGATCAGGGGTCCGGTCCGCCCAAAAGGTGCGCGGATGCCCAAAGCGGTAGCGGATCAGGGTCCGGCCCGCCCAAAAGGTGCGCGGCTGCCCAAAGCGGCAGCATTTGCCCAACTGGTTCCGCCGCCACCGGGAAAGGCGACCACTTTGGGCAGGCGCATCCGGATTGGGATTCTGCTGCCGGTGCGGACCGGCAGTGATTTCCCGAAGGGTGCGCGGATGCCCAGAACGGCAGCGGATCAGGGGTCCGGTCCGCCCAAAAGGTGCGCAGCTGCCCAAAACGGCAGCGGATCAGGGGTCCGGTCCGCCCGAAAGGTGCGCGGATGCCCAGAACGGCAGCAGAACTAGATCTCGACGAGGCCCTTGGCCGTGTTGAACGTGACGGACATGATGCCGGGCGTGCCCTTGGGGGAAATCCACGTGACACCCACGTTCTCCAGCGGTTCCTCGGCCGGGGTGCCCAGCCACTGCGCCACACGGTCAGCGGAGCCGGCGATGGTCAGCGAGTCCAGCTTCACGGCACCGGGCATGCCGGGCAGGGCGGCCGAGGGGTGCAGTTCCTCGGTTCCGTCATCCCAGCGCAGCATGTACGGCACCTGGGGGTCGGCGATCAGGCCGTTGATGCCGATCTGCCGCCAGGTCAGTTCCTGTCCGTCGGGGAACTTCCGGTTGCCCGGAACGGAGAGCCGTCCAAGCCGTTCTTCAAAGGGGGCGAGGTCATCCACGGCCACGCACCAGCCCATCCAGCCGCCGCCGCACTCGGAGCGCTGGCGCACTGCCTGGCCGAAGGGAGCCTTGTCCGAGGCCGGGTGGTTCAGGGCCTCCACCACCTCGACGTACTGATGGTTGGCCAGGGGAAGGATCATGTTCCGCGTACCAAAACGCGGATGGACGCCGCCCTTGACGAAGTCCGCTCCCAGAGCGTCTGCGATCCTCTCTGTCGTGGCCAAAAGACCGTCGGATTCACTGGCATAAGATACATGGTCCAAGCGCATGCGGCCCATAATGGCACGTTGTGACCAGCGTCTCGACTTAGGACCACCTAAGGCGGCCAAAGGCGCTTTCCCCGCAGCCGCCGGGAAAAGGTACGCGCCATCCGTGCCGCCGACGCCCTGGAAATGATCCGTCACACTCCTTGCAGGCGCCGGACTTATCCGTTTTCATAGGGGATAGGTCATGAGTGCCAGCAGATAGCCCCGGCTTGCTGGCCGGCAACCCTCCAACCGCGGTGGGGTGCCCCGGGTGAAGACCTGGCCCTGCCTCAACGGATGCAGGGCAAGCGCGGGTCCCACGTGGCTGCCGGTTACCTTGTTCCGGCCGGAAGTCTCTGTGCGGCCCTTAGGTTATGGGAGCTAAGCAGTGTCAGAAAACTGGTCCTTCGAAACCCGTTCCATCCATGCCGGCCAGGAGCCCGACGCCGCTACCGGCGCCCGCGCCCTGCCTATTTACCAGACATCGTCCTTTGTCTTTCCCAGTGCGGAAGCAGCGGCCAACCGGTTCGCCCTGGCTGAGCTTGCCCCCATCTACACCCGCATCGGCAACCCCACGCAGGAAGCGGTGGAAAACCGGATCGCTTCCCTTGAAGGCGGGATCGGGGCACTTCTGCTCGCCTCCGGGCAGGCCGCGGAAACCTTCGCCATTCTCAACGTGGCCGAAGCCGGAGACCACATTGTGGCCAGCCCCAGCCTCTACGGCGGCACGTACAACCTGTTCAAGCACACGCTGAAGAAGTTCGGCATCACCACAACGTTCGTGGCCGATCCGGACAATCTGGAGCAGTGGCGGGCGGCGGTGCAGCCCAACACCAAGGCCTTCTTCGGTGAGGTGGTCTCCAACCCCCGCCAGGACGTACTGGACATCGAGGGCATCAGCGCAGTGGCGCATGAGGCCGGTATTCCCCTGATCGTGGACAACACGCTCTCCACCCCGTACCTGATCCGGCCCATCGAGTGGGGTGCGGACATTGTGGTGCACTCGGCCACCAAGTACCTCGGCGGGCACGGTACCGCCATTGCGGGCGTCATCGTGGATTCGGGCAATTTTGACTTCGGTGCCGATCCGGAGAAATTCCCCGGCTTCAACACCCCGGATGAGAGCTACAACGGTCTCGTCTATGCCCGTGACCTGGGCGCCGGCGGCATTCTGGGTGCCAACCTCGCCTACATCCTCAAGGCGCGGGTCCAGCTGCTGCGCGATCTTGGCTCCTCCGTGTCCCCGTTCAACGCGTTCCTCATTGCCCAGGGCCTGGAAACCCTGAGCCTGCGCATGGAGCGGCACGTGAGCAACGCCGTCGCGGTGGCCAACTGGCTGGAAGGGCACGACGACGTCGTCTCCGTCGCCTATGCGGGCCTGGAGTCCAGCCCGTGGTTCGAGCGCGGACGCCATTACGGGCCGCGCGGAACGGGCGCCATTGTCTCCTTCGAGATCAACGGCGGCATCGACGCCGGCAAGCGGTTCGTGGATGCCCTGGACCTGCACTCCCATGTGGCGAACGTGGGTGACGTGCGCTCCCTGGTCATTCATCCGGCGTCGACCACCCACAGCCAGCTGGGGGCCGAGGCGCAGCTGGCAGCGGGAGTCAGCCCCGGGCTGGTCCGGCTTTCAGTGGGCATTGAGCACATTGACGACATTATTGCGGACCTCGACGCCGGGTTCCGGGCAGCCAAGGGAGCGTAGCGGGCAGCGTGACACTTCCTTCTACCTCAAACGCTGCCGGAACCGCCGGCCGCACCGCGCCGCAGCACTCCGCCGGGGACGGGGTGCTGCGGCATGCGCGCATCGGCAGCCTGCACCTGGAAACCGGAGGCTACCTGCCGGACGTTTCCCTTGCCTACGAGACGTGGGGGACCCTCAACGCGGATGCGGACAATGCCGTACTGGTGGCCCACGCCCTCACCGGCAGCACCCACGTGGCCCGGGGCAGCAGCGACGAGGACGGCTGGTGGGACGCACTGGTGGGTCCGGGCAAGACGGTGGACACTGACCGGTACTTTGTCGTCTGCATCAACATGCTCGGCGGCTGCTACGGATCCACCGGACCCTCGTCACCGGATCCGCAGGGGCTCCCGTGGGGTTCGCGGTTTCCCTTTGTCACGGTCCGGGACTCGGTCCGCGCTGAGGCACGCCTGGCCGATCAGCTGGGAATCCGCGTCTGGCACACCGTGCTCGGCGGTTCCCTGGGCGGCGCCCGTGCTTTGGAATGGGCCGCCACCGAACCCGGCCGGGTGCAGCGCTGCGCCGTCATTGCCTGCACCGCTGCCAGTTCCGCGGAGCAAATTGCCTTTGGCCAGGCGCAGCTGGAAGCCATCCGGCTGGATCCGGACTTCAACGGCGGCGACTATTACAACGGCAGGGCTCCCGTTGCCGGTCTCGGCCTCGCCCGCCGGATCGCCCACATTACCTACCGCTCCGAAGCTGAGCTGGAGTACCGCTTTGGCAATGGAGCGCAGCTGGAGGAGGACCCGCTGGGGTCCGCGCTGCCGGCGGCACGCGGGCGTTATGCGGTGGAGAGCTACCTGGACCATCAGGCGCGGAAGCTCGCAGACCGGTTCGACGCCAACAGCTACCTGCTGCTGACCGAGGCCCTGATGAGCCACAATGTGGCCCGCGGCCGCGGATCGGTTCGCCAGGCGCTGGCCAGCGCTGGTGCCGAATTCTTCATAGCCGCCGTGGATTCGGACCGGCTCTACCTTCCGCAGCACTCATACGAACTGGCAGCGGCTCTGCCCCGGAAGACCGGCGTGCACATGATCAGTGCGCCGATCGGCCACGACGGGTTCCTCACCGACGTTGAGCAGATCGGCGTTCCGCTGCGGGACCGGTTCTTCGGAGCGCCCTAGCGGCGGCGGGGGGCGCCTACCCTTGCGAAGGCCGCCTGAACGTGGAAGAAACAACCCCATGGGTGATTCGATTCGCGTGGCGGCGCAGGCACAGTGTTCCCCGGCGCAGCTCTGGCACACGCTGGTGGACAACCGTGCGGCGTGGTGGCCGGAAATGGAGTTCACGGCCAGCCCCGGGTCGCCGCTGGCGGAACGGGCGGCCGACGACGACGGCGAGCAGCGAGCTTCGGGCACAGTGCTGGCGGTGGCGCGGGACCGGCTGCTGTCCTTCCGCTGGAGAATGCCCGACTGGAATGCGCACACGGTGGTGAGCATTCAGCTGGCTGCATCACCGGGACCGGACCCTGAAACGGATTACACCGACGTCGTTGTCACCGAAAGCGGACTGGGCGGTCTGGCAGGGGGCGCCGACGTGGCCCGCACCCACACCGAAGAATGGGCCGACCATTTGGCGAACCTGATTTCGCTGGCCGAAAGGGGCTTGGCAGGCTGAATGAGCCGGCCCGCCCAAAGTGCCTGGCCGGTCGGGCGTCCGCTTAGTCGGCCGAACCCGGAGGCATGCCGGGACCGCCAAACATGGGTCCGGCGTCGGGACGCTTGGCGGAAATGCCGTCGCCGGAGGACTGGTGGCGCACCCGCCGGACCACCCACGGCATGAAGTACTCACGGGCCCAGGTCAGGTCCTCGGTGCGGGCCGTCCTCCAGTTCTTCACCGGCATGGGCTTGGGCTCCAGGGGCTCCAGCGTGTGCGGAACGGCGAGAGTTTCCAGCACCATTGCCGCGATCGTGTGGTGGCCCAGCGGTGAGAAATGCAGCCGGTCCGGCGCCCACATCTCCCGGTTGCTCAGCTGGCGCAGTGCCCACATGTCCGCGATCACGGCGTCGTGCCTGGCGGCAACGGTCCGGAGGTTCTCGTTGTAGACGGCCACGCGGCCGCGAACACTGCCGATCACCGGCGTGGCACCAAGATCCGGCCCGGTGAAGAGCACCACCGTGGCGCCGCTGGAGACGAGCCGGTCCACTGCAGCATCCATCTTCTCGGCCAGCTTGTCGGGGTCGCCGCCGGGGCGGATGACGTCATTTCCGCCGGCGCAGATGGTGATCAAATCCGGATGCAGTTCGATCGCCGGCTCCAGCTGTTCCTCAATAATCTTGTTCAGCAGCCGCCCCCGAATGGCCAGGTTGGCGTAGGCGAAGCCGTCGCGGGTGCGTGCCAGTTCCTCGGCCACACGGTCCGCCCAGCCGCGGTGCCCGCCGGGGCTCCGGGGATTGGGATCGCCGATTCCCTCGGTAAAGGAGTCCCCGATGGCCACATAACGGGTCCAGGGATGAACCGCGGATTCCCCGCCTGCAGCGGGTTCCGGGGCAGGGCCGGACGTTCCGGCTGCCGGCGTGGACGAGGTTTCGGGGATCGAAGGAGAAGTCACCAGTTCATCCTGTCAAGGAGAGGGCTGGCTACGCGACCGTAGGTTCGCGAACAGGCCGTGCCAGAATGAATATCATGCCTAAAACTGCTCCCTGGAATCCCACTGTCCTTTGGTCCAAGCCGGAAGCCGAGCGGCCCGGTACGCCGCTGCTGGTCCTTTTCCACGGTTACCTCGCCAATGAGGAAGACCTGATGGGGCTGGCGGATTACCTGCCCTCAGAGTTCACCATCGCCTCGGTCCGCGCACCGCAGGCCCTTGGCCCCGGCTACACCTGGTTTCCGCTGATGAACGACGCGGACTTTTCCGTGGAGCGCGTGGTGGACGCGGTCGACGACGTTGCCGGCTGGCTGGACAGCGTCAAGGACGTGCACAGCAGTGTTTCCCTGCTGGGCTTTTCCATGGGCATGGCCGTGGCCAGCACGCTGCTGCGCCACCGCCCCGCGGACTTTGCCGCCGTCGTCGGGCTCTCCGGCTTTGTGGTTCCCGCTGAAGGAAATCCGTTCTTCCACGACGACGAGCTCACCGCCGGCGGCGTGCCGTTCTTCTGGGGCCGGGACCAGGCGGATCCGGTGATCGACGCGCCGCGCATCGAATTCACCCACGCCTGGCTGAACGAGCACACGGCGCTGACCAAGATCCTTTATTCGAACATGGGACACGGCATCAACATGCAGGAACTGGGGCATGTGAAGGAGTTCCTCACCCACCTGGTGCTCAAGGGCTGATCCGCACCGGAAGAAGGCCGGCCGGCCCGCCGGAGAAGGGTTAGTCTTCGGTGACGATCCGGATGGCTTCGCCGTTGACGGAGATGACATCGCCGGGGTGCAGCTGGCGGCCCCGGCGCTCCTCGATCTCGCCGTTGACCTGCACCAGGCCGTCTTCAATCAGCTGCTTGGCCTCGATGCCGTCTTCGGCCAGGCTGGCAAGCTTGAGCAGCTGGCCCAGGCGGATCATTTCGTCGCGGATGGGAAGGTCTTGGGGATCGGTATTACTCATGTGTCCATTCTGCCGGAAATTGTCCGGGGCCGATTCCGGCCTTACGCCCGCCCTGCCGTAGGGTAAGTCCGTGCCAAACGCTGTGCGAATCAATCCGCTGATCGGTCTTCCCCTTGCTGTCCTGGCCGGGACGGCCATTCCCGCGCAGGCGCGCGTCAACGGTGCGCTGCGCGAAAGGATCGACGACGGGCTGGCTGCAGCCCTCATCAGCTTCTCCGTGGGGCTGGTGGTCATGATCCTGATTTCGGCGCTGCTGCCGCGGGGGCGCGCCGGTGCCGCCCAGCTCCTTCCGGCCCTGCGCGAGCGCCGTTTTCCGCGCTATTACGTGCTGGCCGGAGCCATTGGCGGCTATTTCGTGCTGTCCCAAACCCTCACCGTGGCAGTCCTGGGCGTTGCCGTGTTTACCGTTGCCGCCGTCGCCGGCCAAACCATGACCGGGCTGGTGGTGGACCGCCTGGGCATTGGACCGGCGGGAAAGAAAGCCCTGACGGTGATGCGGGTGGTTGGCGCTGTGCTGACCATCGCCGCCGTCGCGTGGGCCGTGAGCCCCAAGCTCAGCGGAACATCCTCGGCCGGTGACCTGCTGCTGCCGGTGCTGCTGCCTCTGACCGCGGGCATGCTGATGAGTTTCCAGCAGGCCATGAACGGCACCACGGGCATGCATTACGGAACACCGATCACCGCAACCCTGGTGAACTTCATCTCCGGTGCTGCCGTCCTGCTGGTCTGCTGGCTGATAAAGGTGGCCGTGTCCGGTTTCGGAAATCCGCTGCCGGGGGAGTGGTACCTGTATCTGGGCGGTCCGCTGGGCTGCGTTTTCATTGGGCTGAGCGCCCTGCTGGTGCGCAGTCTGGGCGTGCTGCTGACCAGCCTGGGCATGATCGGCGGGCAGTTGGTGGGTTCGCTGCTGCTGGACATCTTCCTGCCGGCGCCGGGCTCCGTCGTCGTCGCGGCCACGGTGCTGGGTACCGCGCTGACGCTGGCCGCCATTGTGGTCGCCACGCTGCCCTGGAACATGCCCGGAGTGCTGCGCCGGCGGTGACGCTGCGGCGTGCCAGGTGCACCCTGCGGGGCCCCTTCGAAATAAAAGCGTAACTTAGCCAAGCCTAAGCTAAGGTCTAATAGCGCACACTTCCGTTGCGTAATTATTTTGCCTCCGCAGCGGTTGGACAGACGGCTGCGCTGGCCCTGACCAAGGTGCGCAATGACCGGTAATTTCCTCATCGGACTCCGTGAAGGACTTGAGGCTGTCCTCATTGTTGTCCTGCTCCTCGCCTATCTAAAGAAGAGCGGCCGTACGGCGCTGATTCCCCGCATCTACGCCGGGATCGCCGTCGCCGTGGCGGTGTCCCTGGGCTTCGGTGCGCTTCTGACCTTCGGACCCCGGGGGCTGACGTTTGAGGCACAGGAAATCATCGGCGGCAGCCTGTCCATCGTGGCCGTGGGATTTGTGACCTGGATGGTCTTCTGGATGGCCAAAGCCTCACGGTCGCTCGGCACCGAACTGCGGACCCAGGTGGACCGCGCATCAGACGGCAAAGCCTGGGGGCTGGTCCTGGTGGCGGCGCTGGCCGTTGGCCGTGAAGGACTGGAAACCGCACTGTTCATTTGGGCGGCAGCCCGCGCCACCGGGCAAACCTGGGAGCCGATCCTCGGCGCCTTCCTTGGCCTTGCCGTGGCGGTTGCCCTGGGCATGCTCCTGCACAAGGGTGCCCTGCGCATCAACCTCAGCCGCTTCTTCACCTGGACCGGAGCAGCCCTCATCATCGTTGCCGGCGGCGTCCTGGCCTATGGCGTCCATGACCTGCAGGAAGCACGCGTGCTGCCCGGGCTGAACTCCCTGGCCTTCGATGTTTCGCACATCATCGCTCCCAGCGGCTGGCTGGCCACGCTGCTCAAGGGCGTCTTCAACTTCTCTCCCGCCACCACCTGGCTTGAAGCAACGGCATGGACGCTGTACGTCATCCCGGTGATGTGGCTTTACTTCCGCAGCGTTCACCGCAGCGGTTCCCGCCGGGACACGACCGCGTCCCGGCCCGTGACGGCAGCCTGATTCCGCTGCCGACAGCACCCTAAGGAATAACCATGAAGGCACACCCCTCACTTGCGCCGGCCGTGCTGCTGGCCGTTGCCGCCCTGGCACTCAGCGGCTGCACCGATAACACTGCTGCCGGTGACGGCGGCGGCATCGCCGTGAGCAGCACCGCCGATGACTGCTCGGTCGCAACGGATACCGCCCCCGGCGGAACCATCCGCTTCGATGTCACCAACGACGGCGATGAAGTCACCGAGTTCTATCTCCTGGCAGAGGACGGGCTGCGGATCGTCGGTGAAGTGGAAAACATCGGCCCCGGCCTCACCCGCGATCTGGTGGTCATGGCACCCGAAGGCAAGTACTTCACTGCGTGCAAGCCCGGGATGGTGGGGGATGGCATCCGTTCCGCCTTCACCGTCACGGAAGCACCGGCGGGACAGGAAATCAGCGCCGACCGCGCCGAACTGCAGGACACCGCCGTCAACCTGTACGCGGCATACGTCAAGGACCAGGCGGCCCAGCTCGTGGAAGGTACCCGGGAGTTCGCAGCCGCATTTGCAGCCGGCGAGGAAGAGACGGCGCGCGCCCTCTACCCGCAGGTCCGCATGCACTGGGAGCGCATCGAACCCGTGGCGGAATCCTTCGGAGACCTGGACCCGATCCTGGACGCACGGGAAGCCGATCTTGAAGAGGGCGATGAATTCACCGGCTGGCACCGGGCCGAAAAGGACCTCTGGGCCCCCGTTGATTACACCAAGATGACCGCGGAAGAGCGCAGCTACATTGCGGACAAGATGGTGGCGGACACGGAGGAGCTGTTCAGCCGCACCCAGGAACTGACCTTTACGGCGGACAAGCTGGCCAACGGCGCCAAAGAGCTGTTGGATGAAGTGGCCACCGGCAAGGTGACCGGTGAAGAGGAGTTCTTCTCCCATACCGACCTTTGGGATTTCCAGGCCAACGTGGACGGCGCCCGGATTGCCTACGAGGATCTGAAGCCGCTGCTGGCCGAGAACGACGGCGACCTCGACGCAGCGCTCGAGGAGAACTTTGCAGCGCTCCAGGAACTGCTGGACCAGTACCGGGTGGACGACGGTTTCAAGCTCTACACCGAGCTGACGGACGAGCAGATCCAGGAACTCAGTGCGGCCGTGGACTCGCTCAGCGAGCCCCTGTCCAAACTGACGGCAGCGGTCGTTAAGTAGGGCGGCGAACACATGTGTCCGCAAGAATCGCGCGGCGGGGGAGGCCTGAGCCGCAGGGGATTGTTCACTGCGGCCGGAGCCGGAGGCATCGGACTTGCCGCCGGTGCTGCCGGGGCGTTCGCAGCGGGAAGGGAGCGCAGTTCGCCGGTCAACGACGTCGTGCCCCTTTACGGCGCGCATCAGGCGGGCATCACCACGGAGGCCCAGGACCACATGCACACCGCGGCCTTTGATCTGACGGCGTCCACGCGGCAATCGGTCATTTCGCTGCTGCGGGACTGGACCGAAGCCGCGGAAGCCATGACGGCGGGCCGCGACGTCGGTGCCACCGGAGCTTCGGGCGGTGCCTACGACGCACCGCCCGAAGACACCGGCGAAGCACAGGATCTGCACGCGGCGCACCTGACAATTACCTTCGGGTTCGGCCGGACGCTGTTCGAGAAGGACGGCGAGGACCGTTACGGAGTCCGCTCCCGCCTGCCCGCTGCGCTGATCGACCTTCCGCTCTTTTCCGGGGATGCCCTTGAGCCGAACCGGACCGGCGGGGACCTGATGGTCCAGGCCTGCGCCGACGATCCCCAGGTGGCGGTGCATGCGGTGCGGAACCTCTCCCGGATTGCCTTCGGGCGGGCGCGGGTGCGGTGGTCGCAGCTCGGCTTTGGGCGGACTGCCTCCACCTCGACGGGCCAGGTGACGCCGCGCAACCTGTTTGGTTTCAAGGACGGCACCGCCAACATCATGGCGCAGGATCGGGATCTGCTGGACAAACACGTGTGGGTGGGAGGCAGCCCGGCTGCTGAAGCATGGCTCGACGGCGGCACCTACGCGGTGATGCGCCGGATCCGAATGCACGTGGAGACCTGGGACCGGACCACCCTGCGCGAGCAGGAACTGGTGGTGGGGCGCACCAAGCGAAAGGGTGCCCCGCTGTCCGGAGGGGACGAATTTACAGCACCGGATTTTTCGCTTCCGGGCAGAAACGGGCCGCTGATCGACGCAGGGTCACACCTGGCGCTGGCCCATCCGGACCACAACGGCGGAGTGCACATGCTGCGCCGCGGTTACAACTATGCCGACGGCACGGATGACCTGGGCCGGTTCGACGCCGGACAGTTTTTCGTGGCCTATCTGGTGGATCCGCGCTCGCATTACGTCCCGATGCAGTCGGCCATGGCCAAGAATGACCTCATGGCGGAATACCTGCGGCATACCGGCAGCGGGTTGTTTGCGGTCCCGCCGGGGATTCAGGCAGGGGAGTACATCGGGCAGCCGTTGTTCAGCTGATGTGGTTTTGAGGTTCAGCTGATGGGGTTGAACTGAATGGCCATCGGCACGGTAAGTGCCCCATATGTAAGCAGTCAGTGCCCCACATGCAAGCAGACCGTCCGGCGGATTCCGCCGGACGGTCTGCTTATTTGTTCCTGTAGTGGGTTGTTACGCCCTGCGCCTCTTCATGAGGAGCCAGGTTCCGGCGGCCAGGAGCAGAACTGCCGCTCCGCCGATCCAGGGCAGGCTCTTGCCCACGCCGGTTTCCGCCAGCGGAGCCTTCGAACCGGTGTCCGGCGTTGCCTCGGCTGCGGCTCCATCCGGCTCCTCCGTGCTCCCGTCAGAGTCTGAACCCGGTGTCCCCGTGTCAGCCGGTTCTTCTGCTGAACCCCCCGGGGCTGGAGTGCTGCCGGTGCCCGGTGACGGGGCCGCAGTAGGTTCAGCAGACGGTTCCGGAGCGGGAGCCGTAGGTTCAGCTGACGGTTCCGGCGTCGGTTCGTCGGTGGGCGCCGGTGCCGGATCTGTCGTCGGTTCAGGTGCCGGTGCTGCCGGGGCCGCCGAGAGGAGGTAGAGCGAAACCGCGTTCCCTCCGCCTGCCACCACATCCGGGCTGCCGTCACTGTTGAAATCTCCGGCCACGCCGACAGACGTTCCGACGTCTGCTCCCAGCAGCTGTCCTGACTCAGCAGGCAGCCCGGCCAGGCCAAGGCGGCCTGAGCCGTTCGGCAGGCCGTTCACCGCCCAGAGTTCACCGTTTGCGGCCGAGCCCAGAAGCACCTCAGGTGTTCCGTCGCCGTTGAGGTCCGGGATGCCCGCCACGGAAGCGCCGGTCCGGCCTCCGTCGGCGGCTCCCTCAATCCAGTAGCCGCGTTCCTGCGTCTCGCCGTCGGTGCACGTGGCATCCGCCGAGCCTGAGCTGCAGCTGAAGACGGTGGCGGCGGAGGCTTCCGGAGCCGTCATGACAGGGGCAGACGACGCCGAGCCGAAGATCACGGCAGCTCCGCCGTTACGGGGCGCATCCGGCCGGGACACGCCGTCGGCTCCCACCGCAATGTCGGCGAACCCGTCATTGTTGATGTCGCCGACACCGGCAATGGATGCGCCCAGCCGGTCCCGCTGGCGCTGCGGGCCATAGATCATAAAGCCGTCATCGGTCATCGCGGCGAGGTCCAGGCCACCGGTCCGGCCGCCCCACAGGGCGTAGGCGGCACCGGAGGATGAGACTTCCGCACCCCAGGGAGCAGCGGTGTAGGCGGACACCAGCAGGTCTGCGGCTCCGTCACCGTTCACGTCCCCCGCACCGCTGACCGTACCCAGGCGGTCCTGGGCGGCTGCACCGTCAATGGTGCGGATTACGCGGCCGGCATCCGTCTGGACGTTGACCGTGCGCACGGAGGTTTGTCCCTTGACGATCCAAACCCGACCGCTGTTGGTCCGGCCGTTGTAGTCGGCCAGAATGTCGCCAACCGCAATATCGTCCAGTCCGTCGCCGTCGACGTCGCCCACTGCTGCCACGGAGTAACCGAAGTTATCGGTGGAGTTGTCCGCTGCGGTTTTGTCAGCTGCGCCGGAATCCTCAATGACGAATCCCCGCGTGCCGAGGAAGTCCAGATCCACGGGGGAGAAGTCCCGCGCACCGAAGATCACGGTGGCCTGCTGGTAGCCGCGGCTGCCCGCCCCCAGGACAAAATCGTCAATGCCGTCGCCGTTGGTGTCGCCCAGACAGGACACAGCCCAGCCAACCCATGCGCCGGCCGGAACGGTGACGGAGGGCCCGTCGATGCGGATGGTGCCTGAAGCGTCAGGATCAGCAACGTCGCCGCCTGACGGCGTTCCGGTGCCGAGAGCAACATAGGCGGCGCCGGTGTTGACGTAGCCGGGGCGGTCCCAGCCCCAGTCGCCCAGGATGGTGTCATCCATCCCGTCACCGTTGACGTCGCAGGAGGAGCTGCTCACGCTAAACCCCAGGGTGCCGTTGGCCTCGCCCTGCCAGACGCTCTTGCCCGCCAGCAGCGGATCCGTTTCTTCGGCGGCTGCGGCCAGCGGCCAGGCAACGGTCAGCGAACCAACGCCAACGGCCAGCGCTGCGGCGCCCGCCAGGAGGCGGCGCCGCGGTGATGAATTTTCATACAACATGTTAATTTGGCTCGTTCCGGGCTTAGTTGGGGGCGTGAACGCCGTTGTTCTTTCCAAAGTCGGCTGCAGTGTCGAACTTCTGCGTGCTCAGGGACACTGCACCTGTGGCGGTTCCTGCGACGAGGTGCTGCCGGATGCTGCCGGTGAACGCAGTTTCGGAGCCGCCCGTTCCGTAGGGGTCGGTGTACACGGCGGACGGGGTTCCGGGGGTGACTGAGTTCTGGTTCAGATAGAAGTCGCGCTGCGCGCCGTCGAACGGAGAGGCCGGATCCTGCCAGTCAAGCGGTGCCAGCGAATTCACGGTGCTCCAGGGGAACCCGGCGGCGGCGTTTTCTCCCCAGGCCAGGTCCACCGGGCGTGAGATGCCGTTTTTGTTCTGCGCGGCGTCGCTGTTCGCCGGATCGTAGTAGCGGCTGGGGTTTCGCACGCCGAACCACGGGTCGAAATGCGCCAGCAGAGTGCCGTCAGCTGCTGTGATCCGGTTTTCGCCCTTCCACAGCTCATAGATTCCCCAAAGCGAGGCGGCCTCGCCGGTGGCATGCTCCGCAACGCACGCGGCATCGGGGATTTGCCGGGATCCGCCGTAGCCCGCCGGCAGCTTGCTGCCCATGGTGGCCACTGCTTCAAGTGCGCCGCAGTTCTTGTGGAATTCGTTGGAATTGCCGAACTTGCTCAGCGTCGTCGAAATGATTTCGGTGCCGTCAGAGCACTTGGACGCGTATATGGCTTCATGGGCATTGTTCGACGTGGCATCAGGGGACCAGCTGCCCTGATGCTGTTTGATGAGGAAATCGCAGGTGACAACCGCTCCCTGAGCGTCCAGTACCCATTCGCGGTTCTCGTCGATGAGTTCAACGTTGTTTTGCAGGAAGATTTTGTGGCCGGCATTGTCTTCGTGGCGCATGGCCATGCCTTCATGCTCGGCGCCGTACATCATCAGCGCCTCGCTGGCGTAGCCGAACGGTATGCCGGTCTTCCCATCGGCCTCTGCCGGAGTCAGGTAATCCACCACCCAGTCGTAGATGTCCGAGGTGGCCGGGTCCGCGCCGTGCTCGTGCCCGAACGTGCACATGCTGCCCGTGGTCGGATCAATGACCTGTGCCGGGTGCCAGGTCGGATAGATCTTTCCGTCCGGACCGAGCGCGGTGTACTCGGCGTGAAGTTCCGCCGAGCATGTGTCATAGGCGGTGGGCTTCCAGTTCCGCTCGAGATAGGCGGTGGAGTACTGCGGGTCGCCGCCGTGCTCGTGCCCCGGATCCGTTGGGGCGGTGGGCTCCGGCACGGTCATATCCGGCGTGGTGTGCTCTGGCGCGGTGTGGTCCATCGCCTCAGCCGGCGCGGCGGTGACGGAGAAGGCGGCCAGGCCTCCGGCCGCGAGTGCCGCTGCCGCGAGGGCGCCCGCCATTAGGCGCCATGTCCGCCTCCCGACGGCAGGGTCACGGTGGCTCTTTTGTTGGTTTTTCAAGGCAACCTAATCCAGCCGGAACGTACCGTCCGGCTTCTTGTTCGGTGGAGTGGAAGTGTGCCGGCTTAGGTAAGGGAATCCTAAGCCAGGCTCCTGAATCGTATGAAGGTAGGGGGTTACGCAACAAATATGTGACCTAATTATTACCGGAGGCTAATTTATGGTTCCCGTCACGTTTCCGTGATCTGCCCCTCACAGCACACTGTGCCCACCGTGCCGCGTGCCGGGCTTTGGGTGCAGTGACCTTAAGCTGGTAGTTGTAGGTTTTTGCCCTTTGCAGTCCCTCGCCGCGCAACCTGCCGGTGCACACTGCGGACGGGACCATAAGCGGACCGCACCCAGCGGCCTGCGCAGACACGAAAGAACGGCGGTACCATTCCATGGCTTCGACCAAATCCAAACTGGATCCGATCATCTCCCTCGCCAAGCGCCGGGGGTTCGTCTTCCAGTCGGGTGAGATTTACGGCGGGTCCCGCTCTGCATGGGATTACGGCCCCCTGGGTGTCGAACTCAAGGAAAACATCAAGAAGCAGTGGTGGCAGCACATGGTCCGCGGGCGCGACGACGTCGTCGGGCTGGATTCCGCCGTCATCCTCCCGCGCCAGGTCTGGGAGGCTTCCGGCCACGTTGAGGTCTTCTCCGATCCGCTGGTTGAATGCCTGAGCTGCCACAAGCGCTACCGCGCCGACCACCTCGAAGAGGCCTACGAGGAAAAGAAGGGCCACGCCCCCGAGAACGGCCTGGCGGACATTGCCTGCGCCAACTGCGGCACCAAGGGTCAGTGGACCGAGCCGCAGGAATTCTCCGGCCTGCTGAAGACCTTCCTTGGCCCGGTGGCCAATGAAGAAGGCATGCACTACCTGCGCCCCGAAACTGCCCAGGGCATCTTCGTGAACTTCAACAACGTGCTCACCACGTCGCGGAAGAAGCCGCCGTTCGGCATCGGCCAGATCGGCAAGAGCTTCCGCAACGAAATCACGCCGGGCAACTTCATCTTCCGCACCCGTGAATTCGAGCAGATGGAAATGGAGTTCTTCGTCGAGCCGGGCACGGACGAGGAATGGCACAAGTACTGGATCGAAAACCGGTTCAACTGGTACGTGAACCTGGGCATCGACCCGGAGAACCTGCGTCTGTTCGAACACCCGCTGGAAAAGCTGAGCCACTACTCCAAGGGCACCACTGACGTCGAATACCGCTTCGGCTTCCAGGGTTCCGAGTGGGGCGAGCTGGAAGGCATTGCCAACCGCACCGACTTCGACCTCGGCACACACTCCAAGCACTCCGGCACGGACCTGAGCTACTTCAACCAGGCCACCAACGAGCGCTTCACCCCGTACGTGATTGAGCCCGCCGCCGGCTTGACCCGTTCCTTCATGGCGTTCCTGGTGGACTCCTACACCGAGGACGAAGCCCCCAACGCCAAGGGCGGCGTCGACAAGCGCACCGTCCTGAAGCTTGACCCGCGCCTGGCGCCGGTCAAGGCAGCCGTGCTGCCGCTGAGCCGCAACGAGGACCTCTCTCCCAAGGCCAAGGACCTCGCTGCGCAGCTGCGCCGGAACTGGAACATCGACTTCGACGACGCCGGGGCCATTGGCCGCCGCTACCGCCGCCAGGACGAAATCGGCACCCCGTTCTGCATCACCGTGGACTTCGACACCCTCGAAGACCAGGCCGTCACCGTGCGCGAACGCGACTCGATGGCCCAGGAACGCGTAAGCCTGGACAAGGTTGAGGGTTACCTCGCGCAGAGGCTGATCGGAGCGTAATGGCACTGACTTTCCGCGAATGGCGCGAAGATGACGACCTGGCCCTGAACCAGCTGTGGGGCGATCCGGAAACGGTGCAGTCCGGCCAGTTCCGGGCTGTGCTGCGGCCGTCCTCCAATGAGCCCTGGAGCCGCTGCATCGTGGCCGAGGATGACGGGATTCCGGTGGCCGCCGGCGTCGTCTACGAAACCTCGCTGCATCCGGACCGGCTGTGGGTCTACGTGGAGGTGGCGCGGGAAAACCGGCGCTCCGGCCTCGGATCCACCCTGCTGGCCATGCTGCGCAAGGAAGCCGAGACGGCGCCGTCGGGAGTTACCGCCCTGCGGGCGAAGGTGGAGCCGGGCACTTCCGGTGCCGCGTTTGCCGAAGCCGCCGGATTCTCGCGGATCCAGCGTTCGCGGGTTGTCGTGGTGGAACCGGGCCGGATCAGCCTGCCCGTGTTCTCCGACGACGCCGGTCCCCAGCTGGAGGAAGCCGCCACCGGTTCGGTGGAGCTGACGCAGGCTGTGGCCGAGTTCTACAACAGCGTGCACGGCTGGGACCGGGCGGACATGACGCTGGGCCGCGCCCAGCAGATGCTGCTCAATGACGCCACCGGTGCCGCCGGCGCCGTGGTGCTGCGCGATGCGCCGAAGGCCAAGGGCGGAAAGATCGCTGCGTTTGCCGTGAGTTACACGCACAACCGCACCGATGAGCCCGCCGACGTGTTCCTGGGCTACGACACCAAGCTGGAACGGTCCGAGCAGGAAGCGGCACTGGAATCGCTGCTGGCCATGCTGACCTATCAGTATCCGGTGCAGCTGGAGGTGGACGAGTCCATGGCTCCCGTGGCCCGGATCATCCAGGCGCTGTTGGACAAGGGCGCGGCCCGCGAGGTCGGCCCGGCTACGGAGATCGTCAGCAGCTAGAGAGTCTCTGTGGTCTTTGCCTCTGCCGGGGCATAACGACGACGGCGGGCGCCGGTTCCTTCGGGGATCGGCGCCCGCCGTCGTTGTGCGTGTGGGAGCCGGCGCCGTGCAGTGTGTCCGGTCCGTGGCCCGCGTCCCTGGAACACATAACGGGCTTATAAGCGACGTTTAGCCCCCGCATCTGTACTAGGGATGCATGCAGGTGTTCCATCAACACACTGGGCAGAACAAGCCTAGGCAGCCAGCCTGCCGGAGAGCCCGTACAGCACCGATTCGGTAACCTCATCCAGCGAGCGCTCCGGGCTGAACACCAGCCATTCAAGGCCGCCGGTCAAAGCTGCGCCAAACACGCTGCCGGCCACCAGCTCCAGCCTGCCGTCCATCTCCGCCGGGGGAGAGGTCTCCCGGATGGGGATGATGAACTCGCCCAGGACTTCACGGCGAAGCAGTTCCAGGGAGGGCTGCCAGGCGCGGTCGGTCCGGAAGATCTCCGCGGCCAGCAGCCGGGCCAGGGCGCGGTTGTCGGCCACCGTTTCCAGCAGCGCGCGGACCATGGCCTGCAGGGCCGGCCACCCCGTCAGTGCGGAGCGGGCACTGCGCACAGTTTCCGTCAGCACCCCCACGCCCTCCAGCAGCAGCTCCTCGAACAACCGGTCCTTGGACGTGAAGTTGTAATAGACGCTGCCCTTGGCGACTCCGGCCCGCTCGGCAACGTTCTCCATAGTGGTTCCGGTGATGCCGTTGTCCGCCGCCAGCTCCAACGCGGCCTCGAGGATTGCGCGCTTGGTACCTGACTGGCGTGGCATGGAAACGTTCCTTCTTCTTCGTGATGGCCTGCTTCGATCTTAGAGGTCCGGGCCGGCCGCGGCATTTCGGCACCCGGCCGCCCGGGGAGACCCAACTTGGGAGAAAGCGTCCGGACTTGGGACAATGATGCCGATCCGAGTTTCCTGCGCCCGTCCTCCGGGCTGCAACCCCGCGCCACCTCCGTTGCAACTCCGTGCCAAAGCCGAAGGACCCTCCCATGGGACACAGCCATTCCCCGCACTCCGATGAGCCGCCGTCCCCGGCAGCACTGGCCGCCCGGCGCCGCGCCAACCTCCTGCTGACCTGGATCCTGGTTCCGCTGGGGCTGCTGGCCGTTATCGGCATGGTCCTGCTCTGGCCTTCCGGGGACCGCACCGGCATCACAGTGTCCGATCCCTACGCCACCGCAGACGGCGTCACCTTCGAAACCGGCAAGGTCCAGCGCGTCAGCGAGGAGAACTGTCCGTCGTCGCAGGCCCTGGTTAATGCCGGCGGAACAGCCCAGCAGTGCCTGGTGGCGTACACGGTTCCGAACTCCGGGGGCTCCACCATCCAGGTGGAAGTTCCCCCGGAGGTCGCCAAGGGAGGCGCCATCGAAGCCGGCGACACCATCCGCTACCTGAATCTTGAAGCCATCATGGCGCAGGGCGGCGGCGCACCGCCCTACGTTTTCGTGGACTTTGTCCGTTCCATTCCCATGGCCGCGCTGACAGTGCTTTACGCGGGGGTGGTGATCGCCGTCGCTCGCTGGCGGGGGCTGCGTGCCCTGGTTGGGCTCGCCGGCGCCTACGCGGTGCTCGCCGGATTCATCCTGCCCGGGCTGGTGGAGGGCAAGCCGCCGCTGCTGCTGGGGCTGATCGGTTCAAGCGTGATCATGTTCGGTGTCCTGTACTTTGCGCACGGCTTTACGGCGCGGACGTCGACTGCGCTCCTGGGGACGTTGTTCGGACTGTCGATCACGGCCTGCCTGGCGGCCTGGGCGACCGATGCGGCACACCTGGTGGGGGTCGATGACGAGAACGCGTACACGCTCATCAACTCCTCGGACAACATCTCCGTGTCCGGCATCATCCTGTGCGGGCTGATCATTTCCGGTCTCGGTGTGCTGAACGACGTCACCATCACGCAGTCCTCTGCCGTGTGGGAGATGTACGAGCTGGCGCCCGGGGCGAGCGCCAAGCGGCTCTTCTCCGGGGCCATGCGGGTGGGCCGGGACCACATTGCGTCCACCGTCTACACCATTGCCTTCGCCTATGCAGGAGCGGCGCTTCCGGTGCTGATCCTTGTCTCGCTTTACGACCGGCCCTTCTTGGACAGCATCACCAGCGGTGAACTGGCCGAGGAAGTAATCCGGACGCTGGTCGGCTCCGTAGGGCTGGTGGTTGCGATCCCGGTAACCACAGCCATCGCCGTTCTGGTGGTCAAGGCGGTGGGGATCAAGGGGATTCCGCACGGTACGGACGCAACGCACGACGACGGCGGGACGCTTCCGGCGCACGCAACGCCCGACGCCGGCGGGACGCCTTCCAGTCCCGCCGACGATGCACCGCCAACGCGGCGCTCGCTGCGCAACCGGTCCTGACCCTGCCGACGTAACCTACGGCGCCGTCGGAGCCGGGGCCGGAATAACCGGCGGCTCGAACGTGAACGTCATCCCCAGCAGCCAGACCAGCAGCAGGACCACGGGCAAGTGGATGATGAACTGCAGGAAGGTGAATCCCACCAAATCCCGTGCCCGCAGCTTCAGTACGGCCAGCAGCGGGAGCATGAAGAACGGGTTGATCAGGTTGGGCAGTGCCTCGGCAATGTTGTAAATCTGCACCGTCCAGCCAAGGTTCATCTCCACATCGGTGGCGGACTGCATCACGTAGGGAGCTTCCACCAGCCACTTGCCGCCGCCGGAGGGCACAAAGATGCCCAGAATGACGGTATAGAGCGCAATGACGACGGCGAATGCTCCGCCGGCGCCAATGTTGGTGAAGAACGTGGCCAGGTGCTCGGAGAGGGTGGTCCCGCTGCCGCCTTCGGCCTTTGTGAGGATCGCAGCCATTGCGGCGTAGAGCGGAAACTGGACCAGGATGCCGGCGGTGGCGGGAACTGCCTTGGTGACCGCCTGCAGGAAGTTCCTCGGCGTGCGGTGCAGCACCAGACCCAGGATCAGGAACACCAGCAGATAGCCGTTGAGGCTGGAGATCACGCTGAGGAACGGTTTGGTCACGAACTGTGAGACCAGCCACCCGGCGGTCAGCAAGCCCATGAGCATCGGCAGGATGGGGCTGTACTCCAGCCATTCTCCGGGACGCTCCCGGGTGGAGGCAGGCTCGGGCGTGTCATCCAGGTCCACGCCCAGTTCCGTAGCGGTGCGGATGGCTTCGCCCTTGGGCGCTGAGAGATGCGCGATCACCGTGGTCAGGACAATAAGGATGGCGCAGGTGAGCAGCGACTGCCAGGTGAAAATGGTCTTGCCGAAGTCCAGGACGCCGGTGACTTCCAGCAGGGCAGGAGGCAGCGACGCCGCAGTGGCCTGGAGTTGTGCGGCCGAGGAAGACAAACCCAAAGCCCAGACGGCGCCGAGGCCCATGAAGGCGGCCGCGCCCAGCGCCCGGTAATCGACGCGAAGGTCCGTGCGCCGGGCAATGGCACGTGCCAGCAGCCCGCCGAAGACAATGCTCAGGCCCCAGTTCAGGAAGGACACGGACATGGACAGGAACGCCACAAAGCTGACGGCGGTGGTGGCGGTCTGCGGAACCCGCGCCAGCCGGGCGATGAGCTTCGCCACCGGGGGAGAGGTGGCCACGACATAGCCGGTCAGGACCACCATGGACATTTGCAGGGTGAAGGCGGTCAGGTCCCAAAAGCCGTTGCCGAAGGAGTCCGCCACGTCCTGCGGCGTGGATCCGTTGAGCAGGGCGGCCAGGGCAACAATGACCACTCCGGCCAGGGCGAAGATGTACGCATCGGGAAACCACTTCTCGGTCCAGCGGGCCAGGGCCTGGGCAACTCTGGCCAGGCCTTTCTCGGAGCCGGCCGAGCGGGTGGTGGCGGTAGACATGACAGAGACCTCATTCTGGTTGCGGCAGTGAAACCGAAGGGGTACGGATGGATGGCCTGCCCAGTACTGAAAAACCATCATTGTGATGCAGGCCACCTGCACGCTAGGGGGTGCTCCCCGGGCCTGTCAATCGGCGTCGGGGGCCGGTCTGCAGCGGTGTCCGCACGACACGCTGCCGGAGGTTCCCCACAACCCGCAGCAGGATTTGCACCGGCTTGCGAGAATGGGGGTGTGACTGTTTCATCTCCAGAACTCAAGCTCGAGCTGCCGCCGCTGCAGCTGGGCCCCATTACCGTGGACACGCCGGTGATCCTGGCTCCCATGGCCGGCATTACCAACAAGGCCTTCCGGCGGCTCTGCCGCGAATACGGCGGCGGCCTGTACGTCTCCGAAATGGTCACCTCGCGTGCCCTCGTGGAGCGCTCGCCGGAGTCCCTGCGCATCATTGAGCACGACGACGACGAATTGGTCCGCTCCGTCCAGCTGTACGGCGTGGACCCGGTGACCGTCGGCGCAGCTGTCCGGATCCTGGTGGAGGAAGACCGCGCCGACCACATTGACCTGAACTTCGGTTGCCCGGTGCCCAAGGTCACCCGCAAGGGCGGCGGCTCGGCCCTGCCCTGGAAGCTGGACCTGTTCACCGCCATCGTGCAGACCGCGGTGAAGGAAGCCTCCCGCGGCAACATCCCGCTGACCATCAAGATGCGCAAGGGCATCGACGAGGACCACCTCACGTTCCTGGAAGCCGGCCGCATCGCCCGCGACTCAGGGGTTGCCGCCGTCGCCCTCCACGGCCGCACCGCATCCCAGTTCTACTCCGGCAAAGCCGACTGGAACGCCATCGCGGAGTTGCGCGAAGCCCTGCCGGACGTTCCGGTGTTGGGCAACGGCGACATCTGGTCCGCGGAAGACGCCATCGCCATGGTGCGCCAGACCGGCGTCGACGGCGTCGTCATCGGCCGCGGCTGCCAGGGCCGGCCGTGGCTCTTCGGCGACCTGCAGGCGGCGTTCGAGGGCAGCGACACCCGGCACCGCCCGGGCTTGAAGGAAGTCTCCGACAGTGTGTACCGGCACGCCGAACTGCTGGTGGAGACCTTCGGCGGGGAAATGATGGCGCTGCGGGACATCCGCAAGCACATGGCCTGGTACTTCAAGGGCTACGTGGTGGGCGGAGACCTCCGCGCCCAGCTCGCCACCGTGCCCACCCTCGCCGTGCTGCGCGAGCTGCTGGACCAGCTGGATCCCGAGGCTCCGTATCCCGGCGTTGACGCCGAGGGTCCGCGTGGCCGGGCCGGCTCACCCAAAAAGACAGCGCTGCCGGAGAACTGGCTGGAATCGCGGGAGCTTAACGCCGCGCAAAAGTCCATCATCTCCGCAGCGGAACTCAACATCTCAGGCGGCTAAACACCCATGACCTTTCCGCAGGCTTTCCAAACCGCAGGCTATACCGATGTTGACCTTGCACGCTGGGTCACCGAGCCTGCCAAGAACACCAACCGCACCCAGTTTGGCCGGGACCGTGCCCGGGTGCTGCACTCCTCGGCGCTGCGCCGGCTCGGCGCCAAAACCCAGGTGGTGGCTCCGGACACTGATGACTTTGTCCGGACCCGGCTGACGCATTCCCTCGAGGTGGCCCAGGTGGGGCGCGAACTCGGGAATGCGCTGGGCTGCGATCCCGACGTCGTCGACGCCGCCTGCCTCTCGCATGACCTGGGCCATCCGCCGTTCGGGCACAACGGCGAGACGGCGTTGAATGACATTGCCCATGCCATCGGCGGGTTCGAGGGCAATGCGCAGACCCTGCGCCTGCTGACCCGGCTGGAACCCAAGATCATCGCACCGGACGGCAGCCCGGCCGGCCTTAACCTGACACGGGCCTCCCTGGATGCGGCCTGCAAATACCCGTGGTCCATCGCCGATGCGCCGCTGGTGAACGGCCACCGGACCACCAAGTTCGGTGTCTATGAAGATGACATGCCTGTCTTCAGCTGGCTGCGCGACGGCGCCCCCGCCGGCCGTTCCTGCCTCGAGGCACAGGTCATGGACCTGGCTGATGACATTTCCTACTCCGTGCATGACGTTGAGGACGCCATAGTGGCCGGCCACGTGCAGCTCAAGTGGCTGGACAATCCGGACCAGCGCGCCCGGGTCATCGGTTACACCCAGCAGTGGTACCTGCCCGGCACCGAGGGCGCGGCGATTGAGGAAGCCCTCAAACGGCTCGAAACTGATCCGGTGTGGGTCCGCGAGTCCGACGGCAGCCGCAGGTCCATGGCCGCACTCAAGGACATGACCAGCCAGCTGATCGGCCGGTTCTGCAACAGCGCGCTGGAAGCCACCCGCCTCATCTACGGCACCGATCCGCTGACCCGCTACAACGCCGAGATGGTGGTTCCGGAAGAGACCAAGCTGGAGATCGCCGTCATGAAGGGACTGGCCACCACCTTCGTGATGACCACCGACCAGCGCCAGCCGCTGTATGAACGCCAGCGCGAGATCCTCACCGCCCTGGTAGCCCAGCTGGCCGCCACGGGGGATCGGCACCTGGAGCCCATGTTCGCTGCCGATTGGCGGGAAGCGGCCGACGACGGCGCCCGGCTTCGCGTGGTCGTGGACCAGGTCGCTTCACTCACTGACGGGTCCGCGTTGGCACTGCACGAGCGGCTGGTGGGCCCGGTTCCGGCGCTCTGGTAAAAATATCTGGTTGTCCCGGATGAAAAAGGCCCGTTAACTCTGGTGGACCCCGGTGTGTCTCGTTAGTGTTTCGGCTCTGAGGTGTAACATCCACCCCTTCGGTTACCACTGGCCGCAGGAGCACCTCTACCGGACAACTCTCACGGGGGACTCTTCATGAGCGACCAGCCACACGTCAACGTCCGTCGCCGCCGCCGCGGGTCGCCCCCGCAGCCTTCCCGTATGCGGATCTGGGCGGGGATACTCCTGGCGCTGCTGCTGGTGGGAGCCCCGCTGAGTGCTCCGGCCAACGCCGCCGTCGATCCGGAACCGCCGCGCGGGGAAGCTCCCACCTCGGACGCCGGCACCGACATTGTGATCACGTCCCTGGGTGAAGGACGACGGAACATCTCCGGGGCGCTGCCGCCACTCGGGGACACCTGGCCCATTGACGCCTATCCCACCACCCGTCCGGCGGGCTACGAGCCAGAGACCGTGGGTTTCGCGGGGGTCATTAATACCCAGGAAGTGGGCGGGACCACGACGGCCCAGATGTACTGCATCGATCTGCGCACCTCCACACGGGTGGGCATCGGGTACGAAAACGGCACCTGGGACGAGTCCAACGTTCCCAATATCGGATATGTGAACCGGATCCTGAATACCTATTATCCGAGTACGAATCTCCCTACCGGTGTCAACAACAATGACAAGGCCGCGGCCGTGCAGGCAGCCATCTGGTTCTTCACGGACGGCTACGTTGTCGACCGCGGTGGTAACAATCTGTATTCAACCGTTGCCTCGATCGTGAACGCCACCATCGCGGCCGGGCCGCTGGAGGAACCGGACGCCCCGGATATTTCGATCACTCCCGCCACTGCCGAAGCCGCAGTGACCGGTGTCGCCGGACCCTACACCGTGACCTCTGAAGCAGATCAAATCACCGTGACGGTCGACGACGGGTTCGGTCTCTTCGCAGATGCCGCAGGCACCGTGCCGCTCACCAACCCCGTTGCCAGCGGTACGCAGGTGTGGGTGCGGAGCGAGGACGGAGGCACCGGGCCGGCCGCCATTAGTGCCCGGGCGGTGGTGACCGTTCCCACCGGCAGTGTGTACCTCTATGACGGCGCCACCTCCGGGGTGGACACTGCCCAGAAGCTGATCCTCGCGGACACCCGGGAACTGAGCTCCGCAGCCAGTGCCACGGCGACCTTCTTCGAGGTCGGAGCGCTGACGGTTACCAAGTCGATAGAGGGTCCGGCCGCCGGCAGCCAGGGTGCGGTGGTCATCAGTATCGATTGCGGACCGGGATACCAGTTCACCTTCAACATCGACGCCGGAACCACCGGAACGCCGTCGGAGACCTTTATCGACATTCCGGCGGGAACCGCCTGCACCATCACCGAGCCCACCAACGGCACCAATGAAAGTGTGCAGGTCAGCACTACCATTGTGCCGACCGCCGTCACCATCCCCTCGGGGTCAACGGCAACGGCAACCGTCACTGACACCTACACCTTCACTCCGGGAACGCTGGTGGTCACCAAAACCAACACCGGCGAGGCAGACGGCGCCCAGGGCGAGGTGATAATTTCCGTGGTCTGCACCCTGGACGGTGCCACCGTACTGGACACCACTGTCACCATTCCGGCGGGAACCCTCACTCCGGAGGCAGCCGAATTCCCCAACCTCGCCGCCGGCACCAGCTGCACCGTGACGGAAACCGCCACGGGGGAGACCACTTCCGTGTCAGTCGAGGTGGCCGGGGAAGGGACCGTGACGATTCCGGCCGCAGGAAGTGTCACAGCAGCACTGACGAACACCTACACCTTCACTCCCGGAACCCTGGCGGTCCGCAAGGACATCGCCGGCACCGGTGCGGGGCGGCAGGGCACCGTCACTTTGCAGGTGACCTGCTCCTCCGGCCTGAACCAAACCATCACGATCCCGGCCGGAACCATCGAAACCACCACTGAGGAATTCCCGGGCCTTCCCGCCGGGACCACCTGCACGGTCACAGAGACGGCGGACGGCGCGACCACGGAGGTCAGCGTCACCACGGTGGTTGACCCGGCAGGCGGAGCAGTAACCGTCCCGGCCGGCGACGGCGTTGAGGTGACCTTTACGGACACGTACACGGTCAACCCCGGAGCCCTGGTCGTGAACAAGGCCATCGCGGGGGTGGCTGCGGGCCAGCAGGGCGATGTCACCCTGCAGGTCACCTGCACTTTGGAGAGCGCAGTTGTCGCAGAGGAGACCTTCACTGTCACTGCCGGCACCACCGGAACCGTTCCGGCGGGCACCCTGACGGGGATTCCGGAAGGTGCCAGCTGTGCCGTCACCGAACCCGTCACGGGCGAGACTACTGAAATAGGCGTGGTGGTGGATCTGCCCGATTCCGTAACCATCACCGCAGGCGCCACTGCCACGGCCACAGTGACGGACACCTACAGCGAGAATCCCGGCACCCTGATCGTCACCAAGGTGATTACCGGGGAGGCTGCCGGAAACCAGGACGCCGTGGAAATTGATGTCCTGTGCACCCTGGGCGGTGAAACCGTGTTCGAGGAGACCTCCCAGATCCCCGCCGGAGAAACAGGGGAGGTAGGGGCGCAGTTCCTGAACATTCCGTCGGGCGCATCCTGTGCCATTACTGAACCGGTTACCGGAGCTACCGAAGTTGTCCAGGTCAGCAGCGAGATCCCAACACCGGTGACCATCACCCCCGGTGGCACGGAGAGCGCGACGGTCACGAACACGTACACCTTCGCTCCGGGCACGTTGACGGTTACCAAGTCCATCACCGGTGAAGCTGCCAGTGAGCAGGGTGAGGTTGTCCTGCAAGTCCAGTGCGGCCCGGACGGGTCGGTGCTGGATGAGACGGTGACGATTCCGGCGGGGTCCACGGGGGATGTTCCCACGACGTTTGAGGACCTTCCCGCGGGAACCGAGTGCACGGTCACGGAACCGACCAGCGGCGCCACTGAGACCGTCCTGGTCTCGACGGAACTGCCGGACCCGGTGACCATTCCCGCCGCCGGGGGCTCCGAAGCTACGGTGACCAACACCTACACCTTCGCTCCGGGCACGTTGACGGTTACCAAGTCCATCACCGGTGAAGCTGCCGGTGAGCAGGGTGAGGTTGTCCTGCAGGTTCTGTGTGGTCCGGACGGGTCGGTGCTGAGCGAGACGGTGACGATTCCGGCCGGATCCACGGGGGATGTTCCCACGACGTTTGAGGACCTTCCCGCGGGAACCGAGTGCACGGTCACGGAACCGACCAGCGGAGCCACCGAGACGGTCCTGGTCTCGACGGAACTGCCGGACCCGGTGACCATTCCGGCAGGCGACGGAGCCGAAGCTACGGTGACCAACACGTACACCTTCGCTCCGGGCACGTTGACGGTCACCAAATCCATCACCGGTGAAGCTGCCGGTGAGCAGGGCGAGGTTATCCTGCAGGTTCTGTGTGGTCCGGACGGGTCGGTGCTGGATACGACAGTGACTATTCCGGCCGGGTCCACGGGGGATGTTCCCACGACGTTTGAGGACCTTCCCGCCGGCACCGAGTGCACGGTCACGGAACCGACCAGCGGAGCCACCGAGACCGTCCTGGTCTCGACGGAACTGCCGGACCCGGTGACCATTCCGGCAGCGGACGGAGCTGAAGCTACGGTGACCAACACGTACACCTTCGCTCCGGGCACGTTGACGGTTACCAAGTCCATAGCCGGTGAAGCTGCCGGTGAGCAGGGCGAGGTTGTCCTGCAGGTTCTGTGTGGTCCGGACGGGTCGGTGCTGAGCGAGACGGTGACGATTCCGGCCGGATCCACGGGGGATGTTCCCACGACGTTTGAGGACCTTCCCGCCGGCACCGAGTGCACGGTCACGGAACCGACCAGCGGCGCCACTGAGACCGTCCTGGTCTCGACGGAACTGCCGGACCCGGTGACCATTCCGGCAGCGGACGGAGCTGAAGCTACGGTGACCAACACGTACACCTTCGCTCCGGGCACGTTGACGGTTACCAAGTCCATAGCCGGTGAAGCTGCCGGTGAGCAGGGCGAGGTTGTCCTGCAGGTTCTGTGTGGTCCGGACGGATCCGTGCTGAGCGAGACGGTGACAATCCCTGAGGGGTCCACGGGGGATGTTCCCACCACGTTTGAGGACCTTCCCGCGGGAACCGAGTGCACGGTCACGGAACCGACCAGCGGAGCCAGCGAGACCGTCCTGGTCTCGACGGAACTGCCGGACCCGGTGACTATTCCGGCAGGCGACGGAACCGAAGCTACGGTGACCAACACCTACACCTTCGCTCCGGGCACGTTGACGGTCTCCAAGACCATCACCGGTGAAGCAGCAGGCCAGCAGGGAGAAATTGTCCTTCAGGTCCGGTGTGGCCCGGACGGGTCGGTACTGGCTACGACAGTGACGATCCCGGCCGGTTCAACGGATCCGGACAGCACCACGTTTGAGGACCTTCCGACCGGCACCGAATGCACGGTCACGGAGCCCACCAGCGGAGCCACCGAGACGGTCCTGGTCTCGACGGAACTGCCGGACCCTGTGACTATTCCGGCTGGGGGAGGATCCGAAGCCGCGGTAACCAACACCTACACCTTCGCACCGGGCACGTTGACGGTTACCAAGTCCATAGCCGGTGACGCCGCCGGGCAGCAGGGTGAGGTTGTCCTGCAGGTTCTGTGCGGTCCGGACGGATCCGTGCTGAGCGAGACGGTGACAATTCCGGCGGGAACGACCGGGGATGTTCCCACGACGTTTGAGGACCTTCCCGCCGGCACTGAGTGCACGGTCACGGAACCGACCAGCGGAGCCAGTGAGACCGTCCTGGTCTCGACGGTCCTGCCGGAGCCGGTAACAGTGGTCGGTGCTCAGACTGTCGCGGCCACGGTTACCAACACCTACACCCTGGCGCCGGGGACGTTGACGGTTACCAAGGTCATCACCGGTGATGCATCGGGCGCGCAGGGTGAAGTCGTCCTGCGGGTTATGTGCGGACCGGATGGCACGGTTCTGGATGAAACGGTGACCATTCCGGCCGGAACCACGGGTGCTGTCAGCACCGGGTTCGAGGACCTCCCCACCGGCACCGAGTGCACCGTTACCGAACCTGTTAGCGGAGCAACCAGTACCGTGAACGTGGCGGCGGATCTGCCGGATCCGGTAATGATTCCTGCCGGCGGCGGGGCTGAAGCTACCGTGACCAACACCTACAGTTCGGTGGTCGCTCCGACGCCGAAACCCACCCCGGCACCGGTCAAGCCGGCCCGTCCGGATCTGCCCTCCACCGGCGCCAACGGAACCGTCGGCTTCCTCGCCGCCGGAGCCGGACTGCTCCTGGCCGGTGGCATCGCAATGGCGGCCAGCCGCCGCAGGGCAAACAGTGCGGAGGATGACAGCAGCCATCAGCAGTAATCCGCAGTAGCAGTCAGAGAGGATCCCGTGCGGCCGGTGGCTGTGCGGGATCCTCTTTGTGCGGAGCCTTTCTGCACTGGATCCCTGGGCGTGCCGCGCGTGACCAGCCACAGCGGTTAGGACAGGAAGAATAGACTGGGATCATGGCCGGCCTGATTAAACGCGAAGACATTGACGAAGTACGCTCCCGCACCGACATCAAGGCCGTGATCGACGGCTACGTGACCCTCAAGTCCGCCGGCATCGGTTCGTACAAGGGTCTGTGCCCCTTCCACGACGAACGTTCCCCGTCCTTCCACGTCCGGCCGCAGGTAGGCACCTACCATTGCTTTGGCTGCGGCGAGAGCGGCGACGTCATTTCCTTTGTCCAGAAGATGGACCACGGCACCTTTTCGGAGACAGTGGAAAAGCTCGCCGCCCGGCTCGGCTACGAGCTGCACTATGAAGACGGTGGAACCGGACCGCGCCGCGAAGACGTCGGCAAGCGCCAGCGGCTGCTGGACGCCCACAAGATCGCGGCAGAGTTCTTCGCCGCGCAGCTGCGCACCCCCGGAGCCCAGGCGGCCCGGGACTTCCTGCAGGAACGCGGCTTTAACCCGGCAGCCGCAGCCCACTTCGGCGTGGGCTATGCACAGCAGGGCTGGGACACCCTGCTCAAACACCTCACGGACAAGGGATTCACCCGCGAGGAACTGGCGGGCACCGGCATGTTCTCCACCGGGTCCGACGCCTCTCGCTTCTACGACCGGTTCCGCGGCCGGTTGATCTGGCCCATCCGCGACCTGACCGGAGCCGTGATCGGGTTCGGCGCCCGCAAGCTTTACGAGGATGACCAGGGACCCAAATACCTGAACACCCCCGAGACTGCGCTCTACAAGAAATCGCAGGTCCTCTACGGCATTGACCTGGCCAAGCGGTCCATCGCCAAGGACCGGCAGATCGTCGTCGTCGAAGGTTATACGGACGTTATGGCTTGCCACCTCGCGGGGATCACCACCGCCGTCGCCACCTGCGGCACCGCCTTTGGCGAGGACCACGTCAAGATTGCCCGCCGGCTGCTGTCCGACGACGGTTCCGGGGGAGAGGTGATCTTCACCTTCGACGGGGACGCCGCGGGACAGAAGGCAGCGCTGAAAGCCTTCGATCTGGACCAGCGCTTCACAGCTCAGACCTATGTGGCCGTAGACCCGGAGGGCATGGATCCGTGCGACATCCGGCAGAAACACGGCGACACCGCCGTCGCTGAGCTCATCCGCTCCCGGCGTCCGCTGTTCGAGTTCTCCATCCGCTCCACGCTGCGCAAATTCGACCTCAATACGGTTGAAGGCCGGGTTCAGGCGCTGCGTGCCGCAGCACCGGTGGTGGCGGAAATCCGCGATCCCGCCATGCGCCCGGCCTACGCCCGCGAGCTCGCCGGCTGGCTGGGCACCGACGTCGACGACGTCACGCGCGCCGTCTCGTCGGCTGCCAAGCGGCTGCGGGAAGGCGGTACGCACGGCAAGTCCGCACCGTCCGCTGCGGGGCGCGACGACGCCCGCGGCTCCCAGCACGAGTCCCGGGACCGCAGAGGCCAGCAACAGGCCCAGGAGGGGAGCCGCCAAGGCTACCAGCAGCCTCAGGACAACGGCGGCGGTTACGGTCAGTCCGTGCCGGAACCGGTACTGGAGGAGCCGGTCTTTTCCCGGCCGGACCCGAGGGATCCCGCCGCCCGCATGGAGCGGCAGGCACTGGAAGTGGCCCTGCAGCAGCCGGGACTGCTGGATGAGGGGCAGTGGGAACGCTTCAAAGCGGCCCGCTTCTCTGTTCCGGCCTACCTTGCCGTGCACAACGCCATCATTGCCGCCGGGCATGCCGGCACGGCACCGGCACAATGGGTGGAACAGGTCCGTCAGGAACTGCCGGACACCCTCCGCGACTTCGTCAGCGAACTTGCCGTAACACCGCTGCACGCCCGGGACAACGATGCCCTGCAGCGGTACTGCCGGGACATCCTCAACCGGCTGTTCGAACTCCAGGTGACACATCTGAAAGCCGAGAAACTGGGCCAGCTGCAGCGGCTCGATCCGTCGGCGGACCCGGCCCTGTTCCAACAGTTGAACCGTGAGCTGATGGAGCTGGAAATGCAGCGCAGGGCGTTGCGGGGAGACCAGTAAGGGCCTCTGACAGGCACCGATTTCGCTTCCCCGCAAAACCTCTGTAGAGTAGTACTCGCGCTTTCCTCCGTAGCTCAATTGGCAGAGCATTCGACTGTTAATCGAAGGGTTACTGGTTCAAGTCCAGTCGGAGGAGCAAATGAATGAGGCCCGAACCGGGAATACCGGTTCGGGCCTCATTTTTTATGTGGGTGATGCGGCGGTCAGCGCCGTCCGGAGTGCCTGTGCTTCTTCACCACCACGTCGAAGCTGTTGGTCCTCGTGTTCCCGGCTGCATCCGTGGCTGTGCAGGTGACCGTGGTTGTTCCCACGGCAAAGGAACCGCCGCGTCGCGGAGAGCAGTTCACCGGCACCTTTCCGTCAAGGGTGTCGATGGCCGAGGGTAGCGGGTAGGACACTTTTGCCCGGCCGGCCCGCTTCGCGTAAACCACCACGTCCGGCTGGTCGGCGATCCGCGGAGCCAGGACGTCGGCAGGCCGGGCCGGCAGTTTCGCGGGATCCACGATGCCCCAGTAAGCCGGTGTGACCTGCAGGTCATCGTCGAACGGGAGCGGCTGCTCCCACGGCCGGGCCATCGGCCAGGTCCGCAGCCAGCTGCGTGCGTTGCTGATGCCCCAGAACGTGACCGAATCGATCGCCGAACTTTGCCTGCGCAGCATGGCGAACAGGTCGCGGTAGTAATAGCCCACTTCGGCTGCGGCATCGGCGTCGTTCTCGAAAGCCGGCGAGTATGGGTCCACGGGTGCTCCGCCGACGTCCGCGCCCTGGTTCTCGGTGGAGGCGTTTACGTCGAGCTCAGTGATCGCCTGAAGGAGATCCGGATTGACCTTCTCAACAGCCCGTATTGAGTCCTCGAGCCACTGGACCGGACGGGCGACGTCGACGTGGGCCTGATGGCCCACACCGTCGATGGGCACGCCGCGGGCTTCCAGCGCACGGATCAAGTCGAGATAGTCCGCACGTTTTGAGGGCATTTCAGTGTTGTAATCGTTGATGAAGAGCTTGGCCTCCGGGAAGTACCGGTCGGCCAGTCGGAACGCCTCGTCGACATAGCGCTCACCAAGGATCTGGAACCAGCGGCTGTCCCGCATATCGTGCGGGTTGGCGGTGTCACCGTCAGCGATCGTCTCGTTGACAACATCCCAGGCCCAGACGGGGCTGTCCCCGTTCGGGTAGCGGGCATTGATGTGATCCGCGATGCCCTTGATGTGGGCCTCCATGCGCGCCTTCAACAGGGCCCGGTCGGCTGGATTGCCGGTCAGGTCCCGGGAACCGTCCTTGAAGAACCATTCCGGGGTTTGGGAATGCCAAACCAGCACATGCCCGTACACCTGAACATTGTTGGCGTCCGCGAAATCCAGCAGCTGGTCAAGCTGGGTGAAGGTGAACTGTCCTTCGACGGGCTGCACACTCTCAGGCTTGCCGGCGTTCTCAGGCGTAAAGGCGTTGAAATGCTTCCGCATGAGGTTAGCTGCGCTGCCTGCTGTCTCGCGCGCGTCGATCGCTGCTCCCACATGTTCGATTCCCTGCGCACCGAGGACATCCTTCAACGAGGGGACATCGGTTTGGATGGGGATCTCCGGAACCGCCGCGAGACTGAAGTCATCGAGCAAATAATCCACTCCGGCCGTCCCTTCGACGTATACCTGAGCTTTGTCCGCAGCCGCACCGAGGGTGTATGTGCCCGTAAGCTCGGTCCAGCCGTCGGCGGTGACAGTGGCGGCCGCACCAGCAACGCCCTCGAAGGCGCTGCCGCCCCCGTTGTCACGCTGAACGGAGATCTTCAGCGAAGCCGGCTGCTGTCCGGGGGCGAGTTTGGCCCACACGGAGATCCGAACGGCGGCACCGACAGGCAGGGCGCCGGTGACATCGAGGGCGGCGCCGTGCCAGTCCTGGGAACGGTTCGTGACCAGCAAGCTACCGGTCCCGGTGCGGGCATCAGAGCTTTGGGCAATCAGGACGCCGTCCCCGCGGGCAGCCCATCCGTCGGTCCCCGTCTCGAAGCCGGATGACACGCCGCCGGGAGTCTCGCCGGCAGGCGGCGGCTGCGACCCGCCTCCATCGTCAGGGACAGAAGAGGGATCCTTCAAGGTTTTCCGCAGGGCGTAGTACGCGGGCTTCCGCGTGAAGTCCTCCTCCATGACTGTTGCCTCACCCTCACCCGCGAAGAACACCGGAACCCAGGAGTACTTGTCCGTAAAACCCCAGATGGTAAATGAGTTGCAGTCCTCGACTGACAGGCAGGCCTTGAGGGCACGCTGGTAGTAGTCCGCCTGCTGCGCGAGCTGCTCAGAGGTCGGCTCGGTGCCGGCAACAATGTCCATGCGGACATCGATTTCGGTAATGGCCGTTTCCAGGCCCAAATCATCAAAGCGCTGCAGGTTGGCCTGAAGGGCGTCGGGGAAGCCGTACCGGGTGCTTAGATGCCCCTGGATGGCGAAGCCGTCAACCTTCACGCCCTGTGCCTGCAGCCGGGGGATGAGTTCAAGGTAGGCGTTGCTCTTCGGGTTGATGTCCTCGACCCCGAAGTCGTTGAAGAAAAGCTTCGCCGAAGGGTCGGCCTCATGTGCCCACTGGAAGACGTCGGCAATGATGTCCGGTCCCAGCTCCCGGAGCCAGATGTTTTCAGTGGTGCGCAGGGTTCCGTCGTCGTTGAAGATCTCATTGGCTACGTCCCATTGCTGGATTTTTCCGGCATACCTGCCCACCACGGTCTGCACATGGTCCTTGAGGATCCCGCGGAGCTCCTCTTTCGAAAAGTTTCCCTGCTCCAGCCACTGCGGATTCTGGCTGTGCCAGAAGAGTGTGTGGCCGCGCACTGCCTGTTTGTTCTTTTGGGCGAACCGAACAATCGAATCCATTTCGGCGAAGCGGTAGACATCCTTTTCCGGATGGATGAATTCCCACTTCGCCTGGTTCTCCGGTGACACTGAATTGAACTCAGCGGCAAGCTCCCTGCGGTATTCCTTGTCGAAGGTAAAGGGATCGGGGTAGTCCTGAGTCTCGTGGTGACCGCCGCCGGCAACGGCTGAACCAATGTTGAAGTCCTTCGGTGCGGCTCGGCGCAGGGTGTCTTGTTTGGACTGTCCCGGTGGACGCTTTCCATCCTGCTGCACGGCCACCGCCGGAACCGTCGGCAGGACCAGCGCCGAGGTCAGAAAAAGAGCGGTGAGTAAACGCGGTACCTTCATGGAACTCTCCCTTGAGTACATTGCGGGGCCACCACGACGGCAGCCACAGTTGGCGCTTGGGTTCGAAGCCTGCCTGAAGCGGCGTGGGGAACGGTATGAACGTCCCCGGACGGGGTCAACAGCAATAGCCGCTGTTGACGGGCAAATCCATGCTTCCCATTGCACTTCCACCGGCGGGACTGATATGGAGGTTGTTGGCCCGCACCGGTGTTTTGGCGCAGTGCCGGTGGTTGGTCGGGGGAACGGGATCATGAGATCCGGAACACACCCGGATGTGCATATACACACCAAAAACCCTGTATAGTAGAACTCGCGCTTTCCTCCGTAGCTCAATTGGCAGAGCATTCGACTGTTAATCGAAGGGTTACTGGTTCAAGTCCAGTCGGAGGAGCAAGAGACCCCCTGCGAGGCTGAAAATGCCTCCCAGGGGGTCATTTTTTATATCTTCTGCGGTTACAGTGGGTCGATAGTTTGCCGACGACGGCCAGTCCCGGACATTCCCCGCCGGCCGTCTCACTGCCTTTTCCGGCAATCTCGGCAGGAGACTCGTCATGACAGCACACGCACATGCCCGGCAGCCCATCAGCACCGGGGACATCTTCGGTTCGCATGAGGGCGGCAAGCTATCTGTTGAATCACGGCTTCCGCTGGACAGCATCAGGAACCTGTCCATCGCCTACACCCCCGGGGTCGCCGAGGTGAGCCGGGCGATCGCCGCAGATCCCGAACTGGCGGACACCTACACCTGGGCCTCCCGGCTGGTGGTTGTGGTCAGCGACGGTACGGCAGTGCTGGGACTCGGGAACATCGGTCCCTCTGCTTCCCTGCCGGTGATGGAGGGAAAATCTGCACTGTTCAAAGCCTTTGGCAAGCTGAATTCCATCCCGCTGGTTCTAAACACCACCAACGTTGATGAAATTATCGAAACGCTGGTCCGGCTGCGGCCCAGCTACGGTGCCGTGAACCTCGAAGACATTGCCGCACCGCGCTGCTTCGAGTTGGAACAGCGGCTCATCGAAGCCCTGGACTGCCCGGTCATGCATGATGATCAGCACGGCACCGCCATCGTGGTTCTCGCCGCGTTGCGCAATGCTGCGCGCGTCGTCGACCGCCCGCTGGAGGGCCTGCGGGTGGTGATCTCAGGCGCCGGCGCCGCGGGAGTGGCCTGCGCCAACATCCTGCTGGAGGCCGGAATCCGGGACGTTGTGGTCCTCGATTCGCGCGGGATCCTCTCTGAGCGACGAACGGATCTCACCGGAGTCAAGGCTGACCTGGCCGCCAGGACCAATCCCCGAGGCGTGGACGGCGGAGCCGCTGAAGCCCTCAACGAGGCGGACGTCTTCATCGGAGTATCCTCCGGCACTGTGGATGAGGCAGTTCTGGCGACCATGGCCCCGGATGCGGTGATTTTTGCCCTCTCCAATCCCGATCCGGAAGTCCATCCCGAGGTGGCTGCACGCTATGCCGCCGTGATTGCCACCGGGCGCAGCGACTTCCCGAACCAGATTAACAACGTGCTGGCCTTTCCGGGGGTGTTCCGCGGCGCCCTGGACAGCGGCGCGCGGCGGATCACCCCGGCCATGAAGGTGGCCGCCGCTGCAGCCATCGCAGACCTGGTGGGAGCCGATCTCAGCGCCCGCTGCATCGTTCCCAACCCGCTGGACCACCGAGTCGCGCCGGCCGTCGCAGCAGCAGTGGCCGCCGCCGCGCGGGACCGCTAGCCTTACGGAAAAACGCCCCTGCAGGCCGCCGCACGCAGGACATCGGCGGCCTGCAGCGTTTTTCGGCGGTTGTAAAGTCCGCCCCGGCACTGCTTTCGCCGCAGCGGCAAGGCCTCTGCTTCTCGGCCTGTTCCCACCTAGGCCCTTCGTGCCTAGGGTTATGCGTAGGATTAGTAGGTTTGGGGCGGGACTTTCACAACATCTACGAGAGACAGAGGAACCTTCAATGGGCGCAAGCCAGCCAGAGCCTCACCCGGGTGAATCCGACAAGGTGGCCCACCCGTTCAAGGTGATTGCAGTTACCGTGGCGGCAGCAGTGGGCGGCCTGCTGTTTGGGTTTGACACGGCGGTGATCAACGGCGCCGTGGACGCCATTGGCGAAGAATTTACACTGAGCCCCGGGATTCTGGGCTTTACGGTCGCCATCACTCTTTTGGGTTGCGCAGCGGGTGCCTGGTTTGCCGGTCAGCTGGCAGACCGGCTGGGGCGCAAGAAGGTCATGGTGGGCGCTGCCATTCTGTTCGCCGCCAACTCCGTGGGTTCCGCCTATGCCTTCAGCGAGTGGGACCTGATGTGGTGGCGTCTGGTGGGAGGCCTCGCCATCGGCACCGCGTCCGTCATCGCACCGGGCTACATCGCTGAGGTTGCCCCCAGCAAGTGGCGCGGAGCGCTGGGCTCGGTCCAGCAGCTGGCGATCACCCTGGGCATCTTTGCCGCGCTGCTGTCCGACGCTTTCCTGGCTGATACCGCGGGCAGCGCCCTCGGAGAACTGTGGTGGGGCTTGGCGGCGTGGCGCTGGATGCTGCTGGTTGGTGTCCTTCCCGCCATCGTTTACGGTGTGCTGGCCCTGACCATTCCGGAATCTCCCCAGTATCTGGTTCGCCACAACCGGGACGAAGACGCGGCGAGGGTGCTGCGCTCGGTCTCCGGGGTTCAGGACACGGACCTGAAGATCCGACAGATCAGGGAGAGCTTCAACAGCAAGAAGCCCACTTTCAAGGACCTGCGCGGCCCGAAGTTCGGACTCCAGCCGATCCTCTGGGTTGGCATGGCCATCGCCGCTTTCCAGCAGCTGGTGGGCATCAACGCCATCTTCTACTACTCCACGACACTGTGGAAGTCCGTGGGATTCAGCGAAAGCGACTCGTTCACGACGTCGGTCATCACCTCCGTCATCAACGTCGTTATGACCATTGTGGCCATTGCCTTTGTCGACAGGATCGGTCGCCGCAAGCTGCTGATGATTGGTTCTGCGGGCATGTTCGTGGGCCTTTTGATGGCAACGGTCTCCTTCTCCCAGGCCGAAGGTATTGGCGACAGCGTGGAACTGACCGGTATTTGGGGACCGGTGGCGCTCGTGGGCGCGAACCTCTTCGTCATCTTCTTTGCCGCTACCTGGGGACCGGTCATGTGGGTCACCCTCGGCGAGGTCTTCCCGAACAACATCCGCTCGCTGGCCCTTGGGCTGGGAGCGATGGTCAACTGGATCTTCAACTTCATAGTCACCCTTTCCTTCCCCTGGGTGAGCGACAACTTTGGGGTCTGGATCATGTACGCCATCTTCACCATCTTTGCCGTGATCTCGTTCTGGTTCGTCAAGACAAAGCTGCCGGAGTTCTCGGGCCGGGACCTCGAAGATCGGGAAGGTCTGGAAACCACGTAGGCGGGTTCCCCCTGTTCACAATGTGAAAGGTGAGGACAATGGTAATTTTGGGTAATGGCAACGGCGAAGAATAATCAGGGGACGGAGGCTGGGCGCATGAAACGCTCCGCTAGTACAAGAAGGACCGCAGGGAACTCCTCGCTGGTCGGTTTAGCGAAAGTAATGGCCCGGCTGACCCCCCGCCAGCTGACGGATGAGCTTGGCTTGGCCACTGCCGAAATGAAGCAGAAGGGCATCAAGGCAGGAATCGCCGCAGCATTCATGGTGATTGCGCTGCTCTTCATCGCCGGTCTGGCCGTTGCGCTGGTTGTCGCCGCGATCCTTGGCCTGGGCACCATCATGCCGGGGTGGCTTGCCGCGCTGCTGGTGGCCCTGCTGTTCCTGATCATCGCCGCAGTGGGTGGTTTGATCGGATACAGCCGGTTCAAGAAGACCCTGCCGCTGCTTCCCGAGGAAGCCATCTATGGCCTTCGGTATGACCTCGGGGTCCTCAAGGAAGGACGCAGCTTCGACCCGGCCACGCTGGAGAAGAAGCCTGCGGAGCCCAAGGACAAGAACAAGGACAAAGACAAGAAGAAGAACGACGACGACGCCCCCAAGCAGGCCACGCCCGAGGAACTGCGCACCCGCACCCGGCAGCGCCGCGAGCACATGGCCGCCGTCCGGGACGGACTGGGCGAGAAAGCCGACGTCAAGGAACAGATCCGGGAGCTCAAGGCGCGCCGCGCCGCTCAGCACCGCAGCTCCGGCACTGACGGGCAGGGCGCCGCGTCGTCCAGCGACGAAATCATGGCCCTGATCAAGGAACGCTGGCAGCCGCTGACGGCGCTGGCGGCATCACTGCTGGCCATGGTCATCATGATGCGCAGGCTCTCGCAAAAATAGGTCCCATCATCGCTGACAAGGGGAGTGGGCCGTGATCAGAGTGATCGGTGCGGGAACGCGTCCGGGCCGTGCGCCAGCGGAACTGGACACCTTCTGGACCCTTCCGAACCTGATCACGGTCCTTCGCTTTCTCGGAGTGCCGCTGTTTGTCTGGTTCATCGTCCGTGACGAGTACGGGCCGGCGTTCATCACCCTCGTGACCGTGGGTTCCACCGACTGGGTGGACGGATATCTGGCGCGCCGGCTGGGGCAGGTGTCCCGGGTGGGCAAGTGGCTGGACCCGGTGGCTGACCGGTTGGCCCTGATCGTTGTTGCAGTAACCTTCGTGGTGGATGGAATAGCTCCGTCATGGCTGGTCCTGGCCATCGTGATTCCGGACGCCGTCCTCATCATTAACGCCCTCGTGCTGTTCCGGGGCAGTCCCAATCTCCCCGTAAGCAACATCGGCAAGATACGGACTGCCCTGCTTCTGCTCGGCGCCCCGATGCTGCTGCTCCAGCGGGTCCCGGGATTTGAATACGCCTGGCTGTCCGCCGCGGGGACGGCCGTGCTTCTGCTCGGCTGCATTGGCCACATTCTTGCAGCGGCAGGTTATCTGCGCGCGTCCTGGAATAAGCATGCCCGGGAACGCGCTGCGGCCGGGAACGGCTAATGGTCGGCATCGCCATCACGTGTGCCCTGGCCAGCGCGGTGTTCCTGGCCTTTGGTGCCCAGCGCCAGGGAAGCGCGGTCAGCGCCGACACGGGCGGACTGGAGCTGCGTTCTTCGCAGCTGCTGCGGCTGCTGCGCAATCCCCGCTGGCTGCTGGGACTGTTCCTGCTGGGGGTGGGTACCGCCCTGAATGTCACGGCGCTGACCCTGGCTCCGCTGACCGTGGTCCAGCCCATCGGCTCGATCGCGCTGGTGATCACCACCATCGTGAATTCCAGGGACCAGGGCCTGCGGATGAACCGCATTACCGTCGTCTCCATCGTGGCGTGCGTGGTGGGCAGCGCACTGTTTGTCTCCCTCGCCGTCGGCGTCACCCGGGACCAGCAGGAGGTGCGGCCCGCACAGGAGCTGACCATCGTGTTGATCCTGGCGGTGGCAGTGGTGTTCTTCGGCACACTGAACGCACTGTTCGGGCGGCGGATCGGGGCCATCGGCTTCATCGTGGGCGCCGGAGTCCTGTTCGGTTTTGTGGCGGTACTGACCAAGGTCATTGCGGCGGATCTGCTGAATCCCAACGGCCGGTTCCTGTTCAACGTCCCGTGGTACACGCTTCTGGGCATCGCCGTCGCCGGCGGGCTCGGGGCCTGGTTTGTGCAAAGCGCCTACTCCAGCGGCCCGCCGGATCTTGTGATTGCCGGGCTCACGGTGATTGATCCGATGGTGGGCATCGCCATCGGCATCGGAGTGCTTCATGAACTGGTGCCCGATGTGCCTGCTGTTGCGGCCGTTGCCATGGGGGTCGCAGCTTTGATTGCTATCGTGGGGGTCGTTGCCCTGTCCCGGTACCATCCGGACGTCATCCAGAGGCGGGCAGAGGCACGGCGCCGGCAAAAGCAAGGTGCCGCAAAAACTTCGAAAGACCAAAAGAGGGGCTCCCTGTGACCGACGACGCATCGGCCGACAAACCGCTGACCATCCTCATTGCGTGCGACACCTACCCGCCGCACCTGAACGGTGCCGCCCAGTTCGGCTACCGGCTGGCGCGCGGATTGAACGGACGCGGCCATGACGTGCACGTTCTCGCGCCTAACGACGTCGACGGCGGCAGCCGCAGCGACTTGGACGGAGACTGGCCCGTGCACCGGCTCCGGTCACACGGTGTCCCCACCCACGAGTACTGGCGCATCTGCCTGCCGTGGGAGATCAAAAAGGAAATCAGCCTGCTCTTCGACCGGGTGCAGCCCGATGTGGTCCATATCCAGTGCCATTACATGGTGGGGGAGTACACGCTGTACGAGGCGGAAAAGCGGGGGATCCGCGTCATTGCCACCAACCACTTCATGCCCGCAAACCTCGATCCTTTCCTGCCGTTCCCCCGCTGGTTCAAGAACATCGTTGCCAAGAACTCGTGGAAGGACATGGGCAAGGTCATGGGCCGTGCCGCGGTTGTCACCACCCCCACGCCGCTGGCTGCGAAGGCCATGCATGACCATGCCTTCCTGCCCGACGTGCTGCCCCTCTCCAACGGCATCGATGCATCGGTCTACGAACTGCAGCCCGGCGAGGTAATCGAACCGCACGAACACCCCACCGTGCTTTTTGTTGGCCGATTGGCGGAGGAAAAGCACGTTGACGTGCTGATCGATGCCGTGGCGAAGGTGCCGTCCCATTTGAACGTCTGCGCCGACATTATTGGCGGCGGCGAGGTCAAGAGCAGCCTGCAGGCACAGGTGAAGCGGCTGGGACTGGAGGGCAGGGTTGTCTTCCACGGCCTGGTTTCCGACGCTGACCTGCGGCGGGCCTATCAGCGGGCCGATGTGTTCGTCATGCCCGGGACCGCTGAACTTCAGTCGCTGGTGACCCTTGAAGCGATGTCGGCGTCCACCCCGGTACTGCTGGCCGATGCGATGGCACTGCCGCACCTCGTGGACCCGGGGCGCAACGGTTACCTGTTTGAACCAGGCAACAGCGATGAACTCAGCGACCGGCTGACGTCCATCCTCGAACTGGGCTCCGCCGAGCGGGCCGCAATGGGCGCGCACAGCCGCTCGATGGTGGAGCGCCACAGCCTGGACGCCACTTTGTCCACCTTTGAGGACCTGTACTACGGGCGGCCTCTGGACCAGGGAACCCTCTAGCTCGCCGTGTGTCCCTCCCGCCGGATTGGTGGGAGGGACATGCCTGCCACTAGGATGTCCATGTTGCGTTCGTCGCAGCACTGCCCGCGTGCGGGCGTCGAGGGGCTGTAGCTCAGCTGGTCAGAGCAGCGGACTCATAATCCGTGGGTCGTGGGTTCAAGCCCCACCAGCCCTACTACGTGATGAGTCGAGACATCATTTCCGAATGAGTCGCGACATAGGTAACACCCCGGTCTTCGGACCGGGGTGTTTTCTTTTGCACCGCAGGCCGGCAGTCCTGCACCCGCAGAATGCGATCGTGTTGTACATCATGTTACTGATGGGTAACATGAATGAGACCGGCTTCACAGCCTACAGATCACTGATGATCAGCAGCGAAGGATATTTCCATGGCAACTATCGACGTCGACAATCTCCCGTACGCGGACGGCGACTTCTACGCATTTGAGGAGCTTCTCTCGGACAAGGAGCGGGACCGCCTCCTTGAGGTCCGCGCCTGGTTGAAGGCAGAGGTCACTCCGCACGCTGCGGACTGGTGGAATGCCGGTGAATTCCCGCACCACATGATCCCGAAAATCGCCGAGCTGGACGTCATGAGCCCGGTTTACCGCCAGGGCCACTCCAACCTCTTCGCAGGTCTCTGCCACGCGGAGTTCACCCGTGCTGACACCTCCTTTGCAACATTCCTGGGTGTGCACGACGGCCTGTTCACCGGCTCCATCGAAGCGCTGGCTTCAGAGGAGCAGAAGGCTGCCTGGCTGCCCGACATCTATGCGATGAAGAAGATTGGCGCCTTCGGACTGACCGAGCCGCTGGGCGGCTCCGATGTTGCCGGCGGTACCCGCACCACGGCCCGCCGCGACGGCGACAACTGGATTCTGAACGGCGAAAAGCGCTGGATCGGCAACGCCACGTTCTCCGACTGGGTGGTCATCTACGCCCGCGACGTTGCAGACAACCAGGTCAAGGGCTTCCTCGTGGACACCAAGACCGAGGGCTACAGCGCCACCAAGATCGAGAACAAGATTGCCCTCCGCACGGTGCAGAATGCCGATATTGTCCTGGACAACGTGGTGGTTAGCGATGACTTCCACCTGAAGGGCGCCAACAGCTTCAAGGACACCAACAAGGTCCTCAAGGTCACCCGGCTTGCCGTGGCCTGGCAGGCTGTGGGCCAGCAAATGGCCGCCTTCGATGTGGCCCGCAAGTACGCCGTGGAGCGCCAGCAGTTCGGTAAGCCGCTTGCGTCCTTCCAGCTCGTCCAGGAGCAGCTCGTCAAGATCCTGGGAAACACCGTCAGCTCCATGGGCATGATGGTCCGTTTGGCGCAGCTGGAAGACCTGGGCCGGGCCAAGGATGAACAGTCCGCGCTGGCCAAGGCCTTCACAACGGCACGCATGCGCGAGTCGGTGGCGCTGGGCCGCAGCATCCTTGGCGGAAACGGAATCGTTACGGACTACGGAATGGCCAAGATCTTCGCCGATGCCGAAGCGATCTACTCCTACGAAGGAACGTACGAGATCAACACGCTGGTCACCGGCCGTGCCATCACCGGGGTAGCCGCGTTCGTCTAAAGCAGAGGATGCGGGCGGTCCGGCCTGGCGGTTTCCGCCGGGAGTTCTTCGGGCCTGGCGCTGTTCCTGACATGTGGTCAGTCCCTCCGGGGGCTGGCCACAGTGCGTTAACGGAACGGCTAATGGACCACTGAGTTGACGGACCCGCGCGTTCACGGATCAGTCCTCCCTCGAAGCGGACAGGTCAGCGGCCCCGCTGCAGCGGCAGCAGCACCGAAGGTCTGCGGTCCGTCACGTAGATCAGCGGATTGACGTAGTTGCCGTTCAGCCGCACGCCCCAGTGCAGGCAGGACACCGCGCAGTGGCCCGGAGACGGTGCCTCCGCCAGCACGCCGATAACCTCGCCTTCAGTGACCGAGTCCCCGGTGGACACGGAAGCGTCCACCGGTTCAAAGCTCGCCAGCAACCCTCCGCCCACATCAACCGTCATGACCGGCCGGTTCACCACCCAGCCGGCAAAGACCACGGTCCCTGCTGACGGGCTGAGCACCTGCGCCCCGGGCAGTGCCGCGAGGTCAGCTCCCCGGTGACCGGCCAGCCAGCGCTGCGGCGGTGCCCGAAAATCCCGGATAACCTGGGGGGCAGGGGAGAGGGGCCAGCTCCACGCAGGCTCGTAGGCTGTCGTGGCGACGCGGGAGGCGCCGGCCCGGGGTTCTGCGGCCGGCGTCGGAGGGCTCAGGGCTTGGATCGGCATCGAGGCGGACACGGGCAGTATGAGAAGAGCAGTCAGTAAGCTGCGGCCCCGGGATCGCGTGATCATGCCCCATCATGAACCGGCGGCGGGGCCCCGTCGGGGGCTTTCTGGACGGCGGTGGAAAACCTTGCCGCTCCGGCCGCGGTGCCGGACCCTGGGGAGGGCGGAACGTCCCCCGAGCTGGTGTATAGTTGACGAAGCAGTTTGCTGTGCCATGTTCCCTGCCCGCAGGGGGGGTGCCGCCCGTGTTTCACCGAAACGCAAGCGCGTGTCCGGCACTGGAATCTGACTACGCGTGCCCCAATTATCCCGACCTTTCCCATGGAAAAGCCGGGGTGCCTCTCCATCGGTCCGGTAAGCCGGCAGGAGATGCATGCTGTTTCAGCTGATGGGCACCAGGAGCTTCACCCGCCCGGGTGTACAGCTATCAACCGTCAATTGGCAGCAGGAAACATGTGCTTCGGCACGCCGATCCGCTGCCGGAAGGAGTGACGACATGCCCGTCGTTACAATGCGCCAGCTGCTCGACAGCGGCGTCCACTTTGGACACCAGACCCGTCGCTGGAACCCGAAGATGAAGCGTTTCATCTTCACCGAGCGCAACGGCATCTACATCATCGACCTCCAGCAGTCGCTGTCCTACATCGACCGCGCCTACGAGTTCGTCAAGGCCACCGTTGCCCACGGCGGAACCGTACTGTTTGTCGGTACCAAGAAGCAGGCTCAGGAAGCCATCGCCGAGCAGGCCACCCGTGTTGGCCAGCCGTACGTGAACCAGCGCTGGCTCGGCGGTATGCTCACCAACTTCCAGACCGTTGCCAAGCGCATCCAGCGTCTGAAGGAACTCGAAGAGATCGACTTCGACGACGTTGCCGGCTCCGGCCACACCAAGAAGGAACTGCTGCTGCTGAAGCGCGAGCTCACCAAGCTGCAGACCAACCTCGGCGGCATCCGCAACCTGACCAAGGCTCCGTCCGTGGTCTGGATCGTTGATACCCAGAAGGAACACCTCGCCATTGACGAGGCCAAGAAGCTGAACATCCCCGTTGTTGCCATCCTGGACAGCAACTGCGATCCCGATGACGTCGACTTCCCGATCCCGGGCAACGATGACGCCATTCGCTCCGTCAACCTGCTGACCCGCGTTATCGCTGACGCTGTTGCTGAGGGCCTCATCGCCCGCCACAACAAGTCCGGCAACACGGAAGCTGCGGCTGAGCCGCTGGCTGAGTGGGAGCGCGAGCTCCTCGAAGGCGCCGCAGCACCCGCCGCCGAAGCCGCTCCGGCTGAGGCCGCACCGGCTGCTGAAGAAGCTCCGGCCGAGGCCGCTGCCGAAGCTCCCGCCGCGGACGCAACAGAGAAGTAAATAGAAGTTCCTTGGGTTCCGGCTGCCTGCCAGCGGGAACCCAAGGGTATCTGCTGGCGCGGCTGGCCGGAACTTTCCGGCCAGCCGCTCTGGCGGAATCTCACCAAAACTTATAACGGGAGGACTGGAGTCCAAATGGCGAACTACACCGCTGCTGACATCAAGGCACTGCGCGAGCGCACCGGCGCCGGCATGATGGATGTAAAGAAAGCTCTGGACGAGGCCAACGGCGATGCCGACAAGGCCATGGAGCTCATCCGCATCAAGGGCCTCAAGGGCGCAACCAAGCGCGAAGGCCGTTCCACCGCAGAGGGCCTGGTTGCTGCCAAGGTTATCGACGGCACCGTCGGCGTCATGATCGAGCTGAACTGCGAAACTGACTTCGTTGCCAAGTCCGCCAAGTTCATCGAACTGGCCGACAAGGTTCTGGCTGCCGCTGTTGAGTCCGGTGCTGCCGACGCAGAAACCCTCCTCGCCTACAACGTTGACGGCAAGCCGCTGTCCGAGGTTGTTGTCGAAGAAGGCGCAATCCTGGGCGAGAAGGTTGTTGTCCGCCGCGTGGCACGCATCGAGGGCAAGTCCGTTGATGCTTACCTGCACAAGACCTCCAAGGATCTGCCTGCTCAGGTTGGCGTCCTGTTCGCCGTCGACGGCGACAGCGATGCTGCCAAGACTGCTGCACATGACATCGCCGTGCACACCGCTGCTTACGCTCCCACCTACCTGACGCGGGACGAAGTCCCCGCCGAGACCGTGGAGAACGAACGCCGCATCGCAGACGAGACGGCACGCGCCGAGGGCAAGCCCGAAGCCGCGCTGACCAAGATCGTCGAAGGCCGCCTGACCGGTTTCTTCAAGGAAATCGTTCTGCTGGACCAGCCGTTCGCGAAGGACGCAAAGAAGACCGTTGCGAAGGTCCTCGAAGAGGCCGGAACCGCACCGTCCGGTTTCGCCCGTTTCCGCGTAGGCGCCTAGCCCACAAGGCACTGGACCTGACGGACACGTCATCATGAGCAAAAGGGGCAGTCACCAAGGTGGCCGCCCCTTTTGTTTGCCCAAAACCTTTCTCAAAATTCTGTACTAAGAACTTTCCTAAGCCCGGGAGGCACCATGGCCCACGTCCTGAAAGACACCGATTTGACGCGACGACGCGTACTGCTCAAGCTGTCCGGGGAAGTCTTCGGCGGAGGGAAGCTGGGTGTCGACCCCGACACGGTCCGCGCCGTCGCCAAGCAGATCGCCGCCACGGTCGGTGAAGTGGAAGTCGCCATCGTTGTGGGCGGGGGAAACTTCTTCCGCGGCGCTGAACTCTCACAGAGCGGCATGGACCGTTCGCGTGCGGACTACATGGGCATGCTGGGCACCGTCATGAACTGCCTGGCTCTGCAGGACTTCCTGGAGCAGGCCGGCGTCGAAACGCGTGTCCAGAGCGCCATCACCATGGGCCAGGTTGCCGAGGCCTACATTCCGCGGCGCGCCATCCGGCACCTGGAAAAGGGCCGCGTGGTGATTTTCGGTGCGGGAGCGGGGCTGCCGTACTTCTCCACCGATACCGTGGCGGCCCAGCGGGCCCTTGAGGTGCACGCCGATGAGGTCCTGATGGCCAAGAGCGGGGTGGACGGTGTCTACACCGCCGACCCCAACAAGGATCCCGAGGCCACCCGCCTGGAAACGCTGACATACGACGACGCCCTGCGCCAGGACATCCGCGTCATGGACCAGACTGCCATGACCATGTGCAAGGACAATGACCTGAACATGGTGGTCTTTGGCATGGAAGGCGAAGGAAACGTCACCCGCGCCATCCGCGGTGAGAAGATCGGCACCGTCGTTTCGAACTAGCCTGCTGTGCCCGGCGGTGTCCCTTCGGGACCTGGAACGGCGGCAACGATATTCCCTCGGCCGCGGACGGCCTCCGGAATAATAAAGCCGCCTTCCTCCAGGTCCCTACGGGACCCGACGGGTAGTCATGCTGCCCCCTCCGCCTCGCAAGCTCGGTGCAGGGAACCCTGACCCTTTTGGCTTAGGATGAATAAGAGAGCCCAGCCACCACAGCGTGGACATTTTTTGTGTGTTAGGAGACACCATGATCGACGAAACCTTGAAAGAGGCCACCGACAAAATGGACAAGGCGGTGGAAGTGGCCAAGGAGGATTTTTCGACGATCCGCACCGGCCGTGCCACCCCCGCATTGTTCTCGAAGGTTCTGGTGGATTACTACGGATCTCCCACCCAGCTGCAGCAGCTGGCGTCCTTCGCGACGCCTGATGCCCGTACCCTGCTGATCACCCCCTATGACGTCACTGCGCTCCGGGCCATTGAGCGGGCACTGAGCGATTCCGAGGTGGGCGCCAACCCGTCCAATGACGGCAAGGTCATCCGGGTGATCATGCCGGAGCTGACGCAGGACCGCCGCAAGGAATACGTCAAGATCGTGAAGACCAAGGGCGAAGACGCCAAGGTTTCGGTCCGGAACATCCGCCGCAAGGCCAAGGACGCCCTGGACCGCCTGGTCAAGGACGGCGAAATTGGCGAGGATGACGGCGCCCGTGCCGAGAAGGACCTCGATGCGCAGACGAAGGCCCACACCGAGGCCATCGACGATCTGCTCAAGCGCAAGGAAGCCGAGCTGCTCGAGGTCTGATGAGCAACGACCAGCCTCACAGCAAGGCTGGCGGTGCGTCCCTTGAGACTGATCCGGCAGCAAAGGCCACGGACATGAGTGCTACCGAAGGAACCGGTTCCCCTGAACCGGGAAAGCCATCCAAGCGCGGACGGGGCAAAGCGCCCAAGGCCCCGGCGAAACCTTCCAAAGCCGGGCGTAACCTGCCCGCCGCGATTGGGGTCGGCGTCGTCCTGCTCGGGGCACTGCTGGCCGGGCTGCTCTTCTTTCCCTTCGCGATCGTAGCCATCGCCACGGTCTTTGCGGCCGTGGGCGTCTGGGAGGTGAGCCGGGCGCTGGAAGTCCGGAGCATCAAGGTGCCCATGGTTCCGGTCCTGGTCGGAACCGTGGCATTGCCCTTTGCTGCCTACTTCGGCGGCAGCGAGGCCCTGGCTTTTGCCCTTGTGGCGTCCGTCGTCGCGCTCCTGCTCTGGCGCACCATCGACACCGCGGACGACGCCGTGCGCAGCATCCTCGCCGGCATTTTCGTGCTGCTCTGGGTGCCCTTCATGCTGAGCTTCGCCATGCTTTTGCTGGGGGAGCCCGGCGGCCAGGTCCGTGTTGCCGTGCTGCTGCTGCTGGTGGTTTCCAACGACACCTTCGGATACCTCGTGGGGGCAATCTTCGGAAAGCACCCGATGGCTCCCAAGATCAGTCCGAAAAAGTCCTGGGAGGGATTTGCGGGCTCGGCCGCCGGCGCCACCGTAGTGGGCATTATTGCTGCGCTCTATTTCCTGGACCAGCCGTGGTGGTTTGGCCTTGTCCTCGCTGTTGCCACGGTTGCCGCGGCAACGGCGGGAGACTTTTCCGAGTCCATGATCAAACGCGAACTCGGCGTCAAGGACATGTCCAACCTGCTGCCCGGGCACGGAGGCATCATGGACAGGCTGGACTCCGTGGTCTTTGCCTCACCCGTGGTCTTCATGCTTTCGGTGCTGCTGGTGCCTGGGGCTTAGCGGCAGCGGATTGATCCGCAGCCATCAGGCACCGGTGGCGGGCCGAACAGGTCCCTGAGGTGCGGCAACGTAGGATAGTGACAGGTTTTCCATCAGTCTCGGCAAGCGGCATGACCACAGAGGAACAGTAAGACATGGACGAAGCGCGGCAGGCCAGCGCCCCTTTCGAGCGTGTGGGGCGTCGGGAATACGGGTACAACACACGCCAGGTTGACGAGTTTCTGGCGAAGGCCCGCAGCTACTACAACGGCGAAAATCCAGCCGCAACGGCCATCACCAGCCGTAACGTCCGGTCCATGGCGTTTGATCCGGCCAAGGCCGGATACGAACCGCAGGCCGTGGACGCCGCGCTGGACCGGCTCGAAGACGTCTTTGCACAGCGTGAAAGAGATGAGTTGATTCAGGACAAGGGCGAAGAAGCCTGGCTGATGCAGATTGGCCGCACCTCGGCCGTCCTGCGGGGCCGGCTTCACCGGAAGCCCGGGGAACGGTTCCGCCGCCCCAGCCGGCGCAAGGTGCCCAGCTACAACGTGCAGGACGTCGATGCGCTCTGCAACGAACTGCTCGGATACTTTGAAAATGACAAGCCCTTGAGCGTCGACGTGGTGCGGCGTGCCGTCTTCCGCGAGGCCAAAGGCCCCGAAGGGTATGAAGAAACGCAGGTTGACGTGTTCCTTGACCGCGTTGTGGAACTGATGGCGTCGATCGACTAGCTTCGCCTGAAGGGCGGCGGAACGGCTGGTCCGCCGCCGCAGTTCCGTCCTCAGCCCCGGCGCTTAGGGGCATGCGGCCGTTCCGGCGTGTGCAGCCGTGCCAGGATCTTCGCGGCACCCGCAGGTGCGAGGTCCGGCCGCAGCCTGGAGGCCACCACGGTCATCAGAAACGCAGCGGGCACGGTCCAGGCCGCCGGTTGCTCCAGCCACACGGGCACCGGCCCGCCAGCAGTGGCCAGCACGCCGCCGGCCACCATGGCGCCTCCGCACAGCACAGCTCCGGTGACCATGCCCGCCACGGCTCCGGGGGCTGTGAGCCCCCGCCACCAGATGCCCAGCACCAGCAGGGGACACAGGGTTGATGCGGTGAAAGCGAACACCATGCCCACGCTGCCCGCCAGTGCCTGCGAGCTGGTCAGCAGCGCCAGCCCCAGGGGTACGACGGCGGCCAGAACAGCTGAGAGCCGGAACCCGCCGACACTGCCGCGGAAGAGATCCTGGCTGAGCACTCCGGCCAGTGACACTACGAGCCCGCTTGTGGTGGACAGGAAGGCCGCAAAGGCCCCCGCCGCAACCAGTGCCGACAGCAGGTCTCCCAGGGCGCCGTCGAACACCCGGCCCGGCAGCAGCAGCACTGTGGAATCTGAACCGCCGGCGGCCAGATCCGGAGTGTAGATGCGGCCGAGCACCCCATAGATGATGGGAAACACGTAGAACAGCGAGAGCAGGCCCAGCACGATCAGAGTGGTCCGCCGGGCCGAGCTTCCGTCGGGATTCGTGTAAAAACGCACCAGGACGTGCGGCAGGCCCAGGGTGCCGCAGAGCAGTGCGATGCTCAGCGATATGTTGCGGTAGAGGGACGCATGCGTCTGTGGGTCCAGCGCAGCGGCAAAGGCCGCACCGCCGTCGGTCCAGGGCAAACCTTCGCGGGAAAGCCGAAAGAGGACAAAGAGAACGGGCACCGCGATGGCCACCAGCTTGAGCCAGTATTGGAAGGCCTGGACAAAGGTGATGGAGCGCATTCCGCCGGTCATCACGCTCAGGCAGACCACCACTACCACGGCCACGGATCCCACCCATCCCGGCAGCCCGGTGGTGATCCGGATGGTCAGGGCCGCTCCGTGCAGCTGCGGCACAATGTACAGCCAGCCGACGGCGATCACCAGGAGAGTGGTGATGCGGCGGGCGGGCAGCGATTCGAGCCGGGCCTGGGCAAAGTCGGCGATGGTGTACGCCCCTGACCGGCGCAGCGGTGCGGCTACGAACAGCAGCAGCATCAGGTAGCCGGCCGTGTAGCCGATGGGGAACCAGAGGGCATCCACGCCGGAGACCAGGATCAGCCCTGCCACACCCAGGAAGCTCGCGGCCGACAGATACTCGCCGCCGATGGCTGAGGCATTCCACCACGGACGCACGGTGCGGGAGGCAACATAGAAGTCCCCGGTGGTGCGGGAAATGCGCAGCCCGTAGACACCGATCAGCAGCGTGGCGGCGGTGACCGCTGCCAGGGCCGCATAGCCTGCCGCCGGGCTCATGCCGCCCGTCCTGGATTAGAAAGCACCGGCATCAGGCGTCATCAACCAAATCCAGGAACCGCTGCTCGTTCCGGGCCGCACTGCGGACATACAGTGCGCCGCAGATGATCACCAGCGGGTATACGCCCACCCCGAGCAGGAACCAGGGCAGCGGGACAGTGAAGAGACTCAGGCCGGAAACTACCGGGAGGAACGCCAGCAGCACCGGCACGCCCAGCAGGATCACCATGAAACCCCCGCCCACCACCAGCGCGAGCCGCAGCTGGGAACGGATCAGTGAACCGATAAACAGCTCACCCACTTCGGTCTGCTCGTCCAGTTCCCGCGAGACGGTGTAGGCCGCAGCGGAAGCCGGAGCGGACCGCGCAGCCCTCACCCGCACGCGCTGCGGTTGTCCGCCGGCCGCAGGGGAAGCGTTGGTGGAGGAAGCGGAGGTGTCCGCACCGGGTTCACCGTTCATGAGCGGGCACGCACCCGGCTGGCTGAGAGCGTGCTGCGTACTCCCGGCAGGTGGCGCCTGCTGACCGGCAGTTCGGCGGATCCCACAGTGATGCCGGCGCGGCCGCCGGCTACCCGCACCTGCCGGATGTGCGCACGGGACACCAGATAGGAGCGGTGGATGCGGACAAAACCCGCCTCCGCCCACTGTTCTTCAAGCTCGGTGAGGGGAACCCGGATCAGATAGGACGCAGTGTCCGTGTGGAGCCGGGCGTAATCGCCCTGCGCCTGCACATACAGGATGTCTTCCCGGCGGATGATGCGGGTGGTGCCGCCCTGAACCACCGTGACGACGTCGCTGTCCCCGGCTGCCGCTTCCGCCACCAGGTCACAGATTCGGCGCACTGATTCAGCCAGGCGCACCGGACGGACCGGCTTGAGCAGATAGTCCACAGCGGCGAGGTCGAAGGCGGCCAGCGCCTGTTCCTCATCCGCCGTGACAAACACCAGTGCCGGCGGACGTTCCATGGCCCCCAGCACGCGCGCAATATCCAGCCCGGACAACGCCGGCATGTGAATGTCCAGGAACACCGCGTCCACGGCATGGCTTTCCACGAGTTTCAGCGCCTGGGCGCCGCTGGAGGCCCGGTGGATTTCGCCAACCCGGGAATCCTTGCCCAGGAGGAACGCCAGCTCGTTGACGGCAGGCAGTTCATCATCGGCCACAACCACGGAAATCTGCCGGGAACCGGGTTTACCAAGAGCTGACATGTGAATCAGGTTACAAGACTCGGGTGCGGTGGCCCGGCTGCGACTTGGGGATGCGCATGGTAATCAGGGTGCCGGCGCCCGGGGCGGTGTCGATGACTAGCCCGTGATCCTCGCCGTATACCTGGCGCAGTCTGACGTCGACGTTGCGCAGGCCAACGTGGTCGCCCTCAGCATGCCCGGCGAGGACGGACCGCAGATAATCGGGGTCCATGCCTACGCCGTTGTCTTCGACGGTAATGACCGCCATGGCGCCTGCATCCGTGGCCGTGATCGTGATGTGTCCCTCGCCGTCGGCGGCTTCCAGCCCGTGGCGCACCGAATTCTCGACCAGCGGCTGCAGGGACAGGAAGGGGATGACGGTGCCGAGGACCTCCTGGCCGATCTGCAGGCTGATCTTCAGGCGTTCACCGAAACGGGCACGCTCCAGGAGCAGATAGCGGTCGATCGCCTGCAGCTCTTCGGCGACAGTGGTGAAGTTTCCGCTGCGCCGGAACGTATAGCGGGTGAAATCCGCGAACTCCACCACCAGCTCCCGCGCCCGCACCGGATCCGTGGTGATGTAGGAGGCAATCGCGTTGAGCGAGTTGTAGATAAAGTGCGGGCTGATTTGCGCCCGCAGCGCGCGCACCTCCGCCTCCATCAGCAGGGTGCGTGAGGTGTCCAGCTCTGCCAGCTCCATCTGGGCAGCCACCCAGCCGGCCACGTCGTTGGCGGCCCGGACCAGTCCGGCGCTTACAGCGGGCGCAAAAACGGCCAGCGTGCCCACGGTCTGCCGGTTTACCTGCAGCGGGCACAGCAGCAGCTGTCCGGTGTCGTCGTCGAACCCCAGCGTGCGCAGTGATGCGCCGCGGAAGACCCGGGTGCGGCCGCTCTCCAGCACCGCGGCGGAGGCTGCCAGCAGCCGGGCGCGTGGGGCAGGGCCGTCCGGCAATGTTCCCTCCCAAGCCAGGACGGCAGTCGCGTCGGCAAGGATCAGCGTGTCGCAGCCCAGCAGTGCGCGCAGGTGCCGGGCGGCCTTGCCGGCGCCGGAGGCCGTGAGTCCGGTACGCAGATGGCGCGAGGCAAGGGTGGCGGTGTGGAGCGCGGCATAGGCGGCCCGTTCAGTATCAGAGCCGAGGTCCCGCTGCGAGCGGCTGAGGCGGTAGCCCAGCGCAGCGATGGCCGCCACCGTGAGCACTGCGAAGGCGCAGATCACGGCGATATCGACGGCGGGGCTGAACATGCCCTTTAGCCTAGCCGCCGGCGCCGGCAGCACCGCTCGCCGCGGCAGGCCGGACCGCTTACCGCAGGGGAATGACCGTTCAGCGAGGCAACGCCGGAGAATCTGGTGCACCGGCGCCATTCGTAGCAGGGTGATGCTGATCACAATTTGTACGTGCGTGCTGTCCGGAGCCGGTTGTCCCAAGGGACGGTTGCCGGGACGTGCCCAACTCAAGGAGGAGCGATGGCAAAACAGCAACCCGCCGGATCCGGTGCCCATGCGGCGCCGGTCGATTTCACGGAGGTTCAAAAATCTCCGGAGCTGCAGGAGCTGCGCAAGCGGCAGCGCAGTTTCATTTTCCCGATGGCCGTGGTCTTCCTGCTCTGGTACTTCGCGTACGTGCTGCTGGCGGATTACGCCCACGACTTCATGTCCACCCAGGTCTGGGGCAACATCAACATCGGGCTGATCCTGGGCCTGCTGCAGTTCGTCACAACCTTCGGCATCACCATGTGGTACGTCAGCTACGCCAACCGCCGGATGGACCCCATTGCTGCGGACCTGCGCGAAAAACTTGAGGCCAAGGGCGTCCGCCGTCCGGAGGAGACCAAATGAGCACGGTGAACATCATGGCGGCCGAGGTGTCCGCCGAGGCCGTCCGGGAAACCGGCTGGCTGAATATGCTGATCTTCGGCCTGTTTGTGGCAGTGACGCTCATTGTCGTGCTGCGGGCCAGCCGCAACAACAAAACTGCGGCCGATTACTATGCTGCAGGCCGGTCCTTCACCGGACCGCAGAACGGCACTGCCATTGCCGGCGACTACCTGTCGGCGGCGTCCTTCCTGGGCATCGTGGGAGCCATCGCCATCAACGGCTATGACGGCTTCCTCTACTCCATCGGTTTCCTGGTGGCCTGGCTGGTGGCACTGCTCCTGGTGGCCGAAATGCTCCGCAACACCGGCAAGTTCACCATGGCCGACGTGCTGTCCTTCCGCCTGAAGCAGCGCCCGGTCCGGATTGCTGCGGCCATCACCACGCTCGCCGTCTGTTTCTTCTACCTGCTGGCCCAGATGGCCGGCGCCGGCGGGCTGGTCTCCCTGCTGATGGGCATCGACTCGAAGATCGGCCAGTCCCTGGTCATCACCGTGGTTGGCGCCCTGATGATCATCTACGTACTGATCGGCGGCATGAAGGGCACCACCTGGGTGCAGATCATCAAGGCCTGCCTGCTCATTGCCGGCGCCGGCATCATGACCATCTGGGTCCTGGCGATCAATGGTTTCAACCTGTCCGAACTGCTCGGTTCCGCAGTGGAAATGTCCGGCAACCCGGAGCTCCTGAACCCGGGCCTGCAGTACGGCAAGACCGGCACCACCCGCCTGGACTTCGTGTCCCTGGGCATGGCCCTGGTGCTGGGAACTGCCGCCCTGCCGCACGTGCTGATGCGTTTCTACACAGTGCCCACGGCCAAGGAAGCCCGCCGCTCCGTGGTGTGGGCCATCTGGCTGATCGGCATCTTCTACCTGTTCACCCTGATCCTGGGCTACGGTGCCGCTGCGCTGATCCCGGCCGAGACCATCACCTCCGCTCCCGGCGGCGTGAACTCTGCGGCCCCGCTGCTGGCGTTCGCCCTCGGCGGCCCGGTGCTGCTGGGACTGATCTCCGCAGTGGCCTTCGCGACCATCCTGGCTGTGGTGGCCGGGCTCACCATCACGGCGGCGGCATCCTTTGCCCATGACATTTACGCCAACGTCATCCGCAAGGGCAAAGTGGACGCGGACGGCGAGGTTAAGGTTGCCCGCCGCACGGTGCTGGTGATCGGCGTGGTCTCCATCCTCGGCGGCATCGGCGCCCAGGGGCAGAACGTTGCCTTCCTGGTGGCCCTGGCCTTCGCCGTGGCGGCCAGCGCCAACCTGCCCACCATCCTGTACTCGCTCTACTGGCGCCGCTTCAACACCCAGGGCGCCATCTGGAGCATGTACGGCGGGCTGATCTCGGCCATTGTGCTGATCATTCTGTCGCCGGTCTTCTCCGGTGCCGAGACATCCATGGTTTCGGGGATCGACATCTCCATCTTCCCGTTGAACAACCCGGGACTGGTTTCCATCCCGCTGGCCTTCTTCCTTGGCTGGCTCGGAACTGTCCTGGGCAAGGACGACGAGTCGCCGCAGAAGCAGGCGGAAATGGAAGTCCGCTCGCTGACCGGCGTCGGCGCGGAAAAGGCAGTGGACCACTAACCCGGTCCGGCCTCAAAACGTTGGGGGGGCACCCGGGTTCCGTACTTCGGTACGGAACCCGGGTGTTTTGGGTTCAGGCTCCGGCCTCGCCGCGCTCCAGAAGCGGCGACACCCGGAAGGGAATGAGTTCGCCCATGGCGAGGTTCGTGTCGCAGCGCTCGACGCCGGGGACGGCCAGGATCGCTTTGTTCACCCGGAACAGGTCCTCGGCATCTTCGGCCACCACCCGCAGCAGGATGTCTGCATCGCCCGTCAATCCGTGCGCTTCCACCACCTCGGGGATGCCGGCCAGCTGCGCCGTAATCTCGGCGAGGCGCTGCTGCTGCACATGCACGTGAACAAAGGCCATCAGCGGATAGCCCAGGGCAGCCGGGCTGATCCGGCGCTCAAAGGACAGGAACACCGACTTCTTTTCCAGCTGCGTCAGCCGCGCCTGGACGGTGTTGCGGGAGATGCCGAGGGCGGTGGCCAGCGCAACGACAGTGCGCCGGGGATCCTTTGCCATCGCCAGAAGCAGTCGGGTGTCGGTACTGTCCAGCAGGCGCATAGTGCGAAAGATTAGCACGGCCCGCCAGCGACTCGTAGGGCATAGTGCTCAGCAATAGCGCTGATGGTTGTGCCACCTGATGAGTGTGAGTAGTGTCACACCTATCCGGGCAACGTCGCCCGGGCATCGGTTCGGTCCCGCCACCCCTGGGGCCCAACACGGAAGGATGCGTACCGACGTGTCTCTGCATACTCCTGTTCGACCCCCACATGATGCCGGCGCCACCGCGGCCGGCCCCTACGTCCAACTGGTTCGCCCCGACGGCTCCCGGACACCCTCCCCGTACGACCACTGGGTTTCCGATGTCGACGCCGATCAGCTGCGCAGCCTCTATGAGGACATGGTCGTCATCCGCCGGATCGACACGGAGGCCACAGCGCTCCAGCGCCAGGGCCAGCTGGGCCTCTGGCCGCCGCTGCTCGGCCAGGAAGCCGCCCAGATTGGCTCCGCACGCACCCTTCGCCCCAGCGACTTCGTGTTTGGCAGCTACCGTGAAAACGGCGTTGCCTGGTGCCGCGGCGTGGACCCGGAATCGCTCATGCGTGTCTGGCGCGGCAATGCCGCCGCCGGCTGGGATCCCTTCAGCGTCAACATGGCTCCCACCCAGGTAATCATCGGTGCGCAGGCACTGCATGCCGCCGGTTACGGCATGGGCGTGGTTGCGGACGGAACGGACGACGCCGTCATCACCTACTTCGGTGACGGCGCCACCAGCCAGGGAGACGTGAACGAGGCTATGGTCTTCGCGGCCAGTTTCCACACGCCCGTCGTCTTCTTCTGCTCCAACAACCAGTGGGCCATCTCCGAGCCGGTGGGGCTGCAGGCACAGGTTCCGATCGCCAATCGTGCTCCGGGCTTCGGGATTCCCTCCGTCCGGGTGGACGGCAACGATGTCCTTGCCGTTATGGCGGTGACCCGTGAAGCCCTGGACCGGGCACGCACCGGCGGCGGCCCCAGCTTCATCGAAGCCGTGACTTACCGGATGGGTCCGCACACCACCGCCGACGACCCCACCCGGTACCGTGACGCCGCCGAGCTGGAGGAATGGCGTGCCAAAGATCCCATCAGCCGGATCGAGGCGCTGCTGCGGGCCGAAGGTCACTTCACCGACGATTTCGCGGCCTCTGTGGCCGCCACGGCTGATGCCGTCGCCGCCGAACTGCGCAGCTCCTGCATCAACATGCCCGCGCCTCCGGCGCTGGACATCTTTGCCCACGTTTACGCCGAGCCCAACTCCTGGCTGGAAACCCAGCGGGCGGACTACGAACGCTACCTCGCCCTGTACGGCGCGGAGGGGGACGGCGGCACCCCGGCCGGGCACGCCGGAGCGAACGGAGAATCAGCATGAGCACCATGACATTTGGCCGGGCCATCAATGCCGGCCTGCGCGCCGCCATGGAGGCCGATCCCAAGGTGGTCCTGATGGGTGAAGACATTGGCACCCTGGGCGGAGTCTTCCGCATCACCGACGGACTCAAGAAGGATTTCGGCGGACAGCGGGTGATCGACACACCGCTGGCGGAATCCGGGATCATGGGAACCGCCGTCGGACTGGCATTCCGCGGCTACCGCCCAGTGGTGGAAATCCAGTTTGACGGGTTCATCTATCCGGCCTTCGACCAGATTGTCTGCCAGGTGGCCAAGATGCACTACCGCAGCCGCGGAACGGTCAACATGCCGCTGACCATCCGGGTGCCGTTTGGCGGCGGCATCGGTTCGCCCGAGCACCACTCGGAATCCCCGGAAGCCTATTTCACCCACACCTCGGGCCTGCGCGTTGTCAGCGTGTCCAACCCCCAGGACGCCTACACCATGATCCAGCAGGCCATCGCCTCGAATGATCCGGTGCTGTACTTCGAACCCAAGCGCCGGTACCACGTCAAGGGCGAAGTCAATGAGACGCTCGACGGCGCAATGCCGCTGGGATCGGCACGCGTTGTTGCCCAGGGCACCGACGTCACCCTGGTGACCTACGGTCCGCTGGTCATGACCGCTGTCGACGCGGCGGTGGCAGCCTCGGACGAGGGCGTTTCCGTGGAGGTCATCGACCTGAGGTCGCTGTCGCCGGTGGACTTCGCCACGGTGGAGGCATCCGTCCGCAAAACCGGGCGCCTTGTCATCACCCATGAGGCCGGCCAGTCCGGCGGCGTGGGTGCGGAGATCTCCGCCAGCATCACCGAGCGGTGCTTCGACTATCTTGAACACGCTCCCGTGCGGGTCACCGGCTTCGATGTTCCGTACCCGTCCTCCAAGCTGGAGCACCACCATCTGCCGGACCTGGACCGGATTCTGGACGGCGTGGACCGCGCCATGCGCCGGCCCAACTCGCAGAGTCCGTTCGGTGCTGCCGCCGCTCCCGCACTGGAAGGGGCCGGTCTGTGATCAAGGAATTTTTGCTGCCGGATTTGGGCGAAGGCCTCACCGAGTCTGAAATCGTCAGCTGGCACGTGGCCGTGGGCGACATCGTCACCCTGAATCAGGTCATTGCCGACGTCGAAACCGCCAAAGCCGTGGTGGAACTGCCCTCACCCTATGCCGGAAGGGTTGCCCAGCTGCATGAACAGGCCGGCACCGTGGTGGAGGTGGGCGCACCCATTGTGTCCTTCGAGGTAGCGGGAACCGATACGGGCAACGGAGGCGATGCAGGCAGCAGGGCCGGTGCGTCAGGCGCAACAGCCGAGGGCACTGCTCCTGCGACGTTCTCCCCGGAGGAACCGCAAAAGCGTACGCCCAACCTCGTGGGTTACGGCGCCGTGCCCGAAAGGACCGGCAGGCCGGCCCGCCGGCGCTGGCTGACTGACGGCCAGGCGCAGGCTCCTGCGGCTGCTGCTTCAGCACCTGCGCCAGCGCCCGCTTCGCCGAACGCCGGCGCAGCGGAGCCGGACGTCGCGGCAGAGTCTTCAGTGTCACCGACAGCTGAACGTCCGAGGTCCACCCCTCCGGTGCGCAAACTCGCCCGGGACCTGGGGATTGACCTGGCCGACATCAGCGGAACGGGTCCCCACGGTCTGATCGTCCGCTCCGACGTCACCCGTGCGGCGGTAGAAGACGCAGCCGATGTAGCCGATGTGCTGGGGGATGCGACCCAGCCGAACGTTGGCGCCCGGCTGCTGCCGCCGTCGTCGGCTGACCCGGGTCCGGCGCCCGGGGCCGGAACGTCCGGCGTACGCGAGGAACGGGTTCCCATTGCCGGGATGCGCAAACACACTGCTGCGGCCATGGTTGCCAGTGCCTTCACCGCTCCGCATGTGACCGTCTTCCTGACCGTTGATGTCACCGAGTCGATGGAGCTGCTGGCACGGCTTCGCGGGCAGGAGACGTTTGAGGGCGTCAAGCTGACCCCGTTGACACTGGCGGCAAAAGCCGTGTGCCTGGCGCTTCAGCGGCATCCGTCGCTGAATTCGCGGTGGGATGAGGCTGCCCGCGACATCGTGCAGTACCGGTACGTGAACCTCGGGATCGCGGCGGCCACGCCGCGCGGACTGATGGTTCCCAACGTCAAGGATGCCCAGGCACTGGGGCTGCGTGAGCTGGCCGCTGCACTGGGAACGCTGGCGCAGACCGCGAGGGCCGGCAAAACGACGCCGGCGGACCTTTCCGGCGGAACGTTCTCGATTTCCAATGTGGGGGTTTTCGGCATTGATGCCGGTACGCCCATCCTCAATCCCGGGGAGGCTGGCATTTTGGCGCTCGGCGCCGTCCGCCAGCAGCCCTGGGTGCATGACGGCGCGCTCGCAGTGCGCCAGGTCATGACCCTCAGCCTGTCCTTTGACCACCGGCTGGTGGACGGAGAACAGGGTGCCCGCTTCCTGAGTGATGTGGGAGCGGTGCTGGAGGAACCGGCGATGGCGCTTGCGCTGATGTAGCTCCGCAGGACAGCAGAAACCCGCAGCCCCTGGCAGGGGCTGCGGGTTTCTGTTTGGTTGTTGCCGGTGCGGCTAGCGCAGTTCGAGCTCGAGTTCGCGCACCACGGCGCCGCGGGCATTGGAGAAACCCTGGGCCTCGCCCACCACGGTGAAGCCGTACTTTTCCAGGATGGCGATGGAGCCGGCGTTGTCCGCAACAGCCCGGGCCCGGATGGGCCGCTCCGAGAATTCCTCGAGGAACTGCCCAACAGCCTTGGTGGTGATGCCCTGGCCCCAACGGTCGGTGTCAATCCAATAGCTGATCTCCGGGACGCCGCCGTCGCGGTAGGCCATGATGCCGCCAACCACGTCACCGTCGGCCACGATGGTGCGGACTGTCACGCTGGGATCGTTCAGGATGGTCTGCCAGTGGTGGTCAAACACACCGCGGTCCGACGGATTCTTGGCGGCGAACGCTGCCATATGGTTTGCACTTGGGTCCAGCTGATGGGAGAAGAATTCATCCAGGTCGGCGGGAACTACGGCACGAAGCTCAATCACAGCAGGTCTTTCTGCTCGAGGGGTTTGAATCAGACTACTAGGCATTCAGGGCGGCCCAAGCCATTGTTTCGAGGAGTGAACGAAGCCGCAGCGTCTCCCGGGGCTTCATCTTGTCGTGCAGGGTATGCGAGGTGGAGTTGATCAGTCCGAAGACCGCCTGGGCCCGGTGCCGCAGCAGCGGAAGGCCGCAGTCGGGGTGCAGGGCGGACAGTGCGTCAACCCACACCTCCACGTACTGGCGCTGGAGGGACCGCACCGTGCGTTCATCCTCGGCGGGCAGGCTGTTGAGGTCCCGGTCCTGGACCCGGATCACGTTGGCCTGTCGCAGGGCGAAGTCCACCTGGAATTCCACCAGTCCCCGCAATGCCGCTTCAGCGGTGGCGGACTCGGCCATGACAGCTTTCCCGCCCTCCAGGAGGTCCTCGCTCACTCCCACGAGCAAGGCGGACAGAACAGCGGGTTTGCCGCTGAAATGCCGGTACACGGCCGGGCCGCTGACACCGGCGGCTGCACCGAGTTCTTCAATGGAAACTCCGTTGTAGCCGCGTTCAGCGAAAAGCGAGGCAGCGGCCTCAAGCATGGCTGCCCTGCGGGATGCCTTGGCGAGGCTGCGTCCGGTGGTTCGGGCGGCGGACACAGGTTTTCCGTGTTTCGAAGGAGCTGCTGGGGTTGTTCCTTCTTTGGCTGCGTTCATGCCAACCTTTCCGGCAGATTCGATTCACAAACAGCTTCCATTGTGGTGGACAGCTGAGTTAATAACCAATAACCTGATTTGAGTTAGCCGTCATTAACTGGCGATGGAGCTTCCGGCACATGTGCCGAACAGCTGCCCGCACCAAGCAGAGAGACGTCAATGGAGACCCTTGCAACCCGGCTGGATCCCGCCTCACCCGACTACTCGACAAACGCCGTTGCCCAGGCGGAACTTGCCGAGGACCTTCGCAAACGGCTGGCGCAGGCTGCTCTGGGCGGACCGGTTCGCTCCAGGGAACGCCATGCCGCACGCGGGAAGCTGCTGCCGCGTGAACGCGTGGACCGGCTGCTGGATGAAGGAAGCCCGTTCCTGGAGATTTCGCCGCTGGCAGCCAACGGCATGTACGACGACGAGTGCCCGGGGGCAGGCCTGATCGCAGGGATCGGCCTCGTGCAGGGCCGCCACGTGATGGTGCTGTCCAATGACGCCACCGTCAAAGGCGGCACGTACTATCCGATGACGGTCAAGAAGCACCTGCGGGCCCAGGAGATTGCGCTGGAGAACCGCTTGCCGTGCATCTACCTGGTGGATTCCGGCGGTGCGTTCCTGCCCAAGCAGGACGACGTTTTCCCGGACCGGGAGCATTTTGGCCGGATCTTTTTCAATCAGGCACAGATGTCCGCCCGGAAGATCCCGCAGATTTCCGCGGTGCTGGGTTCCTGCACCGCCGGCGGGGCCTACGTCCCGGCCATGAGCGATGAAACCGTGATCGTGCGCAACCAGGGCACCATCTTCCTCGGCGGGCCGCCCCTGGTGAAGGCAGCCATCGGCGAAATCGTCACCGCTGAAGAACTTGGCGGCGGAGACCTGCACTCGCGTATCAGCGGCGTGACCGATCATCTGGCCGACAATGACGCCCACGCACTGGAAATCGTGCGCACCATCGTGGAAACCCTGCCCGAACAAACCCCGGCCTGGGAAATCCTGCCGACCCGGCCGCCGTCGTACTCCGAAGAGGAGATCTACGGGGCGGTGCCCGCGGACCTGCAGACCCCCTATGACGTGCGGGAACTGATCGCCCGCCTGGTGGACGGCAGCGAGTTCTCCGAGTTCAAGAAGGAATACGGCGCCACCCTTGTCACCGGTTTTGCCCGGCTGCACGGACACCGCGTGGGCATCGTGGCCAACAACGGGGTCCTGTTCTCCGAATCCGCCCTCAAGGGCGCGCACTTCATAGAGCTGTGCGACCAGCGCGGCATCCCGCTGATCTTCCTGCAGAACATCTCCGGCTTCATGGTGGGCCGGGACTACGAGGCCGGCGGCATTGCCAAGAACGGCGCCAAAATGGTCACCGCCGTCGCCACCGCCCGGGTTCCCAAGCTCACCGTGATTGTGGGCGGCTCCTTCGGTGCCGGCAACTACTCGATGTGCGGCCGCGCCTACTCACCGCGCTTTCTGTGGATGTGGCCCGCCGCCCGCATCTCGGTCATGGGGGGAGCACAGGCCTCCTCGGTCCTGGCCACCGTCAAGCGCGACCAGCTTGAAGCCCGCGGCGAGGAATGGGCCGCGGACGCCGAAGAAGCATTCAAGGCACCCATCCGCGACACCTACGAAACCCAGGGCAGCCCGTACTACTCCACGGCCCGGCTGTGGGATGACGGCGTCATCGACCCGGCGGACACCCGCACCGTCCTGGGCCTGGCCCTGGACGTCTGCGCCAACGCCCCGCTGCCGGAGACCTCCTTCGGCCTCTTCCGGATGTGAGCCACTAATGACTGAACAGCGCTTTGACACCGTCCTGGTAGCCAACCGCGGCGAAATTGCGTGCCGCATCATCGCCACGCTGCGGCGGATGGGCATTCGTTCCGCTGCCGTTTACAGCGACGACGACGCCGGCGCCCGCCATGTGCGTGAAGCGGACGTTGCGGTGCGGCTGGGTCCGGCCGCGCCGCGCGAGAGCTACCTCAACGTGGAGGCCGTCCTGGCCGCCTGCCGTGCCGCCGGCGCGCAGGCGGTCCATCCCGGCTACGGCTTCCTCAGCGAGTCCCTGGATTTCGCCCGCGCGCTGGAGGAGGCGGGAATCGTGTTCATCGGCCCCGGGGTAAAGGCCCTGGAACTGATGGGGGACAAGATCCGGTCCAAGAACCATGTCTCCTCCCACGGGGTTCCCGTGGTTCCCGGCATCGCCGAGCCCGGCCTGACCGATGAGCAGCTCATCGCCGCAGCGGCCGGGGTGGGGTTCCCGCTGCTGATCAAGCCCTCCGCCGGCGGGGGCGGCAAGGGCATGCATGTGGTGGAGCAGGCGGATCAGCTCCCTGCCGTGCTGCCCACCGCACGCCGGGTGGCGGCTTCGGCCTTCGGCGATGACACCCTCTTTCTGGAACGGCTGGTCGCGGTGCCCCGGCACATCGAGGTCCAGATCCTGGCGGACACGCACGGCAACGTCATTCACTTGGGGGAGCGGGAGTGCTCGCTGCAGCGCCGGCACCAGAAAGTCATTGAGGAAGCGCCCTCCGTCCTGCTGGATGAGGCCACGCGTGCCCGCATCGGAGAGGCCGCGTGCGACGCCGCCCGGTCGGTGGATTACACCGGTGCCGGCACGGTGGAGTTCCTGGTCTCTGATGCCGCGCCGGGTGAGTTCTTCTTCATGGAGATGAACACCCGGCTCCAGGTGGAGCATCCGGTGACTGAAATGGTGACCGGACTGGATCTGGTGGAATGGCAGGTGCGCATTGCCGCCGGAGAAAAGCTGGACCTGGACCAGGGTGACGTCCGCCTGGACGGGCACGCCGTGGAGGCACGGGTCTACGCCGAAAATCCCGCCCGTGACTTCCTGCCCACTTCCGGGCGGGTGCATGTCCTGCAGGAGCCGGCGGGGGAGGGCATCCGGGTGGATTCCTCCCTGCTGCCCGGCCTGAGGGTGTCTTCCAGCTACGATCCGATGCTGGCGAAGATCATCGCCTGGGGGCCGGACCGGGACACCGCACTGCGCCGGCTGGACGCGGCTCTGGCACAGACGGTCATCCTGGGCATCGGCACCAACATTGAATACCTGCGCCTGCTGATTAATGACCCGGACGTGCGGGCAGGGCGCCTGGATACCACCATGATCGAGCGCAAGCTTCCGGACCTGGATTTCCGCCGGCCCGGCGAGGCTGAACTGGCTGCCGCAGCACTGGCGACGGCGGAGGATCTCGCGGCGGGACCGTCTCCCTGGGGCCGGGCCGACGGCTGGCGGCTGGGGGTGCGGGCACCGCTGACCCTCGTGTTCGCCGCGGCGGATCCCGAGCTGCCCGACGACGTCGTCATCCTCCGCGGCAATGCCTCCGACGCTGCGGTCACCGTCAACGGCGGACCCGAGCGCAGCGCCTCGCTGCGCCGGGACGGGCACCATGCCCTGGTGACGCTGAACGGCGTCATATATCCGCTGATGCTGGCCTCTCTTCCCGGCGAGGACGGTGCAACGCCGACCCTGTGGACCGCCGATGCCGGTTACGCCGCACCCCTGCGGCGCAGGACCCGGACTGAACTGCTGGCCGCGGACCGGGCGTCGGCCGGCAGGGCCGAAGGCGCTGCCGATCCGGTGCTGCGCTCGCCGATGCCCGGCACCGTGGTGGCCGTGGCAGTGGCCGACGGCGACAGGGTCACCGCCGGCCAGCCGCTGCTCAGCGTGGAAGCGATGAAGATGGAGCACCAGCTTGTTGCTCCGGCAGGCGGCGTCGTCTCCCTCAACCTGCGCCCCGGTGACCTGGTCAAGGCCGACCAGGTGCTGGCCGTGGTAACGCCCGATCCTGAACCTGCTGAACCTGAAGAACCCGCAGCGCCCGAAGAACCCGTAGCATCCCCGGCCGCAGCTTCCGCCGCCGGGACCGCCGAACCGCTCGAAGGAGCAGGACATGCCTGATTTTGAACTGAGTGAGGATTACCAGGACCTGGTGGACATGGTCCGTGACTTCGCGGACACCGTGGTGGCCCCCGTCTCCGCCCAGCACGACGAGGAACACAGCTTCCCCTACAAGGTGGTGGCGCAGATGGGCGAGATGGGGTTGTTCGGCCTGCCGTTCCCGGAGGAATACGGCGGCATGGGCGGCGACTACTTTGCCCTCGCCCTGGCGCTGGAGCAGCTGGCCCGGGTGGACCAGTCGGTGGCCATCACCCTGGAGGCCGGCGTTTCCCTGGGCGCCATGCCCGTCTACCGGTTCGGCACCGAGGAGCAGAAGCAGCAGTGGCTGCCCATGCTGGCCTCCGGTGAAGCGCTCGCCGGCTTTGGCCTGACGGAGTCCGAAGCCGGCTCCGATGCCGGCGGCACCCGGACCAAGGCCTACCGGGACAACGGAGAATGGGTGATCAACGGAAGCAAGCAGTTCATCACCAACTCCGGCACCGACATCACGCGCCTGGTCACCGTCACTGCCGTCACCGGCACCTCCGAAGTCCCGGACGGGCAGGGCGGAACCCGGGTCAAGAAGCAGATCTCCACCATCATGGTCCCCACTGACACGCCGGGATTCACCGCGGAAAAGGCCTATAACAAGGTCGGCTGGAACGCCTCGGACACCCATCCGCTGACGCTGGAGAACGTGCGCGTCCCGGAAGCAAACCTGCTCGGCGCCGAGGGACGCGGTTATGCGAACTTCCTGCAGATCCTCGATGAAGGGCGCATCGCCATCGCCGCCCTGGCCACGGGAGCGGCACAGGGCTGCGTGGAGGAGTCCCTGCGCTACGCCAGGGAGCGGGAGCAGTTCGGCGCCGCCATCGGCACCAACCAGGCTATTTCCTTCAAGATCGCCCGCATGCAGACCCGCGCCCACACCGCCCGTCTGGCCTACTATGACGCAGCGGCGCGGATGCTGGCCGGCAAGCCGTTCAAGACCCAGGCTGCCATGGCCAAGCTGGTTGCCGGTGAGGCGGCCATGGACAACGCCCGCGACGCCACGCAGATTTTCGGCGGCTACGGCTTCATCAACGAGTACCGTGTGGCCCGGCATTACCGCGATTCCAAGATCCTGGAAGTCGGCGAGGGCACCACAGAGGTCCAGTTGATGCTCATTGCCCGCGAACTGGGGCTCTAGGATAGGCGGAACACTCCGGTGGGGTGCAGGTCAGGTTGGTCAAGGACGATTAACGAACGGACAAATTCATGATTGACAAGGTGATAGCCACGGCCGCCGAAGCCGTGGCAGATATCCCCGACGGCGCGTCGCTGGCTGTGGGAGGCTTTGGGCTGTGCGGGATCCCCGTGGCGCTGATCGACGCCCTGCATGATCAGGGGGCCACCGACCTGGAAACGGTGAGCAACAACTGCGGCGTGGATGACTGGGGCCTGGGCCGGCTCCTCGCCGATCACCGCATCCGCCGCACGGTGAGTTCCTACGTCGGAGAGAACAAGGAGTTCGCCCGCCAGTTTTTGGCCGGGGAGCTGGAAGTCGTTCTGACGCCGCAGGGCACCCTGGCTGAAAAGCTGCGGGCCGGCGGCGCCGGAATTCCCGCCTTCTATACGAGCGCCGGAGTGGGCACGCAGGTGAGCGAGGGCGGTTTGCCGCAGCGGTACGACGCCGACGGCGGGGTTGTGCAGGCATCGGAGCCCAAGGAGGTGCGCACCTTCCGGGACGCTCCGTTTGTGCTGGAAGAATCCCTCACTCCGGACTACGCCCTGGTCCATGCCTGGAAGGGGGACCGGCACGGAAACCTGGTGTTCTCCGCCACCGCCATGAACTTCAACCCGCTCTGCGCCATGGCCGGGCAGATCACCATCGCCGAAGTTGAAGAGCTGGTGGAACCCGGAGAACTGGACCCTGCATCCGTCCACGTTCCCGGAATCTTTGTCCAGCGCGTGGTTGAGGTGGGGCCGGGAGAAAAACGCATTGAAAAACGCACCGTGACCCCGGCAGCTGCCTCAACTTCCCCGAAGGAGGCCTGACATGGCCCTGACCCGTGAAGAACTGGCCGCCCGGGTGGCCCGCGAACTGGAAAACGGACAGTACGTCAACCTCGGCATCGGCATGCCCACCCTCATCCCCAACTACATTCCCGGGGGAGTGGAAGTGGTGCTGCACTCCGAAAACGGTGTGCTCGGCGTCGGGCCCTATCCGCTGGAAGAAGACCTGAACCCGGACCTGATCAACGCCGGCAAGGAAACCGTGACGGTGAACGCCGGTGCCTCGTTCTTCGATTCCGCGGCCTCGTTTGGCATGGTCCGCGGCGGGCACGTGGATGTGGCCGTGCTGGGAGCCATGGAAGTGGCTGCCAACGGAGACCTGGCCAACTGGATGATTCCCGGCAAGATGGTCAAGGGGATGGGCGGGGCCATGGATCTGGTGTTCGGCGCCAAGCGGCTGATCGTGATGATGGACCATACGGACCGCAGCGGCAATCCGAAAATCGTCTCTGAATGCTCCCTGCCGCTGACCGGCCGAGCCTGCGTGAACCTGATCGTCACCGACCTCGCCGTCATCGAGGTGGGTCCGGAGGGACTGATGCTGCGCGAAACAGCGCCCGGAGTGAGCGTGGACGAAGTCCTTGCGGCCACCGGTGCACCTCTGGAGGTTCGCCTTGACGTATGAGGAACCGGACGCCGGAACCGAGGAGCGGGCCATGGCGCCACGTGTCGTTGAGCAGCGCGGTCTTTGGTTTGAGGAGTTCGAGCCGGGCACGGTGTACCGGCACCGGCCGGGCCGCACCGTCACCGAGGCGGACAACGTCCTGTTCACCACCCTGACCATGAACGCCCAGGGACTGCACCTGGACGCTGCCTACAGTGCGGACCAGCCGTTTGGACAGCGGCTCGTGAACTCCATGTTTACCCTGGCCACCATGGTGGGACAGTCCGTGGGGCAGCTGACCCAGGGCACTCTCGTGGCGCAGCTGGGACTGGGGGATATCAGCTTCCCGCATCCGCTGTTCCACGGCGACACCCTGTATACGGAAACCGAGGTACTGGACAAGCGGCTCTCCGGTTCCCGGCCGGGGCAGGGGATTGTCACCCTGGCCCACACGGGCAGGAACCAGGACGGCGAGGTGGTGGGACGGTGTACCCGGACCGCCCTGGTGTGGACCCGGGCCGCCGGAACGGGCGCTGAGATAGGTTGAAGCAACGAACCAAACTCAAGGAGATCTCCGCGTGACTACATTCCCCATGGGACCTGCACTGCTTTTCTGCCCGGCGGACCGGCCGGAACGGTTCGCCAAGGCGGCCGACCGGGCAGATGCCGTGATCCTGGATCTGGAAGACGCCGTCGCACCCGCAGACAAGGACGCCGCCCGCAGGAACCTCATCGCCTCCACTCTTGATCCGGCCACCACCATGGTGCGCGTGAATCCCGTGGGAACCGAGGACTTCGAAAAGGATCTTGCGGCCGTGCGGCAAACCCCGTACCGGACCCTGATGGTCGCCAAATCCGAAGACGCTTCCGCCATGGGGCAGGCGCTCGCCGACTTCACCGTCGTCGCGCTGCTGGAAACCGCCCTGGGCGTGGTCCGGGCGGCAGAGATTGCCCAGCTTTCCTGTGTTGCCGCTCTGATGTGGGGCGCCGAGGACCTGATGGCGTCCCTGGGCGGAGACTCCAGCCGCGGTCCGGACGGCACCTACCGCGGTGTTGCCCTGCACGCCCGCGCTGCCGTGCTGCTGGCCGCCGGCGCGTTCGGCAAGGGAGCCATCGATTCGATCTACGGCAACATTGCGGATACCCGGGGACTGGAAGTGGAAGCGCGCGACGCCGTGGCTTCCGGATTCGCTGCGAAGGCCTGCATCCATCCCGGGCAGGTGGCGGCGGTCCGGTCTGCCTATGCGCCGTCCGCAGATGAGGTGGCTTATGCCGCGGATGTGATTGCCGAAGCCGCTAACCACGGAGGAGTCTTTAACTTTCGCGGCGAGATGATCGACGGCCCGTTGCTGAAGCAGGCACGCCAGACCCTGGACCGGGCCGGCCGCTGATCCTGTCCCCACCTTCGCCGGCTCAGATGCCTGTGTACGACTGCGGTACCTGAACCGGATTTGCGATGTCCACCCGGGACACCTGCGGTGCGCTGCGCTACCTTCGAAAGATGCGCATAGTCATTGCAGGAGCCCATGGACAGATTGCCCGCGAACTGGGCCGGTTGCTCGTCGCCCATGACCACGATGTGGCCGGTCTGATCCGCAACCCCGATCAGGCAGGGGACCTTGAGGCCGACGGAGTGGCACCAGTGGTGATCGATCTGGAGAACAGCATCCTGGACGATGTCATCCAGGTGCTGACCGGAGCCGATGCGGCCGTGTTCGCCGCCGGTGCGGGACCGGGCAGCGGGGCGGAGCGGAAGGACAGCGTTGACCGGGGCGCCGCTGTACTGCTGGCCGAGGGAGCAGAGCAGGCCGGTGTGGTCCGGTTCGTTCAAATCTCCTCCGTGGGATTGGACGCGGTCCGCGACGGTGCCAGACCGGAGGGTCTGGACGACGTCATGTATGCCTACCTCACCGCAAAGCTGGCAGCCGAGGAGGACCTGATGACCCGGGACCTGGACTGGACCATTCTTCGGCCCGGCCGGCTGACGAATGACCCGGCCGTGGGGCGGGTGGATCTGGCGCCCTCGGTGGAGCAGGGCAGCATTCCCCGGCACGACGTCGCCGCCGTCCTGGCGGAGCTGATCAACAGCGGCCGCGGAAGCCGGCAGATCCTGGAAGTGGCGTCCGGAACGTCGAACATTCCGGACGCTGTGGCGTCGCTGCCCATCACTCTCTAGCGGCGTTCCTGCGCTGTCAGGCCACGTGTGCGCAGATATGGTGACTACGAACGCCGCCAAAGCTGCACCCTCGTTGGCTGTGCCGGATCTCTCGTGCAGATAACGGGCCTTGCCAAAATCCTTCGTGCAGATCAGGGGCTTATTCGGGCCGAATACCCATGAATGGGCCCGTTATCTGCACGAAGGATTGGTGCGGTGCCTGTTTGAGCCCGTTATCTGCACGAAGGTTCCGGGGGAAGCCGCTGCCCGTCCGGGTGGGCGATACTGGAAGCATGCAGCTTCCCGGAACTTCAGGCACCCCGTCCGCAGCCACCCACCGGCCCTTCGGCAGCACTGAGGGCGTGCCCCGCCGCGTAGTGCTCCTGGGGTCCACCGGTTCCATCGGCACCCAGGCCATCGATGTGGCGGACGCCGCCCCGGACCGCTTCACCATCGTCGCCCTGGCAGCCGGCGGGTCCAACCTGGAGCTGCTCGCGCAGCAGGCCGTCCACACCCGGGCCGCCGCCGTCGGTTGCGCCCTGGCGGACAAAGACACCCTGCACAAAGCGGTGCAGGACGCCGCCCGCGATGCCGGAGTGAGCGACTACGATCCGGAGCTTTTCACCGGCCCTTCCGCCGCCACCGCCATTGCCGCCTGGCCCGAAGCCGAAGTGGTGCTCAACGGCATCACCGGTTCCATCGGCCTGGAACCCACCCTCGCGGCCCTTGCCGCCGGACACCTGCTGGCACTGGCCAACAAGGAATCCCTGATTGTCGGGGGAGAGCTGGTCAAGAAGGCCGCCGCCCCCGGACAGCTGGTCCCCGTGGACTCCGAACACTCCGCCCTGGCCCAGGCACTGCGTTCGGGCACACCGGAGGAAGTGGACCGGCTGGTGGTCACCGCCTCCGGCGGCCCGTTCCGCGGCATGAAGCGTGCGGAACTGCAAAATGTCACCCCCGGCCAGGCGCTGGCCCACCCCACCTGGAAGATGGGCCGGATGGTCACCACTAATTCGGCATCCATGGTCAACAAGGCCCTCGAAGTCATCGAGGCACACCTGCTCTTCGATATCCCGCTGGAACGGATCGACGTCGTTGTCCATCCCCAGTCAGTGGTCCATTCCATGGTCCAGTTCGTGGACGGCTCCACCATTGCCCAGGCGTCGCCCCCGGACATGCGCCTGCCGATCGCGCTGGGCATGGGCTGGCCGCACCGCGTTCCCGGAGCGGCAAAACCCTGTGACTGGACCCGGGCCGCGGAATGGACCTTCGAGCCGCTGGATGAGGAGGCCTTCCCCGCCGTCGCGCTGGCCAAGCGCACCGCGGCGGCCGGAGGAACCGGAATGGCGGTCTACAACGCCGCTAACGAGGAAGCCGTGGATGCCTTCCATGACGGTCTCATCGGATTCACAGACATCGTTGATACGATCGCCGCCGTACTGGCTGAACACACCGACACTGCGCCGCTGACGCTGGAGTCGGTCCTGGCAGCCGAGAAATGGGCCCGCACCGCCGCACGCAAACGGTGCGGACGCTAAAGCCATGACCCGCAGTTCCGCTGAACCGAAGGAAAACCGTTGACCGTTCTGCTCTTCATCCTGGGCGTCTTGTTCGTGGCGGTGGGTATCGCCGTGTCCATTGCGCTGCACGAGGTGGGCCACCTGGTGCCGGCGAAGGCCTTCAAGGTCCGGGTGACGCAGTACATGATCGGTTTCGGTCCCACTGTGTTCTCCCGGCGCCGCGGTGAAACCGAATACGGCGTCAAAGCACTGCCGCTGGGCGGTTACGTCTCGATGGTGGGCATGTACCCGCCGAACAAGGCCGACGACGCCGATGGCACCGTCCGCAGTTCAAGCACCGGCATGTTTCAGCAGCTGGCCACGGATGCCCGTGCAGCGGCCGCCGAGCAGCTTCAGCCCGGCGACGAAAACCGCATGTTCTACAACCTGCCGATCTGGAAGCGCATCATCGTCATGCTCGGCGGGCCCTTCATGAACCTGCTGATCGGCGTCGTGCTTTTCGCCGTGCTGCTCATGGGGTTCGGGACGGCCCAGAGCACCACCCGGCTCGCCGAGGTCAACCAGTGCGTGATCACCTCCGACCAAGCCGCCCAGGGACAGACGGAATGCACCGACGCGGACCCGGCCGCACCCGCCTATGAAGCGGGGCTGCTGCCCGGGGACACCATCACCGCCTTCGACGGACAGCCGGTGGACGGCTGGAACGATCTCTCAGCTCGCATCAAGGAAGCGGCCGGCCGGTCGGTGCCCGTCACCTACGTGCGCGACGGCGTGGAGCAGGACACGATGATCACGCCGCTGCTGACCAAACGTCCCGTGACGGACGACGACGGCGCCCCCGTCACCGACGACGCCGGCAACCCGGTGACCAAAGAAGTCGGATTCATCGGCGTGGCTGCCGCCACGGAACTGGTCCGGCAACCTGGTACTGAGGTCCTGCCTGCAGTGGGGGACAACCTGCGCAGCATTGCGGGTGTGGTTATCAACCTGCCGCAGCGGGTGGTGGACGTGGCACAGGCAGCATTCTCCTCGGAGGAACGTGACCCGAACGGGCCGATCAGCGTGGTGGGGGTCGGCCGCATCGCCGGTGAAATTTCAGCCCTGGAGGAAGTTCCGGTAGCCAGTAAGGTGGCCACCCTCGTTGGCCTGGTGGCCAGCGTGAACCTGGCCCTGTTCGTCTTCAACCTGATTCCGCTGCTGCCGCTGGACGGCGGCCACGTTGCCGGAGCCCTTTGGGAGGGGCTGCGCCGGCGGGTAGCGAAGCTGTTCAAGCGTCCGGACCCGGGACACTTTGACCTGGCGAAAATGCTGCCGGTCACGTACGTGGTCTTCGCCCTGCTGATGGGGATGAGCGTGCTGCTGATCTATGCGGACATCGTGAAACCGGTAAGCCTCTTCAACTAGGGTGCGCCAACCCCGGAACACCTGAGCCGGGTCGCCGGAGAATTGAATCCGAAAACGGTTGTTATTTCAATTACAACCGCATACGGTTTCAATATGTTTGTGTTGACGATCGATCAAAAGGGCAGCCGCAAAGGCCGGGACCGGGTGCCGGAGCTGCTGGAGCTGCTCGGGACGGTGCCGATGGACCGGCCTTTTGAGCGGTCGGTCGGCGATGAAGTCCAGGGCATCACCAACGATGCCGGTGCGGCGGTGGAAGCCGCCCTGCTCGCCCTGCGCAACGGCCACTGGTCTGTGGGAATCGGGGTTGGGGCGGTTGATCTGCCCCTGCCGGCCAGCACCCGGGAAGCCTCCGGCCCCGCCTTTGTGGCAGCACGCGAGGCCGTGGACCGGGCCAAGAAGACCGGCGACCGCCCGCCCCTGGCAGTCGCCGGAGCGCCGGGAGCAGCTGAGGCTGAAGCCGTATTGGTGCTGATTGGACGGCTGATTCGGGACCGCACCCCCGAGCAGTGGCGCATCCTGGAGCATGTGGAACCCGGAACCTGGGGCTCCCAGAGTGCGGCCGCCCGCAAGCTCGGGATCAGCCCGCAGTCCGTGGGGAAGACTACGGCGCGCGCCGGATGGCAGGAAGAATGGGCTGCCCGTCCGGCAGCAGCCGTGCTGCTGGCCCGTGCCGATGAACAGGCCGGTCCGGACGATCCGGCCCGCCCTACTGACCCGGCCCGAACTAACACCACGCCGGGTTCGGCAACCGGCGAAGGAGTGCTCCCGTGATGGACTTTCTGTGGGTTGTCCTGGCCCTGCTGGCAGCAGCAGCATTGGGCTGGCCGGTCACAGCCGCCGTGCTGAGGCTGGCCCGTGCCGTGGAAAATTCCGGACCGCCGTTCTCCGAAGCCGATCCGGCGGCCGATCAGAACCTCGATGCCGAACTCGTGGCCGGCAGCCGGGCAGCCCCGGGCGGAATCCGGTCCGGAGGGTCGGCAGCCGGCCCCCGGGTACGGGCAGGCAGCACCCCGGCTCCGGGTTCCGTGCTCCGCGGCGGACTGGTGATCGGTGTACTCGAACGGCTGGCCGTCGCGGGTGCCATCCTCGCCTCCGAACCGGTGGCGATCGCCTATGTGGTGGCCATCAAGGGCCTGGGACGGTATGCCGAGCTGAAGGAAACACCCGCGGCAGCCGAACGTTTCATCATCGGCACCCTGACCTCCATGCTGTGGGCTGTGGCGGTGGCCACGGCAGCGCGCGCCTTCCTGCTGTGAGAAAGGCATCCCGTAGGCTGGGCTAATGAGCATTTTCGCAGTTGAATACGTGTACGACGCCGATTCCGCCTCCATCCGCGAGGAGCACCGTCCCCGCCACCGCCAGTGGCTGTCCGGCCTGGTGGAAGAGGGCCGCGTGCTCGCATCGGGTCCGTTCGCGGACGGAGCGGGAGCGCTGCTGATTTTCACCGCCGAAGACGAGTCGGACCTGCTCTCCCTGCTCAAGCAGGACCCCTTTGCCTCAGTCGGGGCCATTTCCGGGATGAAGACCACTCAGTGGTCACCTGCAGTAGGTGCCTTCGCTCACCTTGTCTAAGCCCTGAACGATATTCGTACCCCCGGCGCCCGTCCGGGTGGATAATGGATTAGCGCGGATCCGTACCGCACTTTTGCCGAATACATGCCGATAAGGCACATGGAGGACGTTTTGACCTCGGTCAACCTTGGAATGCCAGCAGCACCGCCGCCCACCTTGGCACCGCGGCGAAAAACCCGCCAGATCAAAGTGGGCTCCGTGGGAGTCGGATCCGATTTCCCCATCAGCGTCCAGTCCATGACCACCACGCCCACCACGGACATCAACGCCACCTTGCAGCAGATCGCGGAGTTGACGGCGTCGGGCTGTGACATTGTCCGCGTTGCCTGCCCCAGTGCCGATGACGCTGCAGCGTTGCCGATCATCGCGAAGAAGTCCCAGATTCCCGTGATCGCGGACATCCACTTCCAGCCGAAGTATGTCTTTGCAGCCATCGACGCCGGTTGTGCCGCAGTACGGGTGAACCCGGGCAACATCCGCAAGTTCGATGACCAGATCAAGGAAATCGCGCAGGCAGCCAAAGACCACGGGACATCCATCCGCATCGGTGTCAACGCGGGCTCCCTGGATCCCCGTTTGCTGGCCAAGTACGGCAAGGCAACCCCCGAGGCCCTGGTCGAATCGGCAGTCTGGGAAGCGTCCCTCTTTGAGGAGCACGATTTCCACGACTTCAAGATCTCGGTCAAGCACAATGACCCGGTGGTCATGGTGCGTGCCTATGAGCTGCTGGCAGAACGCGGCGACTGGCCGCTTCACCTGGGCGTGACCGAGGCCGGTCCCGCGTTCCAGGGAACCATCAAGTCCGCAACCGCCTTCGGGGCCCTCCTGTCCAAGGGCATTGGCGACACCATCCGCGTGTCCCTGTCGGCCCCGCCGGTGGAGGAAATCAAGGTGGGCAACCAGATCCTGCAGTCGCTGAACCTGCGTCCGCGGAAGCTGGAGATTGTGTCCTGCCCCTCCTGCGGACGCGCCCAGGTGGACGTGTACACTCTCGCAGAGCAGGTCACCGCCGGACTCGAGGGCATGGAAGTTCCCCTCCGCGTCGCGGTCATGGGCTGCGTCGTCAACGGACCGGGCGAGGCCCGTGAAGCGGACCTCGGGGTGGCCTCCGGAAACGGCAAGGGCCAGATCTTTGTGAAGGGGGAAGTCATCAAGACTGTTCCCGAAGACCAGATCGTTGAGACCCTCATTGAAGAAGCTATGAAGATCGCAGAGAGCATGGGGGAGTCCGATGGCGAAAATGCTGGCACGGGTGGCCCCATGGTTACCGTCGGCTAAAACCGTGACAACTGACCGCAGCGGACGCGATGTCCGCGGCGGCAGTTCCGGTGAGCTGCGCATTCTGGGCAAGGGCGACACCGCTGCCCTCAGGGAACTTGCCGAGCAGGATCCGGTGGCCAACATTTTTATGTTGTCCCACCTTGAGGCGACGGGTACTGCAGCGCCCACGTCCGCCGGCGGGCGGATTGTGGGAGTGTTCGACGGCGGGGAACTCAGTGCCGCCTGCTGGGCGGGAGTGAACGTCGTTCCGGTGGGGGTGACGGCGGAGAACGGTCCGGAAATTGGCCAGTTCCTTGGCCGGTCCAAAAACCGTTATTCCTCCATCTTCGGTCCGGCGGAAGCAGTGTTGTCCATCTGGTCGGAACTGCAGCACTCCAGCCCCCGGCCCTTCGATGTGCGCAGCGACCAGCCTCTGCTGCAGATGACCGGAGTGTCCCAGGTGCAGCCCGCTCCCGGGCTCCGCTATAGCCAGGCTTCGGAGCTGGATGTCCTCCTGCCCGCGTGCGCTGCCATGTTCGAAGAGGAAGTGGGCTATTCACCCATCTCCGGGGGAAGCCACCACTACCGGCAGCGGGTCAAGTCCCTGATCGCGCGCGGTCAGTCCCTGGTGGACTTCGATGCCTCCGGCCGTGTGGTCTTCAAAGCCGAACTCGGCACGGTCTCCAGCAGCGCCGTTCAAATCCAGGGCGTGTGGATGAACCCCGCCTACCGCGGACAGGGACTGAGCGCACCGTACATGTCCGCCGTCGTTGAGGCAGCCCGGCAGGTGGCGCCGCTGGTCAGCCTGTATGTCAACTCATACAACGCACCGGCGCGGGCGACTTATGAAGCCGTGGGTTTCGAACAGGTTGGCACCTTCGCCACCATCCTCTTCTAATCCTCGTCGAAGTACACACCGGCGATTTCGCGTGAAGCGCATCACCACCCTAGGATCATCAGTGCACTGCCTATAAAGGTGCATTGACTATCAAGTTCCGTTGCCGGTTTGCTGGCAACGGTGCAACCCTGGGGGGAAAATGAAGAACACCATGAAAGCCGGCGCCCTGCTGCTTGCGGGGATGCTGGCTCTTTCTGCCTGCGGCAGCTCCGATGAGCCAGCTTCCGCCTCGGACTCAGAGGCGTCCGCTTCGCCGTCTCCCACGGCCACGCTGGCCGTCGGGCAGGAGCAGTACACGGCGGATGAGCTCCTGGCGGCTGTCGAAGCCGTGAACACCGCGCAGGGCGGAACCGGTGAAGTATCCGACGACGCGGCCTTCCGTGCGTACCTGACCGACCAGTCGCTGCCCGAGGACATCATGGTGACGCCCGCCGAGTGTGAGGGAATCGCGGGTTTTGCGAACTTCTTCGGCGACGTGGACCAGGCCAACCTTGCGTCCGTCAAGCTCGGTTCCGATCAGAAGCTCACGGTGGTCAGCCATCCTGAAGCCTCGGCCCTTGACGCTCAGATGCAGGACAATGACGGCCTGCTGGGCGAATGTGCCGAGTTCGAGATGGGCGACGAGGAATTCACCGCCGCCGGCACCACTGAGCGCCTCGATGTGTCCACTGGGGCACCGCAGACTCAGGCCTTCAGCCTGACGATGACTGCCGAGGGCACTACCCTGAGCGGTTTGAAGGTTTCCGCCGCAACGGGTACCACCAACATCGTTCTCACCAACAGCAACGCAGCGGACCCGGAGGAAGCTTCAGCCCAGGCCGCGGAACTCATTGACGCGGTTCTTGCGGAGCTGGAGAAGTAAAGCACCGAATAAGCCTCCCGGTAGCTTCGCAGGCAGAAGGTGCCGGAACCATCACCGCTGGCGGGGACAACCCGGGCAGCAGAATATTGGGGGATCAACCATGAATAAATCCATGAAGGCCGGAGCACTGCTTGTGGCCGGCGTTTTTGCACTTTCCGGCTGCGGCAGTTCGGACGAGGGCAGTGAGGCCGCATCCGAATCCTCGCCGTCGGCAACGCCCACTCCCACGCCAACACTGGCCGTGGGGCAGGAGCAGTACACGCCGGCTGAGCTTGAAACCGCTTTGGCCGCCATCCTGGCCGACCGGGGCATGGCGGGTGAAATCATCACCCAGCAGGACCTGGCTCCCATGCTTGAAGGTGCGCCTGATCAGCTGGCCGGGGTGGTTATCACTCCGGAGCAGTGCGATGTCCTGGCATCCGCTGACATTGCCGCCACGCTGGACAGCGCCAATATGGCCATGATCATGCTCAGCGAAACGGACACCCTCACTATTGCCAGCCACCCGAGTGCGTCCATCATGGACAAGCAGGTTCAAGACAACACCCGGCTGCTGGAGGACTGTGCGCAGTTCCAGATGGAAGCCGGCGGGCAGGTCATTAGCGCTGCGGTTGATTCGCTCGACGCGTCCACAGACGGACAGACAACCCAGGCGTTCCGAACGACTATTACCGCCGCTGAGCAGGTAACTGACACCGTTCAGGTCAGTGCAGTGTCCGGCACGACCAACGTCCAGGTCAGCATGACCGGCAATCTCACGACTGCTGCGGAGTCCGAGGAAGCAATCGCCCAGGCGGAGACGATCATTAACGAAGTGCTGGCCGAGCTGGAGAAGTAAGGGCTCCGGGCGGGGCCGCGGCCTCTGTCCGCCCGAACGGGGCCGGACCTGCGCTGCGGGTCCGGCCCCGCCGTCGTCGTCCGCTTGTCCGGCAGCGGGGGCGGCAGGCGCTAGATTAGAGGGGAGCAGTATTTCCCTCATTTGTCCCAGCATGAATGCAGCCACCGGCTGCAGAAACGGATACCCAGCGTGGTCCTTCGACTCTCCACTCTTTTCCTGCGCACCCTGCGTGAAGACCCCTCCGACGCCGACGTCGCCAGCCACCGCCTGCTGGTGCGTGCCGGTTACATCCGCCGTGCCGCTCCCGGCATCTATTCCTGGCTGCCGCTGGGCCTGCGGGTCCTGAACAAGGTCGAAACCATCATCCGCGAGGAAATGGCCGCCATCGGAGCGCAGGAAGTTCATTTCCCGGCCCTGCTGCCGCGCGAACCGTACGAAGCCACCAACCGCTGGACCGAGTACGGCGACAACCTTTTCCGGCTGCAGGACCGCAAGGGCGGGGACTACCTGCTGGCGCCCACGCACGAGGAAATGTTCGCCCTGCTGGTCAAGGACCTGTACAACTCGTACAAGGACCTGCCGGTCTCGCTGTTCCAGATCCAGAACAAATACCGCGACGAAGCCCGCCCCCGCGCCGGCCTGCTGCGCGGCCGCGAGTTCATCATGAAGGATTCCTACTCCTTCGACATTGACGACGACGGCCTGGAGGCCAGCTACCAGGCACACCGCGGCGCCTACCTCCGGATCTTCGAGCGCCTCGGCCTGGAAATCGTTGTGGTTTCCGCCGTCTCAGGCGCCATGGGCGGGTCCAAGAGCGAGGAATTCCTGCACCCGACGCCGGTTGGCGAGGACACCTACGTGCGCTCCGCCGGCGGTTATGCGGCCAACGTCGAAGCCGTCACCACCGTGTCCCCGTCCGAGATCGACTACTCCGGTGCCCCTGCCGCCCAAGTGGTGGACACCCCTGACACGCCCACCATTGAAACCCTGGTGGCTGTGGCCAACGAACGGTTTGGCCGCGAATCCGGCGAGTGGACTGCCGCCGACACCCTGAAGAACGTGGTCCTGGCCGTGACGCTGCCCACCGGCGAACGCCGGATCGTCGTCGTCGGCGTTCCCGGCGACCGCGCCGTGGACCTCAAGCGCATCGAAGCCAACATTGCCGCTCACGTTGAAATCGGCGGTGAACTGGAGGTGGAGGCCGCCACCGACGAGGACATCAAGAAGCACCCGGGTCTGGTCAAGGGCTACATCGGCCCGGGACTGTCCGTGGAGGAGCCGGTCCTTGGCACCGAGTCAGCCACCGGCCTGCTGTACCTGGTGGACCCGCGCGTGGTTTCCGGCACCAGCTGGATTACCGGCGCCAACTCCGCAGGCAAGCACGTCATCGGCCTCGTGGCCGGCCGTGACTTCACCTGGGACGGCGTCATCGAGGCCGTTGAGGTCCGCGAGGGTGACGAGGCTCCGGACGGAACCGGCCCGCTGGAAGCCGCACGCGGCATTGAAATGGGTCACATTTTCCAGCTCGGCCGCAAGTACGCTGAGGCGCTCGGCGTGAAGGTGCTGGATAAGAACGGCAAGCTGGTCACCGTGACCATGGGCTCCTACGGTGTGGGCGTCACCCGCGCCGTCGCAGCCCTGGCGGAGTCCAACCATGACGACAAGGGCATCGTCTGGCCGCGCTCAGTCGCACCGGCCGATGTCCACGTGGTGGCCACCGGGCGCGGCGAGGAAATCTTCGAAGCAGCTGCCAAGCTGTCCGAGGAACTCGAAGCCGCAGGACTGGAAGTTATCTATGACGACCGCCCCAAGGTGTCCCCGGGCGTGAAGTTCGGCGATGCGGAACTGATCGGCGTTCCGACCATCCTGGTGGTCGGCCGCGGACTTGCTGACGGCGTCGTGGAAATCAAGGACCGTGCCACCGGCAATGCCGAAAACGTTCCGGTGGCTGAAGCGGTGGAATACGTGCGCCGCGCAGCTGCACAGTAACGACGCCGCGTGGTCTCCGGTCTCGAGGAGATCCAGCTCGCCACCATCCTCCTTGTGGTGGTGGCGGGCCTTGCTGCGGGCTGGATTGACGCAGTAGTGGGAGGCGGGGGGCTGCTGCAGCTCCCCGCCCTGCTGCTGATCCCGGGAATCACCCCGGTACAGGCACTGGCAACGAACAAGATGGGCTCCATCTTCGGCACCACCACCAGCGCCATCACGTACTACCGCCGTGCCCACCCGGACCTGAAAACTGCCCTGCCCATGGCCGCCGTCGCGCTGGTCGGCAGTTTCGGGGGAGCGGCGCTGGCTGTTTCGCTGCCGTCCTCGGTGTTTAAGCCGATCATTGTCATCGCGTTGATCGCGGTGGCTGTTTTCACTGCCCTGCGGCCCACGGTGGGGGAGCTGACCAAGCTGCGGCACACCGGCCGGCGGCACTACGGAACCGCGGCCGGCATCGGCCTGGCGATCGGGTTCTACGACGGGTTGATCGGCCCGGGCACGGGTTCCTTCCTGATCATCGCCATGGTGACATTCCTGGGCTACAACTTTCTGGCGGCCAGCGCCAAGGCCAAGATCGTGAACATGGCGACGAACCTGGGAGCGCTGGCCTTCTTCCTGCCCAACGGTGCGCTGCTGTGGGGAATTGGCCTGGTCCTGGGCTTTTCCAACATGATCGGCGGCTACATCGGCGCGCGGATGGCCGTGAAACAGGGCAGCAGGTTCATCCGCATCGTGTTCCTGGTGGTGGTCAGTGCGCTGATCTGCAAGCTCGGCTATGACGTCTGGGTGGAGAACATTCGCGGCTAGGATCGGCTCGAGTGTCCCTTTGGTGCCGCTCTCAGCGGCCCGGAGCCGTACCGTCTCCACTATCGTTGGTCAGGCCGCGAGCGTGGAGGCCACCCACACCGAGCGGCCGGCGCTGTCCCGCTGTCCTGCCCGGGTGTACTCCAGGGCATTCGCCACCTCCCGGAGCACGCTCCACTGCCGGGCAACCTCAAAGTCCAGTCCGGCAGCGCTGCACAGCCGGGCGAGCCGCCGCCGCAGCGCTGCCCGGGGCTGGTCCCGGTCCAGCTCCTCCATGCGGTTCCAGAGCATCGGAGCGGCCGCAAATTCCGGCTCACCGACCATGGCCTGCGGATCGATGGCGACAAAACCACGTTCTCCGCCGGAACCGCCGTCGCGGTACAGAATGTTCTCGAAATGCAGGTCGGTATGGATCAGCACGTCATTGCTGCTGCGCCTGCCCACGGCTCCACGGGTCTGGGACACTTCCAGGGCCGCTTCCAGCAGCGGCCGGTCAAACGGCCGGCCCAGGTCTTCCCAATCAGCGGGCAGCTCGTCGGACAGCTGTTCGACGCGTTCCGCCAATGACGGAACTCCGGCCCAATAGGGGGAGTTCCCCGCCGGCAGGGACAGCTTCCGCACGAGTTGGCCCCAGACATCCACGGCGGTGTCCATATCCGTTCCGGTCAGGTCCCGCCGCTGGTTCAGTCTCTCCAGCAGGAGCGTGCCGCTGTCGGAATGGCTGGCATGCAGCCGCACCGCGCCGTGTCCGGACCATAAGCCCAGGGCTGCAGGCTCGGTGAGTGCTTCCGGGTGCGGATAGGCGGCTTTCAGGACGGCGGGACCGCAGGGAGAGGACACCGGAAGCACCAGCGCTCCGTGGCCGTGCCACGGTTCGGTTCCCGGGGGAAGATCCGAGGAGAGCTCCCAGCGCTCCATTGCCTCGGAAATCACCTGCGGAAGCCCTGAGAGCCAGTCGCGGCCGGCCCTGGAGCTGCTGTACTGCCGCCGCAGCGCAGCGGGAATGGAAACGGGCAACGTCACGGCTTCACACCGGCAGCCGGGTCGGACAAAAGAGGCGAGCTTTCTGGCATGACTACAGGCTAAGGGGTGCCGGCTGCCCGCGGCAGCCCCTCAGGCCCGGCATCGAGACCGGGCGAAGCCGGCACTGAGTCGCCCTCCATGTACAAATCCGTGCTCAGATCCGCCAGCCGGTCAATGGCCCAACCCCGGAGACTGCCCGTGCCGAGCCCGGCCAGATCGGCATAAACGGCCGGCAGGGATGCTTCCAGATCCGCCAGCGCCTCGGCAGGATCATCGCCGAACGACGCCGGCAGGGAGTATGCGGGTGCCGGGGTAAGCGCCGGCAGGCATAGTTCGGGCAGCAGCTCCACGCCCTGTTCACCGGCAGCCAGATGATCTTCGCGGACCGTAGCCAGGGTCGCACGGGAATCTGCGTCGGAAGTGCGTGCCATGGCAACCTCGTAGGCGTACGCAGCGCCGTATTCCGTGTCGACGGCACTTTGGAGGGCGCCGGCTGCATCGGGCTGGTCCTCCCGCGCGGCTTCCGGGGACTCCTTCGCGCCCGGCGAAGCAACACCGGATGGCGGCGTCGATACGCTGCCACGGCCGGCGGCATCGGAGCCTGTTGTCGCGTCAGTGCATTTGCTGCTCGCGCCGACAACTGAGGCAGGTTCCCATTCCTCGGGGGCATACAGGCCCGCAGCCTCGGCTGCACGCAGGGCCAGGACCTGCTGTGCGGCGCCGGTGGAGGCAAGCAACCGTGCGGTGCCGCCGTCGGCCCGCATCGCCGCATCCAGGCTGCTGCGGGCAGATGCCGCCAGCGCCTGCACATACGCGGCAGCAGGGTGAGCGTCCGCACCGGATACCGATCCTGCCGCCGAAACGGCGGGGGGCGGGCTGCCGCGCCGGAGGCTGCCGGTGCGCGTCAGGAGAACCGACTGCTCAGCGAGAACATCGGCCTGGCCGCTGAACTCGTCAGCCAGAGCCTTGGCCTCCCGGCGGGACAGCCCGGCCTCGGGGGAGTCCTCGGATGAGAAATCGGACAGCTCACGCGCCTGCCGGGCCAGCTCCATTGCGGTGGCACGCGCGTCGGTCTGCGCCACCTCGGAAAAACTGGCGGGGCGATCCTCTGAGGTACCGTTTCCGGCGACCATATTGAAACTGAGGACCACGGCTGCCAGGACCAGCAGAACAGTGGTACGCCTCACGCCGCCCAGGACCGCCGTCGCCCGTCCGGCGCGGCCGGCCGCGGGCGCTGTGCGGGACGGGGGCTTATTCACTACCTTCGATGATGCCATGAAACGGTCCCCCGTCTGCTGCGATGCCGTGGGGACTCAGGAAAGTCGGTACGCTAGTACGTACAACATCATCTAGTGGGAGGCACCTATGGCGGTTCGGCCCAGCCCCAAAAAAGACACGTCATCGGATTACCGCAAGAAGGCCATGCACGCAGAAATCACCGCTGAAACCCAGCGTCTCAAGAACTTCCTCGCCCCCACGGTTGAACAGCAGCAGCTTTTCCTCGAAGACATCGAGATCAAAATGGCCGGCGTCACCCGCACGGTGCACGTTATCGTGGACCTCCCCGAAGGAGAGGCCGGCGGCGTAAGCCTGGACCGGATCTCTGACGTGGCCCACGCAGTCTCCGAAGCCATGGACGCGGACCCCAACGACGACGGACGCCCCTACCACCTGGAAGTTTCCTCTCCCGGTGTGTCCCGCCCGCTGACCGAGCCGCGCCACTGGCGCCGCAACGTCGGGCGCATGGTCAGCGTGAACATTGTGGACGGCGACGACGTTATGGGCCGCCTGGTCTCAGTTGAGGACACCGGAATCACGCTGATTCCGGAACTGCCGGTCAAAAAGGGCATGAAGCCCAAGCAGGGCGCGCAGACCACTCTGCCGTTCGGCAACATCCGCAAGGGACGCGTTGAAGTCGAATTTGCGCACATAGACGACGTACCGCTGGACGGCAATGCCGACAGCGATGAAGAAACCACAGCTGAGGAGGCCTAAATGGATATTGATATGAGTGCGCTGAGGCTGCTGGAACGCGAACGGGAGATCCCCCTGGATCTGCTGATTCCGACCATCGAGCAGGCGCTTTTGGTGGCTTACCACAAGACAGCCGGGGCGCAGGACAAAGCCCGCGCAGAGCTGGACCGCAAGAATGGGCACGTCACCATTTGGGCCACGGAGCTGGACGACGACGGCGAGGCCGTGGGTGAGTTCGATGACACTCCCACCGGGTTCGGCCGCATCGCCGCAAGCACCGCACGGCAGATCATCCTGCAGCGGCTGCGCGACGTCGAAGACGACGCCATCGTGGGCGAGTTCAAGGGCCGCGAGGGAGAAATCGTCTCCGGCCAGATCCAGCAGGGCAACAACCCGCACATGATCCAGGTCAACCTGGGTTCCGTTGAGGCGCTGCTGCCTCCCACGGAGCAGGTTCCGGGCGAGAAATACACCCATGGTTCCCGGCTGCGTGCCTTTGTTGTGGACGTGCGCCGCGGCTTCAAGGGTCCGTCCATTACGCTTTCCCGTTCCCATCCGGGTCTGGTGCGCAAGCTCTTTGAGCTGGAGGTCCCCGAGATCGCCGACGGCAGCGTCGAGATTGTTGCCCTGGCCCGCGAAGCAGGCCACCGGACCAAGATCGCCGTCAAGGGACACGTCCCGGGTATTAACGCCAAGGGTGCCTGCATCGGCGAGATGGGTTCGCGGGTCCGCGCGGTCATGACCGAACTGCATGACGAGAAAATCGACATTGTGGACTTCGATGAAGATCCGGCGACCTTCATCGCCAACTCCCTCTCGCCGTCGCGCGTGAACTCCGTCACCATCACCGACGAAGACACGCGTTCGGCGCGGGTTGTTGTTCCCGACTACCAGCTGTCCCTGGCCATCGGTAAAGAAGGACAGAATGCCCGCCTGGCAGCCAAGCTGACCGGCTGGCGAATCGACATCGTTTCCGACGCCAAGAGCGCCTAAGCGCGAGGGTCTTGCGCGTGGATGCGGCACAGGGAGAGAAACGCGTTAGAATGGACAAGGCCGGGTCACCGTCCGCTTTCTTTTTGTCCCCTGCAGCCTCAGGCGCTGCAGCGCACGTCCCGAAAAGGACATGCATAGGGTGCAGGAAAACGGATGACCAGGCTGTTCTGGTGCGACTGGCAGCAGTTGGCACGGACGGCAGGATTGCCGTCCGGGTTGACGAACGCCGTCGTATGTCTGGCCGCGGGGCCTGGGTGCACCGCGGATCAGCATGCTTTGCAGCAGCGCTTCGGCGGCATGCGTTCAACCGGGCCTTTCGGGGGCCGGCTGACACGGCAGATGCGGAAGCTTGGTTCAAGGCTCTTGAGGACGCTCCGACCGGGAGTGGACTCGAAACCGTCCAACCTGAAAGCGGGTCAGAAATCTGATGGAAACCCGATGAGTACCCAGCGATGAGTGCTTTGTTGTGCTCTGTGATGGGCTTTGCTGCACCTGCAGTGGAAGCCCGCAGGAAATAGACGGTTCGTACCTGGCTCGGTGCGGACCGAGACAGGAGAAATGTGGCCAAGGTCCGCGTACACGAGCTCGCCAAAGAGCTCGGCATCACCTCGAAGGACGCAGTTGCAAAACTGCAGGAACTGGGCGAATTCGTCCGTTCCGCCTCATCAACGATTGAGGCACCCGTAGTCAAGAAGCTTCGCGGCGCTTTCCCGGCGTCCGCATCAAAGCCCGAATCCAAGCCGGCCGAGAAGGCCGGAACACCCGGCCCCCGCCCGTCAGCAGCACCCGCTGCTCCGGCACCGGCCGCACCCGCTCCGGCACCCTCTGCGCCTGCACCTGCTGCATCCGCACCGGCTGCTCCGGCTCCCGCTGCACCGGCCCCCGCCGAAGCAGCTGCTCCCGCAGCCCCGGCACCGGCCGCTCCCGCAGCATCAGCTCCCGCAGCAGACACCGCTGCCGCTCCGTCGCCGGGCGCCAAGCCCGGTGCACGTCCGGGCCCCAAGGCTCCGGAGGCTGAAAAGCCTGCCGCTTCCAGCGACAGCGGACGCAGCAACGCGCCCCGTCCGGGCGCTCCGCGTCCGGCAGCACGGCCGGGCAACAACCCGTTTGCAACCTCCCAGGGCATGCCGCGCCCCCGTGGCCGCGGCGAGAACGAGCGTGGTTCGGGCGCACCGCGTCCGGGTAACAACCCGTTTGCTCCGTCCCAGGGCATGCCCCGTCCGGGCCGCCGTGACGAGAACACCGAGCGTCCTGCAGCAGCAGGCGCCGGCGGTCCCCGTCCCGCAGCCGGTTCCGGTGGTCCCCGTCCGGGCGCACCGCGTCCGGGTGCACCCCGTCCGGGCGCCCCGCGTCCGGCATCGGCACGTCCTGCAGGCCCCGGCGGCCCCCGTCCCACTCCGGGCATGATGCCCAACCGCACCGAGCGTCCGGCAGCCCCGGCACGCGGCGGTGCCGGTGGCGGACCCCGCAGGGGACCGGGCGGCGCTCCGGGCGGAGCTCCCGGTGCAGGCGGCGGCGCACCCGTTGGCGGCGGCTTCGGTAAGGGCGGCCGCGGACGCGGCGGCACTGCCGGTGCTTTCGGCAAGGGCGGCGCAGGTCGCGGCAAGCAGCGCAAGTCGAAGCGGGCAAAGCGGCAGGAACTGGAGCAGATGTCAGCTCCGTCGCTGGGCGGCGTTTCAGTACCCCGCGGTGACGGCAACACTGTTGTCCGTCTGCGCCGCGGCGCGTCCATCACGGACTTCGCCGACAAGATTGAGGCCAACCCGGCAGCACTCGTGACCGTACTGTTCCACCTCGGTGAAATGGCAACGGCCACGCAGTCCCTGGACGAGGAGACCTTCGGTGTCCTGGGTTCGGAACTGGGCTACAAGATCCAGGTTGTCTCGCCGGAAGACGAAGAGCGCGAACTGCTGAGCACGTTCGACATCGACTTCGACGCCGAGCTTGAAGCCGAAGGCGACGACCAGCTGGAAGCACGTCCTCCGGTAGTCACCATCATGGGTCACGTTGACCACGGTAAGACCCGCCTGCTGGATGCCATCCGCAACACCAAGGTTGTTGAAGGTGAAGCCGGCGGCATCACCCAGCACATCGGTGCCTACCAGATCCAGTTCGATCACGAGGGCACCACGCGTCCGATCACCTTCATTGACACCCCGGGCCACGAGGCGTTCACCGCCATGCGTGCACGAGGTGCCAAGGTAACCGACATCGCGGTCCTGGTTGTCGCAGCCGATGACGGCGTCATGCCGCAGACGATTGAAGCGCTGAACCACGCCCAGGCAGCAGATGTGCCGATCGTGGTCGCAGTGAACAAGATCGACAAGGAAGGCGCCAACCCGGAGAAGGTCCGCGGCCAGCTGACCGAATACGGACTGGTTCCCGAAGAATACGGTGGCGACACCATGTTCGTGGAGGTCTCTGCACGCCAGAACCTCAACATTGACGCCCTGCTCGAGGCCGTGCTGCTCACCGCGGACGCTGCCCTGGACATGCGCGCCAACCCGAACAAGGACGCCCGCGGTATCGCGATCGAAGCCAACCTGGACAAGGGCCGCGGTGCAGTTGCAACCGTCCTGGTCCAGTCCGGAACACTGAAGGTCGGCGACACGATCGTTGCCGGAACGGCCCACGGCCGCGTCCGCGCCATGTTCGACGAGAACGGCGCAAACGTTACCGAAGCCGGACCTTCCCGTCCGGTCCAGGTGCTGGGTCTGTCCAACGTTCCCCGTGCCGGTGACACGTTCTTCGTTACCGACGACGAGCGCACCGCCCGCCAGATCGCTGAGAAGCGTGAAGCTGCGGACCGCAACGCCGCGCTGGCCAAGCGCCGCAAGCGCATCAGCCTCGAGGACTTCGACCAGGCCGTCGCCGACGGCAAGGTTGACACCCTTAACCTCATCCTCAAGGGTGACGTTTCCGGTGCCGTGGAAGCCCTGGAAGACTCGCTGCTCAAGATCGACGTTGGCGAAGGCGTGCAGCTGCGCGTCATCCACCGCGGCGTCGGTGCCATCACGCAGAACGACGTCAACCTGGCGACGGTGGACAACGCCGTCATCATTGGCTTCAACGTCAAGCCGGCCGAGCGCGTTGCCGACCTGGCCGAGCGTGAAGGCGTGGACATGCGCTTCTACTCCGTCATCTACGCAGCAATCGATGACATTGAGCTTGCACTCAAGGGCATGCTCAAGCCGGAGTACGAAGAGGTTCAGCTCGGTACCGCCGAGGTCCGCGAAGTGTTCCGCTCCTCCAAGTTCGGAAACATTGCCGGCTCGATCGTCCGCTCCGGTGTTATCCGGCGCAACGCCAAGGCACGGGTCACCCGCGACGGCAAGGTTATCGGTGACAACCTCACCGTTGACTCGCTCAAGCGGTTCAAGGACGACGCCACCGAGGTCCGCACGGACTTCGAGTGTGGTATCGGCCTCGGCTCGTTCAACGACGTCAAGGAAGGCGACATCATCGAAACCTTCGAAATGCGGGAGAAGCCGCGCGTCTAGCAGTAACCCGGTGGGGCCGTCGGTATTCCGGCGGCCCCGCCCCCGGCGGTTGGGCCGGCACCACGGTGCCGGCCTCCGCTGAGGCCTGTCGGCCCGGCCCGCTGGTATCCCGGCGCCCTGACCGACACCTGACGTACACGATGAGCCGGCCTGCGCCGTCGTCGTGTGCGATCCCAAGAATCAGAGTTAAGGAGAGGTAATGGCAGATCCAGCACGCGCTGCAAAGCTCGCTGACCGAATCAAGGTTGTGGTTGCCCAGGCGCTGGAACGGCGGATCAAGGATCCCCGGCTGGGGTTTGTGACCCTCACCGACGCCCGCGTCACCAATGACCTGCAGCATGCGACGTTGTACTACACCGTTTTTGGTGACGAAGCGCAGCAGGCAGACACCAAGGCAGCACTGGAGTCCGCCCGCGGCGTCCTGCGCGCCGAGGTTGGCAAGAACATTACCGTGCGCCTGACGCCCACGCTGGAATTCGTCCCCGACGAGATTCCCGTGAATGCCAGCCACCTGGAAGAACTGATCCGTGCCGCCAAGGCCCGCGATGCAGAGCTCGAAGCCCTCAAGAAGGGCGCCACCTACGCCGGTGACGCTGATCCGTACCGCAAGGACGAGGACTTCGACGAGGAAGAGGACGAAGCCGACGAGGAAACTCCGGCCGGCTCCGACGCCAAGTAGTTCTTTGCAGTGAAATGAAGTGAAGAGGGCGGTTCCCCTGCGGGGGAACCGCCCTCTTCGTGTCTGTCTGCGGTTCTACTGGTCTTCCTGCTCCTCATCCAGCGTGTCAGCGTCCAGCGAGTCAGCAACGGATCCGTGGTGGCCGTGGTGGCCGTGGTGGCCGCGACCGCCGCCGCAGTTGTCCTCGAAGCCAATGCGGATAATTCGTCCAGCCGGGGGACCCGGGTCAACGGGTGGTTCAACGACAGGCGGCTCCTCAGCTTCCGGCTCCTGAACCCCGCCGGGGGGAAGCGCATTCACCGAGGCGTAGAGAGCGCCGTCATGAAGCTCCAGGGCTGCGGGCTGGTTCACTTCATAGAAGAGCTCCGGAGTGTCGGATCCGGCGGGCACCACCGAAATCCGGTTGCCCAGCAGCTCGGCGACGAAAAGATCGCCCTGGTTGTTCACTGCCAGTCCCGTTGCCCCTGCGAATCCGGTGGCTACCAGTTCTGACTCGCCGCTGCGTTCGTTCACCCTGAACACGGACCCGTTGTTCAGCCCGCCGCCCCCGGGCAGCGATGTCACATACAGATAGCCGTCCGGACCTCGTTCGACGTCGGTCGGTACCGGTTCCAAGTTGTAGGTGAGTCCCGCGGTGCACTGCGGCAGGCCGAGCCCTTCCGCTATCTCCGCGGTCAGGACGAGGGGAATCGGAGGCAACACTGCAACCGTTGAGATGCCGCCGTTGCGGTCCACCCGAATCAGGGAGTTCATGCCGGCGTCAGCAACGATCACACCGCGGCGCACCGGGAGGGAAGCGTAAGGGTTGGAATCCTCCAGCCCTGTATAGGACACCGGAATGCCTGCGGGTATCTGTGCAGCGCAAGCCGCATCGATGCTGTCGAATCCGTAGTGGTTGACGCTGTCAGGGTTCTGCGAAAACTCATAGCCGGCGATGTCTGCGACGGTCCTAATGTTGCCGTTCCGATCGACCGACTTCAGCGCGGACATGTTCTGTGCAGGATCGTTCGTGGCGGCGCCGATGACCGTGGTGTAGTAGGTGATGCCGCGCTGCTTCGATGACTTGGATACTGCCCCGAAAGAATAGCCGGAGCCGGGCTCCGCGGCATCAAGGATTTCGGTGGTGCCGTCAGGCATGATTCGGGTGAGCAGCCCGGCGAAATCCTGGGTTACATCCAGTGTTCCTCTCTTACCGACGGCAAAGCTCAGGGGAGTGAGCAGTCCTTCGGCGACGGTTGTGACCTCTCCGGCGACGGGAGCGGCCGGGGCCGGCGGTTTGGGGTGGTGCCCTCCTCCGGCGGAAGCCGGCGAGGCAACGAGTCCCAGAGCCGCTACTGCGGCCAGGGAGGCAAGGGCGGGCGATGATTTCTTCACGGTGATCTCCTCAGCATTGGTCAGGTGCAATGCGAGACTTTCCCCGAGGCCTCCGCGGTTCCCAGCCACGCCCCCGGCCGAGGCATTCACAGCCTAAGTCCGGCTGGTTGGCAGGTAAACATCAGGATGAAGGGATTTTGCCCCTCCGGACGGAGACGAGTATTTGGTCCGTAAAAGCGGCGGCCGCTACTCCAGCGGACGGGATGGAAGGCGCTCGAGTCCGGCGACCAGCTCACCGCTGTCGCCGCACAGTGCAATCCGGATCCAGCCCTCGCCGATGGAACCAAACGCTGTGCCCGGTGCCACGGCAACGCCCCGCTCGGCGAGAAACTTCTGCGTCCAGGACCGCACGTCGCCGCCGGTGGCATGGGAGACGTCGGCCCAGAGGTAGAACGCACCCTGTGCCTTCAGGTAGGGAATTCCCTTGCCGTCCAGCACTGCCGCGGCGGCGTCACGGTTGGCCCGGTAGTGCGCCGCTGCCTCCGTGACGTAGTCCTGCGGGCCGGTGAGCGCGGAGAGCGCTGCGTACTGCGACGGCGAGGCCACGCAGGACACGATCGACTCCATGACCGTGCTCATCTGCTTCTCCAGGCCGGCCGGCGTGATCAGGGCGCCGATCCGCAGTCCGGTCAGGCCGTAGGTCTTGGAGAGCGTCACGGACACAATGACGCGTTCCCCGCCGGCGATGGCCGGGGAACCAGCCCCTCCGCCGTCGTACTTCAGCGGGCTGACGTGCGGCACGTCGTAGGTGAAGGCCTCGTAGCACTCGTCGGAAAGGATCCACAGGTCCCGCCGCCGGGCCAGCAGGACCAGTTCCTGCACCAGGTCCTCGCTAAAGACGGCGCCCAGCGGATTGGACGGTGAGTTCAGCAGCAGGACCCGGGTCCGCGGGGTAATCAGTGCCTCAATGTCCGCGATCCGCGGCTGGAAGTCATGCTCGGGATAGAGCGGATACTCCACCGGAACGGCGTGCAGCAGCTCTGCGGTCATAGCGAAGGTCGGGTAACCGGGATTGGGAATCAGGATCTCATCCCCGGCGTCCAGAAGCATGCTCATCGCCAAATGCAGGCCCTGCTGCGCCCCGGACGTCACGAAGGCCCGCCCGGGGGCTACCTCCACCCCGTTCTGCCGGCCGGCCCGCTCGGCAAACGCTGCACGCAGGGGCATGATGCCGGCATTGGGCGTATAACCGGTCTCGTCCCGGGCCAGGGTGGCCCCGGCAGCTTCGAGGATGTGTGCGGGAGTGGGGAAACCCGGCTCACCGATGCTCAGCACAATCGAATTCGGCTGGGCCCAGGCTGACTGCGTGATCTCACGGATCTGGTTGGGCGGAGCGTTGCGGACGTGGGGCGAGAGCTCAGGCATATCCGCATCGTATCGTTCCCTTGACCTCCGGGGAGCCGCTTCCGGGCGGAGCACGGTCAGGAACCGCCGGCCAAGGCCGCATATACTGAAAGGCGTGAATTCCGGGCAGGTCCGTTCAGGGCTGATTATTGTGGACAAGCCGCAGGGATGGACCAGCCACGATGTGGTTGGCCGCCTGCGGAAACTAGCGGGAACCCGAAAAGTGGGGCATGCGGGGACACTGGACCCCATGGCTACCGGAGTGCTGGTGGTGGGCATCAATAAGGCCACCCGGCTGCTGACCTACATCGTGGGCACCTCCAAGACCTATGAAGCCACGATCCGCCTGGGCCAGTCCACCGTTACGGACGATGCCGAGGGCGAGATTACCGCGGAAACCATTGCCGCCGCGGTCACTGACGAAGACATTATGGCTGCCGTCGCGGACCTGACCGGGGATATCCAGCAGGTTCCCAGCAGCGTCAGCGCCATCAAGGTCAACGGAGAGCGTTCCTACGCCAAGGTGCGTGCAGGCGGAGAAGTGAACCTGCCCGCCCGGCCGGTGACCGTGTCCCGCTTTGAGGTCCACGACATCCGGCGGGAAAGCGGCGGACGGCTGCGCGACGTCGACGTCACCGTTGATTGTTCCTCCGGCACCTACATCCGCGCCCTGGCACGCGACCTTGGCGCCGCCCTCGGCGTCGGCGGGCATCTGACCGCACTGCGCCGCACCTGCGTGGGCCCGTACAGCCTGGACCAGGCCGCCACGCTGGAGCAGCTCGCCTCTGATCTGCAGGTACTGGACCTCGACGACGCCGCCCGGGCACTGTTCCCGGTCCGTGAGCTGAGTGCCGAAGAGGCCCTTGACCTGTCCCACGGACGCCGGATCCCGCCGTCCGAGATCGCAGGAATCGATGCCGGCACCCCGGTCGCGGCGTTTGCGCCGTCCGGGACCCTTGTTGGCCTGCTGGAAAACAGGGGTCAGGCGGGCGCAGCCTTCCCGGCAGCTTATGCCAAGGCACTGCTGGTTTTCGCACCGGGGAACGAGGCAGTCTAAGTGGTTGTCGATCCGCTGTTCATTGTGGGCACCATCGTGTGCCTGGTGTCCGTAGTGCTGTGCATAGGTGCAGCAATTCTCAAACACGGCCCCAACGACCTCACCATTCTGTCCGCCGCAGCCGTGGAGTTGTTTCTGCTTGTCTACGGAGTGGCTGCCATCATCCGCCAGGTCGGCGGGGAGGGCGTAGCCGGAGAGGTGTGGGAATTCTGGGGATACCTCTTCACCGCTCTGCTTATTCCCGTAGGAGCAGTGTGGTGGTCACTCATGGACCGCAGCCGCTGGTCCAACCTGGTCCTTGGTGCCGTGGGCATCACCGTATTTGTCATGCTGTTCCGGATGGAGCAGATTTGGGACGGAGTAATCCCCGCATGAAAACGAACAAGCCCGAGAACGGCAGCGCTGCAGCGGAAACAGAACAGCCGGGTGCCCGCAACGCCGGACCCGGCCGCCTGCTGGTAGCCGTTTACGCTGTCTTTGCGCTGTCCTCCACCGCACGCGCCGTCTTCCAGATTGCCACCAAGTTTGACCAGGCGCCGGTGGCGTACCTCCTGTCCGCCTTCGCTGCCGTTGTCTACATCGTCGCAACGGTGGGGCTGGCGAAATCCGGATCCGGCTCCTACAAGGTTTCCGTTGCCGCCGTGGGCATTGAAATGGTGGGGGTGCTGGCCGTAGGCATCTTCGGACTGGTGGACCCGGCCGCACTGCCCGATGACACTGTCTGGTCCGGCTTCGGTGCGGGTTACGGCTACGTTCCGCTGATCCTTCCCGTGCTGGGCCTTTGGTGGCTGTACCGCCACCGCGCGGATGCCGCCGTCCGCCCCTGATCCGGGTCCGGCTGAAACCCGCAGGCCGGGTGCCCGCTGACGCGGGGTGATGCGTGAGACGATGGCAGGAGAATGTGTTCCTTCACCTTTTCCATTCCTTCAGGGGGAAAAATGAGCAACCCGGCTTCGACACCAGGCGACCGCCAAGAGGGAAACGGCCCCTCACAACCTGCTCAGGCTCCCGCAGCCCAGCCGGCAGGCCAGCAGTCCCCGGTTCAGCCCGCCGCAGCGGGACGGAAGCCCCATGTGCCGGCCACCGGCCAGACGGCGCGGCCCACCGAGAAGCTGCAGGTTCCGCCTGCCGGAAAGCGCACGGGGACCTCCTCCGCTTCCGGTGGACGGGACGCGGCCAAGTCCAAGAACAAGCCGTACAAAAGCAGTGACGACTGGGGTGTTTTCCGGGCCGTGGTGATTGGGGTCGGGATCCTCGTTGCCGGCGTCGGCGTCTATTACCTGGTCACGGGAACGGCAGGCGTAGCGGACACCGGCGGGGGAGAGGTCAATGCCTCCCTGGAGTCCCAGTTCCGCTTCTTCTCGGCCATGATGGTGGGCGTTGGCGCCGCCTTCATCGCCATAGCCGTAAAGTTCCAGTGGGCCAACATGCTGTGGCTGGTCTGCCTGATGGTCTTCCTCGGCGGCATTGGGCGTGTGCTGTCCTGGGCGTTCAGCGGAACCCCGCACTTCACCATGATCATCCTGATGATCCTGGAACTGGCCTTCCCGCCTGCACTGCTGGTTTGGCACCGTTTCATCGCCAAGACGAGCGAACTCAAGCGCGAGTACAGCGAAGGCGGAGCAGCCCGCGGGAGCGCGGCGTCCGCCGGCGGGGCGCAGAGCTGATTCTTTTTCGGCAATAATGGAGACGTCCGGTGCGGCGAAGAGTTGTGCCGGACGTTTTTCGCGGCTGCTGCCGCGCCCCGATCCGTCAGTTTAAAAAGGAGTTTGCGTGCACTACTGGAATGGCCTGGCCGAGGTTCCTGCCGGGATCGGTCCGACAGTAGTCACCATCGGCAACTTCGACGGCGTCCACTTGGGGCATCAGCATGTCCTGGACCGGCTGGTGAAGGTGGCCCGCGAAAAGGGTGCCGCAGCCGTTGCTATCTCCTTCGATCCGCATCCGGCACAGGTGCATCGCCCCGAAACGGCTCCCGAACTGATCATGGGCCCGCTGGACCGCCGCGAGGCACTGGCGGCCACCGGCCTGGACGGGCTGCTGATGCTGCATTACAACCTGCAGCTGGCTTCCCTGACCCCCGAGGAATTTGTCCGGCAGGTCTTTGTGGACGGACTGCAGGTGTGTGCCGTCGTCATTGGCCACGACGTACGCTTTGGGCGCGGCAATTCCGGTGACCTCGAGACGATGCGCCGGCTGGGGAAGGAACTGGGCTTTGACGTCCAGGCTGTGGAGGACTTCGGTGCCCTGCCCGACGGTCCTGCAGCGTCCGGCGGCCGGCGGTGCTCCTCCACCTGGATCCGTGAAGCCCTGCGCAGCGGCGACGTGCGCACGGCGTCCCGCCTGCTCGGCCGCACCCACCGCATGCGCGGCGAAGTCGTCCACGGCGCTGCCCGCGGCCGCGAACTCGGGTTCCCGACCGCAAACCTGGCTCCTGAATCCACCGGTCTCATTCCCGCAGACGGCATCTATGCCGGGTGGCTGGTGGACGAAGCGGGCACGCGCTGGCCCGCAGCCATCTCCGTTGGGTCCAACCCCACCTTCGACGGTGTGAGCCGGCAGGTGGAAGCCCACGTGATTGACCGCCCCGACGAAAAGATCACTGATTTTGATCTGTACGGACAGCATGTGGTGGTGGAATTCGTGGAACGGCTCCGCGGCATGGTGGCATATACCGGCCCCGAAGCACTGATTGAGCAGATGCGCCTTGACGTGGCGCGCACCAGGGCGGTGCTTTCGACAGATAGCAGCGGGGACAGGTAAACTGGAATCAAATTCGGCTGCGGTCCGTGGCGGCTGAATTTCTTTGTGTCTTTCAGGATTTATCCTAAGGCGCCAAGATCCCCGGCAGCGCAGTGCTGACTCGGGCCTCACGGCACAACTCTAGGAGAGTTACATTGGCACTTGATCCCGTAGTCAAGCAGGAAATCATCAAGGAATACGCTCGGGCCGAAGGCGACACCGGTTCGCCCGAGGTTCAGGTTGCAGTGCTGTCGCGCCGCATCCTCGACTTGACTGAACACCTGAAGACGCACAAGCACGACCACCACACCCGCCGCGGCCTGATGGCCATGGTTGGTCGCCGTCGTCGTATGCTTTCGTACCTCAAGGATACGGACATCACCCGCTACCGTGCGCTCATCGAGCGCCTCGGCCTGCGCAAGTAGTCTTTGGAGAGGGCGGCCCCTGCGTTTCGTGGGAGCCGCCCTTTTTCAGGCAGGCATGGACACCGGCCCGACCGGAAGCGCACCTGCCCTCGAATGATCCAGGCACTACAGCAGTAACAGCACCACGGCAGTAACAGTCACATCAACAGGAGTCAGCCAGCATCGCAGCATTCGCGGTCCTCGGTAGTGGTCTCCGGGAGTTTTCGCCCGTGGACCTCGATCGAAGACCGGGTGTTGAACCGACCCGCTTCATGAGCGGTGCACGCGTTTATTGGGACGATGCTGGATGCCTCCGCCAACGAAGAAACGGAGGTGACTCTCTATGGAGGGTCCCGAAATTCAGTTCTCAGAAGCCGTCATTGATAACGGCAAATACGGCCAGCGCGTCATCCGCTTCGAAACCGGCCGTCTGGCCCAGCAGGCTGCAGGTGCAGCCACTGTGTACATCGACGATGACACCGTCCTGCTCTCGGCAACGTCCGCCGGCAAGTCCCCGCGTGAAGGCTTTGACTTCTTCCCGCTGACCGTGGACGTGGAAGAGCGCATGTACGCCGCCGGCCGCATCCCGGGCTCGTTCTTCCGCCGCGAAGGCCGCCCGTCCACCGAAGCCATCCTGGCCTGCCGTCTGATGGACCGCCCGCTGCGCCCCGCCTTCGTCAAGGGCCTGCGCAACGAGGTCCAGATTGTGGTCACCGTCCTGGCGATCAACCCGGACGTGCTGTACGACGTCGTCGCGATCAACGCCTCCTCCATGTCCACCCAGCTGAGCGGCCTGCCGTTCTCCGGTCCGATCGGCGGCGTCCGCGTTGCCCTGATCGATGACCAGTGGGTTGCCTTCCCGAAGCACTCCGAACTGGAGCGCGCAGTCTTCTCCATGGTGGTTGCCGGCCGCATCGCCGGTGACGACGTTGCCATCATGATGGTGGAAGCCGAAGCCACCGACGCCGCCTGGAACCTCATCAAGGAAGAGGGCGCCACCGCCCCGACCGAAGAGGTTGTTGCCGAGGGCCTGGAAGCTGCCAAGCCCTTCATCAAGGTTCTGTGCGAGGCACAGTCGGACCTGGCTGCCCGCGCCGCCAAGCCCACCGTCGAATTCCCGATCTTCCTGGACTACCAGGACGATGTCTACGAAGCCGTGGAAGCCGCAGCCGCTGACAAGCTGGCCAAGGTCTTCTCGATCGCTGACAAGCAGGAGCGCGACATTGCCGCCGACGAGCTCAAGGACGAAGTTGTTGCTTCGCTCTCCGAGCAGTTCGAAGGCCGCGAGAAGGAAATCTCCGCAGCATTCCGCTCCGTCACCAAGCAGGTTGTGCGCCAGCGCATCTTGAAGGACCAGGTCCGCATTGACGGCCGCGGCCTGACGGACATCCGCCAGCTCACGGCCGAGGTTGAGGTTCTGCCCCGCGTGCACGGTTCGGCCATCTTCGAGCGCGGCGAAACCCAGATCCTGGGTGTCACCACGCTGAACATGCTGAAGATGGAACAGCAGATCGACTCGCTGTCGCCGGTAACGCGCAAGCGCTACATGCACAACTACAACTTCCCGCCGTACTCCACCGGTGAAACCGGCCGTGTGGGTTCGCCCAAGCGCCGCGAAATCGGCCACGGTGCCCTGGCAGAGCGCGCGCTCATGCCGGTGCTGCCGTCGCGTGAAGAATTCCCGTACGCCATCCGCCAGGTCTCCGAAGCCCTGAGCTCCAACGGTTCCACCTCCATGGGTTCGGTCTGCGCCTCGACGCTGTCCATGCTCAACGCCGGTGTTCCGCTGCGCGCTCCGGTTGCCGGCATCGCCATGGGCCTGGTCTCCGACCAGGTTGACGGCGAAACCCGCTACGCCGCCCTGACCGATATCCTCGGCGCCGAAGATGCTTTCGGCGACATGGACTTCAAGGTTGCCGGTACCTCCGAGTTCGTCACGGCCATCCAGCTGGACACGAAGCTCGACGGCATCCCCGCTTCCGTGCTGGCAGCAGCGCTGAAGCAGGCCCGCGAAGCCCGCCTGCACATCCTGGGCGTCATGGACGCCGCGATCGACACGCCGGACGAACTCTCCGAGTTCGCCCCGCGCATCATCTCGGTGAAGATCCCCGTGGACAAGATCGGCGAGGTCATTGGCCCGAAGGGCAAGATGATCAACCAGATCCAGGAAGACACCGGCGCTGACATCTCCATCGAAGATGACGGCACGGTCCTGATCGGTGCAACCGACGGCACTTCCGCCGAGGCTGCCCGTGCGGCGGTCAACGCGATCGCCAACCCGCAGGTCCCCGAGATCGGCGAGCGTTACCTGGGTACGGTTGTGAAGACCACCACGTTCGGTGCCTTCGTTTCTCTGACCCCGGGCAAGGACGGACTGCTGCACATCTCCGAGCTGCGCAAGCTCGCCGGCGGCAAGCGCGTTGACAATGTTGACGAGGTTGTCTCCGTCGGCCAGAAGATCCAGGTGGAAATCACCAAGATCGACGACCGCGGAAAGCTCTCCCTGTCTCCGGTTGTTGCTGACGACGCCGAAGGCGAAGAAGCAGCGGAAGCCGAGTCCGCAGAGTAAATGTCACACCTTGCTGATGGAAACCGTCCCGATGCCGGACATGCTCCGGCATCCGGGACGGTTGTCCGCCTTCCGCTGACCACTCTTCCCGGCGAACCGTCCCTGGTGATGGGAACTCCGGGAGGCGCCGTCGTGCACCGTTCCGTCCTTCCGGGCGGCGTGCGCGTACTGACCGAGGCCATGCCCGGCCAGCGAAGTGCGACCATCGGTTTTTGGGTTGGTGTCGGCTCGCGGGATGAAGCCGCGGGCCGGCACGGCTCAACCCACTTCCTTGAACACCTGCTGTTCAAGGGCACCACGCGCCGTTCCGCGCTGGACATTGCGCTGGCCTTTGACGAGGTTGGCGGGGAATCCAACGCGGCCACGGCCAAGGAAAGCACCTGCTATTACGCACGGGTGCTGGACACCGATCTGCCGATGGCCATTGACGTCATCACGGACATGATCACCTCCGCGGTCCTGGACCCGGAGGAACTGGAGCAGGAACGCGACGTCATCCTGGAAGAAATCGCCATGGATGCCGATGACCCCGCCGACCTGTGCCACGAAAAGTTTGCGGAAGCCGTGCTGGGCGACCACGCCCTGGGCCGGCCCATCGGCGGCACCCCCGAAGCGATCAAGAGCGTTCCGCGCGAAGCTGTGCTGGAGCACTACCGGCGCTACTACCGTCCCTCCGAGCTGGTGGTCACCGCCGCCGGCGGACTGGAGCACGACGACGTCTGCGCCATGGTGCTCGACGCCCTGAAGAAGGCAGGCTGGGATCTGTCCGAGGACGCCGTTCCGGCTCCCCGGCGGAACACCGAACCTGCCGTCATCACCGGCACCGCCGGTGTCCAGGTCATCAACCGCCCGGTTGAACAGGCGAACGTGGTCATGGGCTGCCCGTCGCTGACGGCCACCGACGACCGCCGCTTTGCCATGAGCGTCCTGAACACCATTCTGGGCGGCGGCATGTCCTCGCGCCTGTTCCAGGAGATCCGTGAAAAGCGCGGTCTCGTGTACTCCACGTACTCCTTCTCCGCGTCCTACGCCGACGCCGGTTACTTCGGCATGTACGCAGGCTGCTCACCGGCCAAAACCCGCCAGGTCATCGACCTGATGGGCAGCGAGCTGGAACGACTGGCGGCTGAGGGCGTGGACGAAGCCGAGCTGAAGAAAGCCCGCGGCCAGATCGCCGGCGGCATGGTCATGGCGCTGGAAGATTCCAGCTCGCGCATGTCACGCCTGGGCCGGGCCGAATTGGTCAGCGGAGAGTTCATCGACATCGACGAATCCCTCGCCCGCATCGGTGCCGTCACCGCAGAGGAAGTGCAGGCGCTGGCAGCCGAACTGGCCGCCGCCCCGCGCACTATCACCGTGGTGGGCCCGTTCAAGTCCGCGGCGGAACTGGGCTTCTAGGCTCTTTACGAAAGGCACACCCGGCGTGGACCGCGTCCCGGGTGTGCCTTTGCCGTTTAACCGCCGAGCTCCTGAGCCTATCCGCCCGCGAAGGACGGCATTCAGTGCCGTTGATATACGTCAGGGGTGTTGGCTGGGTGCGCTGTTCTCGCGGGGAAGGTAGGGGCGCCAGCCCACGGTGGATTCCACCATGACGGCGTACGCGGCTTCACGGTCCCGGCTTTCCAAGGCTGCTGTCATCCGCATAAAGAATGCCAGGCGAGCACGAAGACCTTCTTCGTTTACGGCACCGCCCATGGTTGATATCGGCACCCCTTCACGTTCCAGGATGTCCAGCAGTGCACCGTAGACCGGACGCAGCATGGCGTTTGGCGACAAGGAGAGCACGTGTCTTTGATAATTGGTGCATGCCTTCATGAAGCCGTTCATGTCCCAGGTCTTAATCGACTGTTCCATCTGCCCCAGGTGTTCGCGCAAACGGGTTATGTCGGCCATGGTCGCGTGATCCAGTGCATCCGATACGACGAGCGGATCGAGGGTGTTGCGCATTCGCAGGGCCTCAGCCACGCTGGGGTCGCCGGTGTCCAGGGTCATCAGCTCGCCACCGAGGCGGCCAAGGACGGTCCGTTCAACAGCAAAGATGCCCCCGCCGGGACCCCGGCGGACCTCCACGGCGCCCCGGTCCTGCGCGATTTTCAGACCCTCGTTGAAAGAGCCGGAAGATGCTCCGCTCCGTTCGCGGAGCTCATTCTTCTGCCCCAGGCGTGCCCCGGGCGGGGAGCTCTCGGAAAGGGATGACAGCAGGGCAGCCACGTCATGGGCGCGACTGCTTGATTGGATCGACATCCGGCCTTCTTTCTGCCCTAAGAGTTCGAGCCGCTCGGATTGCTCCTTGACGGGAGTGTGCACTCAGTCTAGGCTCAAAATTCATAGTGATGAATGTGATATTCATCATATCTTATTGGGCTGTTCGTCACCTCTCTGGTTCGAGGCCCTGTTTTCACCGAGTACATCTTCAAAGGAGAACGATGATCGAGGCCAGTACGCACGTAGACGTCCTGATTATCGGAGCCGGCCTGTCCGGTATTGGTGCCGCTGCCCATCTCGTCAGGGAGTGTCCCGGTAAGCGGTACGCGGTCCTGGAGTCGCGCGGTGCCATTGGCGGGACCTGGGACCTGTTCCGCTACCCCGGCATCCGCTCCGATTCGGACATGTACACCTTCGGCTACTCCTTCAAGCCGTGGAAGGATCCGAAGGTGATCTCCGAGGGGGAACCGATCAGGCGCTACGTCGAGGAGACCGCCGACGAGTACGGAATTACCAGCCACATCCGGTTCCACCACCGAGTCTTGTCAGCGGACTGGTCCACGGCCGACGCCCAATGGACGGTAACCGCAGAGCGGACAGACACGGGGGAGGCCGTTAGATTCACCGCCTCGTGGGTCATTGGTGCCACCGGGTACTACCGCTACGACGAAGGCTACCGCCCGGTGTTTAAGGGTGAGGAGGGCTTCCGCGGGCAGATTGTGCACCCCCAGCACTGGCCCGAGGATCTTGATTACACGGGCAAGCGTGTGGTTGTCATCGGCAGCGGTGCCACCGCTGTGACACTGCTCCCGAGCATGGCCGATAAGGCCGCGCACGTCACCATGCTGCAACGCACTCCCACGTACATCGCGTCCGTGCCGGCCGCCGATCCTCTGGCCGATGTATTGCGGCGCGTGCTCCCTGCATCCGGGGCCTATTCGGTCCTGCGGTGGAAGAACTGGCTGAACCTGCACCTGCGGTACACACTGAGCCGCAGTAAGCCCGACATGGTTCGTGCCAAGATCCGTAAGGACGCCATCAAGCTGCTTCCCGCGGGGTACGACGTCGATACGCACTTCAATCCGCCCTACAACCCGTGGGACCAGCGCATTTGTGCGGTCCCTGACGGCGACCTGTTTACTGTCCTGCGCGGCGGCAAAGCCTCTATTGTCACCGGCAACACCCGGACCTTCACCGAGGACGGGATCGAGCTTGAGTCCGGCGAGCAGCTGCCCGCTGACATTATCGTGACGGCCACCGGGCTGAATCTGCAGTGGCTGGGCGGCATGACATTGAGCATCGACGGCGAGAAAGTCAACGTCGGCGAGCGCTTCGTCTATAAGGGCATGATGATCTCCGGTGTGCCCAACCTGAGCGTGGTCTCGGGGTACACCAACGTTTCCTGGACCCTGAAGGCCGATTTGATCAGCCGATACACATTCCGTCTGCTGCGGCATCTGGACGCGAACGGGTATGCCAGCGCAACCCCGCTCACCCCCGCAGATGAAACTCCCCATCCTTTCCTCGATCTCGACGCCGGCTACATCCGGCGGGGAGTCGACGGGATGCCTAAGCAGGGTTCGCGGGTGCCCTGGCGGCTGCACCAGAACTATATGAAGGACATCCGGCTCTTCAGTGGCCGGCTTGAGGACGGGTCCATCAGCTTCCAGCGCAACGACGGCGTTCCGGCCTCCCGGCCGGCGCTGGCAGAGGGGCTCAATACTCCTCATACTCAGAGCGTCCTGGTTGGGGGCGGACAGGTCCGGTACCGCGACGAGGGGGAGGGCACCCCGGTGGTGCTGGTGCACGGAATCGGCCGCAGCCTCGAGGACTGGACCGAGCAGCACGAGTTGCTCGCCGGCCACGGGTACCGCGTCGTAAGCGTCGACCTGGCTGGCTTCGGTGAATCCGCGCCTCTGGGCGAACCGTACACGCTGCCGGCCTTGGCCCGCTTCCTGGCGGCCTTCCTGGACGCGGTGGGTATCGCTTCGCCCGCGCACCTGGTGGGCAACTCCCTCGGCGGAGCTGTCGCCATGCAACTGTCGCTGCAGTCTCCCGAGCGGGTGCGCAGCCTCGTGCTCGCCGGCAGTGCCGGCTTCGGGCGCGAGGTCGCCCTGCCGGTCCGGCTGATGTCGGTCCGGCCGCTGGGCAAACTGCTCATGGGCAAGCCCAGTCCGGCCTCGGCACGACGCGTAGAGCTCAACCTCTTCCACGACCCTGCGCTGGTCACAGACGAGAGGGTTGACCGTGGATTCCGTTTGGCCTCGAGACCGGACGCCACCCGCGTCTTCCTGGACACCGCTGCGGCACTGGGCACAATCCGCGGTTCCCGCGAGGCCTGGCGCGAGGAGTTGATGGCCGGAGTCGCAGCGCAGCGCGTACCCGCCCTGGTCGTGTGGGGGGACAAGGACAAGATCTTCCCGTTCGCCCATCTCGCCGCCGCCGGCAAACACTTGCCGCAGGCCCGCACCCACGCCTTCCGAGACACCGGGCACATGCCGCAGATCGAGCGGGCCGCGGAATTTGCCAGTCTGATCCGCGGCTTCTGGGCCGAGGCGCCCCTCCCGCCCGAACCCGCCGGCGAAGATACCCTCACCGCATCCCGCTGACCAAGCGCCTAAGACCCCCGTCCTCAAACCGAAAGCAGACCACACGACATGCCCAGCCTTCAGAACTTAGGAATCGGATCCTGGCCGCGCCGGCGGGCAACGCTGAGCCCCCATCGAGTAGCAGTGGAGTTCGAGGGTGCAGCGCTGACATTCGCACAGTTCGCTGCCCGGGTGGAATCACTCTCCGCGTGGCTGGCCCGTCAAGGGGTTGGTCCGGGCGACCGGGTGGCCTACTGGGGCGTCAATCACCCGGCGCTGCTCGAGACCCTGTTCGCCACGACGCGGATCGGGGCGATCTCCGTGCTGGTCAACGCCCGGCTTGCGCCTGCAGAGGCGGAGTACATCCTGAAGGACAGCGGTGCGCTCGTGCTCTTCTTCGGGCGGGAGCAGGCCGAAGCCACCAGGATGATCGCCGAGAGGATCCCCGCCGGCGTTCTGGTGGACATCGATGGAACCGGGACGGCCGAAGTTGCCTACGGGCAGCTGCCCGTTGATTCGCAGCCGGTGCCCGAGGCCAACTGTGGACTGGATGATCCCGCGGTGCTGATGTATACCTCCGGTACCACCGGTCGGCCCAAAGGTGCGCTGCTCACTCACGGCAACCTGTTCTTCAACGACATCAATGTCCTCATCGATTCGGACATCCGCCCTGACGAGGTGTGCCTCGCGGCTGCCCCGCTGTTCCACATCGCCGGGCTCAACGGGCTTGTGCTGCCGACCTTCCTCAAAGGCGGCACCATCGTGGTGCACCGGCGGGTGGAGCCGGAAGCCATCTTCTCGGCAATCCAGGATCGAGGGGTGACCAGCATGTTCGCGGTGCCGTCAATTCTCGATGCCCTCGCGCACCATCGCCTGTTCAGCACAACTGACTTGTCGTCGCTGCGGAACATCGTCGTCGGCGGGGCGCCGGTACCCGAACGCATTCTGCGCAGCTGGGCTGCGCGGGACGTGGCTGTCCAACAGGGCTACGGTCTGACGGAAACTGCCCCGATGGTGCTCAAACTTAACGGCCAGGAAGGGATCGGCAAGGCCGGCTCCGCCGGCAAGCCGCAGTTCCTCGTCGATGTGCGCCTCGTCGCCCCGGGCGGTGAGCCGGCACGCCCGGGGGAGATCGGGGAAATCCAGACTGTAGGTCCCAACGTCATTCACGAGTATTGGCAGCGCCCCGACGCTACTGCCGCGGCGTTTACTGACGGCTGGTTCTGCACCGGGGACGCAGCGGAGAGGGATGAAGAGGGCTATTACTGGATCAGGGACCGGTACAAGGACATGTATGTCTCCGGTGGAGAGAACGTGTATCCGGCCGAAGTGGAGACCGCGCTGCTGAACGTGCCCGGTGTCGCCGAAGCCGCCGTCGTCGGGGTGCCCGACGACCAATGGGGTGAAGTTGGCAAGGCATTCGTCGTGCCCGATACAGGCTTTGAGATCAGGAGCGGGGAGGACATCCGCGAGGCGGTGGCTCCAATCCTGTCCCGGTTCAAGATCCCTAAGTACATCGAGATCATCGACCACATGCCCCGCACCTCCACCGGTAAATTGCTCAAAACGGAGTTGCGCAACCGCGAAGGATAAAAGGAACAGAAGAGTGCGTAATGGTTCCTGCCGCCGGCGATCTGCGGCTACCCGCCGGCGAAGGGCGGCAGAATGTCCACAGTGTCTGACGCAGCCAGCGGCAGGGACCGGTCCCGGGCAGCAAACCCGTTGACCAGGAAGGTGCTGCGCGAAATCACACTCTTCAGCGGGGGAGTGCCCCCGGGGGCCGAATCATGCCGGGTGGCCAGAAAGTCCAGCAGGTCACTCAGCGGGGCACCCTCGGCAACGCCGTCCACGCCGGGCTCCAAGCCGGCCAGGATTTCTTCTTCCACGCCGGCCGCCGCCTTCGCGGCTCCAAAATATCGAATCTGCACTTAGCCGCCTATCGCGCTCATGGTCCGGTCCGGCTGCACGTAGTCAGCGTCTCCCAGACCGGCATGGTCCATTCCGTGGGCTTTGGGCTTGCCCCACATGGCGTCCTGCCAGCGGGCCGCCACCTCGTCATCGCCGGTTCCGGTCCGGAGAAGTTCCATCAGGTCGGTTTCCTCGTGCGAAAACAGGCAGCTGCGCACCTTGCCCTCGGCCGTGATCCGCGTTCGCCGACAGTCCGCGCAGAACGGTTCGGTGACCGAGGCAATGATGCCCACGATGCCGGCCACAACATCGGGAGCGCTGCGTCGCCGGACTTCCCAGCGTTCGGCGGGCGCGCCGTCGCGCTGCCGCGGATCAGGAGTGAGGATGAAGTCCCGTTCCAGCCAGCCGCGGATCTCCGCCGCGGAAATCATACCCTCGCGGGTCCAGCCGTGGTCTGCGTCCAGCGGCATCTGCTCAATAAACCGCAGCTCAAAGCCGTGGCTGACGGCCCATTCGAGCAGGTCCGGTGATTCGACGTCGTTGATGCCGCGCATCAGGACCGCATTGATCTTGATCAGTCCCAGCCCCACGCGCGCCGCTTCCTCCACTCCGGCCAGCACCCGGGGCAGGAACGGCCGGCGGGTCAGCTGGGCGAAGGTATCCGGATGCAGCGAATCCAGCGACACATTGATACGGGTCAGACCGGCGTCCTTGAGCGCCTGCGCTTTTTTGTCCAGGCCCAGACCGTTGGTGGTCAGCGAGATGGGAAGGTCCGGATGGTTGCTGCGGATTCCCGCCACAATGTCCACCAGATCGGCGCGCACGAGGGGTTCGCCACCGGTCAGGCGCAGTTCCCGGACTCCGAGCACGTCCACGCCGATCCGCACCAGCCGGATAATCTCTGCGGCACTGAGGACCCTGTCCTTGGCCAGCCAGTCCAAACCCTCGGCGGGCATGCAGTAGGTGCAGCGCAGATTGCACTTGTCTGTTAGGGAAAGCCGCATATCGGTGGCCCGGCGTCCGTACCGGTCCAGCAGCCCGTCGGCGCTGCGGACGCCGGCTGCCGCCGCGGAGCCGTAGGCAACGGGTCCGCCGTCAGGAACGACGGAGTCACTCGAAACGGGGGCGCACCCGGCGGAGCCGGCCGCGCTTGGAGGCGAGCCGATGGACGGCATTCCCAGCTGGATACCCATGGGTCGAGGTTACGCCCTTTCACGGTTAGGCTCTATCAATGCGTTTTATCCGTCATAACCGGCCACTTCTGGCTGCCTCCGCTGCCCTGCTGGCTGTTGCGGCCGGCTGTTCCGCGCCCGCGGACAGCGGCGCGGGGACGCAGGCACCCGACATCACGGTATTCGCCGCTGCTTCCCTCACCGACGTGATCGAAGCCATGGATGAAGCCTACGACGGCGGTGGCCGGCTGCGCATCAACCTCGGCTCAAGCGCCCAGCTCAGTGGACAGCTTTTGTCCGGCGCCAAGGCCGACATCGTCATCACTGCGGACCTGGAGGCCATGGACGCGGTCCGGGAGGAGGGGCTGACAGCGTCCGGCCGGGTAGTCGCCGGAAATGCCACTGTCCTGGCGCTGGCCCCCGGGAATCCAGGGAAGGTGAGGTCACTTGCCGATTTGTCCTCGGAAGAAGTGCAGACTGCCGTCTGCGCAGCCTCAGTGCCGTGCGGCCGGGCTGCGGCGCGCGTGCTGGAAAGCGCCGGCGTGGCGCTGGACGGGGAAAGCCGGGAGGACAGCGCCCGGGCGGTCCTGACCAAGGTGACAACGGGACAGGCGGATGCCGGGCTGGTGTACCAAACCGACGCGCTCTCGGCTGCGAACCAAGGGGTGACGTATGTTGAACTGAATGATCCCGAACCGAACCAGTACCCCGCGGCGCTGACTGCGGAGGGAGCGAAGCATGAGGCAGCAGTCCGATTCTATGAGTGGCTTACAGGTGAGGACGCCGCCCGGATCTTCCGCGAGGCAGGCTTCCGTCCTCCGGGACAGTGACCGGGGCAGTGGCAGAGGCAATGACCGTGAGCCGGAACGGGGCAGCGCAATGAACCGTGAAGCACGAGCCACCACACCGGCATGGCTGTGGATTCCTGCATCGCTGGCGCTGCTGTTCTGCGCCGGCCCGGTGGCGGCGCTCCTGCTCAACGTCCCCTGGACCTCGCTGGGCTCACTGCTGACCGCCTCCGAAGCCCGCACGGCGCTGGGACTGTCGCTGGCCACGTCTGTGGGCTCCACGCTGATCTGCGTAGCGCTGGGCCTGCCGCTGGCGGTGCTCTTCAGCAAGCTGTCCGGGCCATGGATGCAGTTGCTGCGCGGCATCCTGCTCATTCCGCTGGTGCTGTCCCCGGTGGTGTCCGGCATTGCCCTGCTGTACTTCTGGGGACGGCAGGGAATCGCAGGCCGGCTGCTGGAATCCGCAGGCCTGGGCGTGGGTTACTCGCCGGCCGCGGTCCTGATTGTGCAGGTGTTTGTCTCGCTTCCGTTCTTTGTGGTGGCATCGCTGAGCAGCCTGCGGGCCGTTGACCATGACCTGGAAATGGCCGCCGCCACCTCCGGAGCCGGGCCCACCGCAATCCTGCGCTACATCACCGTGCCGCTGGCACTGCCCGGCATCATTGTCGGCGCTCTGCTCGCCTTCGCCCGTTCCCTGGGCGAGTACGGCGCCACCATCACCTTCGCCGGCAGCATCGAGGGCCGCACCCGTACCCTGCCGCTGCAGATCGAGCTCAGCCTGAACTCCAACCAGCCGGAAATCGCGCTGGGGATCTGCCTGATCCTGATCTCGCTCTACCTGGTGCTGCTGGCGCTGGCACGCTTCGGGGTGGCACTGCTGCTGCCGCGCTGACCGGCCGCACCGGGCTTCTCAGCATCCGCCCAGCCGGTACCGATAGAACAGACCAGCAGGAGACCAGCGGAAAACAAAACCGCGATGGACAACCCATCGGCGGCGGAACATCAACAGAAGCGAGCGGCATGATACGCACGGCCTCGAAACTCTCCCTGTGGGCCGCCGCTGGGGGCATCGTGGCGGCGGGCCTTGGCGTGGTTGCCGGGGAGCTTTCGGCAGCGCTGATGAGCCCGTCGCTTTCGCCGGTGAGCGCGGTGGGTTCCGTGGTCATCGACGGGATGCCCGGACCGGTGAAGGACTGGGCCATCGGCCTGTTCGGAACGGCGGACAAGGCGGCGTTCCTGGTGGCCATGTCTGCGGTCATCGCGCTGTGCGGTGCGGCTGCCGGTGTCCTGCAGCTGCGCCGCCCGCCGGCGGGCGCCGTCGTGATCGGTCTTTTGGGTGCGGCCGGCCTGGCCGCCGTACTGACCAGGGCACAGATGAGCGTGCTGTCCCTGCTGCCCCCGCTCCTGGCCGCCGCGGTGGGAATCCTGGTGCTGCGGGCGCTGACCACCCGACTCGGGCGGTGGCGCGATTCGCTCCCCGAAGAAGCCGGTGCCAGGCGCCGCGATGTTCTAATGACCATCGGCGGAGGGGCAGCGGTGGGCGTGGTGGCGGGCGCACTGGCCGGCGGTTCACGCGCGGGACAGGTGAACGCGGTGGCTCTGCGCGACGGTGTGGTCCTGCCCGCTGCGGTGACCCCGGCAGCGCCGGTCCCCGCCGGAGCGGATCTCGGGATCACCGGGCTGGACCCCGTGATTACACCGGCCGCAGATTTTTACCGCATCGACACCGCGCTGAGCGTTCCGCTGGTCGATGCCGGTGAATGGACCCTCAAGGTCACGGGCCTGGTGGACCGGGAGGTGGAGATCAGCTTTGCCGAGTTGCTCGCCAAGCCGCTGCAGGAAAGCTATGTCACGCTCGCGTGCGTTTCCAACGAAGTGGGCGGCAGCCTGGTCGGCAACGCCAAGTGGCTGGGCTGGCCGGTCCGGAACCTGCTTGCCGCGGCCGGTGTTCAGAACGGCGCCGACATGGTGCTGTCCACCAGCCGGGACGGGTGGACGGCTTCCACCCCGCTCGAAGCCCTGACGGACAACCGTGACGCTCTGTTGGCCGTAGGCATGAACGGTGAACCGCTGCCGCTGGAACACGGCTTTCCGGTGCGCCTGGTGGTGCCGGGACTGTACGGGTACGTGTCGGCGACCAAGTGGGTCACGGAACTGAAGGTCACCCGGTTCAGCGACGAAGTGGCCTACTGGACCCAGCGCGGCTGGACCGAACGCGGGCCGGTCAAGCTGTCCTCCCGTATCGACACACCCTCCCGGGGTGCTTCGCCGGATGCCGGAAAAACCACTGTGGCCGGCATGGCCTGGGCTCAGCACACCGGCATCCGCGGGGTGCAGGTAAGGGTCGACGACGGCGGCTGGCAGGACGCTGACCTGGCTCCCGCGATCTCGGCCGACACCTGGGTGCAGTGGTCCGCCGGCGTTGATCTGAGCCCGGGTGAACACACAGTCACCGTCCGGGCCATCGACGCCAACGGCACCGAACAGGATGAAACACAGCGGCCGGTTGTACCCGACGGTGCCACCGGCCTGCATACAATTCGAGTGAATGCCAAGTAACACCAGCTGTCCCCGTCTCGTCAATTCCGCCCGCCCCTAGGAGTCCGGTGTCCACACCCACCACCACGCCAGCCGATGAGCCGGGGGCTCGTCCAGCCGGTCCGGGCGCGCCGCGCAGCGTGGCCGGGCATCAGGAGGCCGTGCTTGATCTGCTCGCGGCCGGATTCCGCGAGCGCCCGCCGGGCCAGGAAGACACTGACCTGATCAGCGCCCGGGGACGGATCCTGGCAGCTGACGTCGCTGCCCCCGGAAACCTGCCGCCCTTCGCGAACTCGCAGATGGACGGCTACGCCGTTTCCTCCGCGGATCTGGCCGGGCCGGGGAAGCGCGTTGAACTGGCGGTGGCGGCAGCCATTCCTGCCGGCTCCGAGCCTGCCGCCCTGGCACCGGGCACAGCCGCGCCCATCATGACCGGGGCTATGCTCCCGTCCGGAGCGGACGCCGTCGTGCCCATTGAGCAGGCGGTACCGGACTCGTTTCCGCCCGCAGCATCGAGCCCTGCGGTCGAGACCACGGCCGGAGCGGCGGCCCGGCCCACCGTTGCGCTCCCGGCCGGAGTTCCCGCCGGACAGTATGTGCGCGGCGCCGGCAGCGACATCCGCGCCGGAGCTGAGGCCCTGCCGGCCGGAACAGTCCTGGGTCCCGGGCAGCTGGGCCTGCTGGCAGCGCTGGGGCTGGCGCGGGTGGCGGTGCGGACCCGGCCCCGGATCCTCCTGCTGACCACAGGCGACGAGGTGGTGGAACCGGGCCGGCCGCTGCAGCCTGGACAGATCCACGATGCCAACACCACCCTGCTGCGGGCCCTGCTGGAGGAAGCCGGAACCACAGTGCTGCTCACCCGGGTACTGGCCGACTCGCCGGAGGAGTTCCGAACCCGGCTGCAGGAGGACCTCACCTCCCTGCAGCCTGATCTCGTCATCACCTCGGGCGGCATCAGCAAGGGTGCCTACGAAGTGGTCAAGCAGGGGCTGGCCGATCAGGATGTGCGGTTCCTGTCGGTGGCGATGCAGCCCGGCGGCCCGCAGGGGATCGGCAGGGTTGCCGGCATTCCGTTTCTGGCGTTTCCCGGCAACCCGGTCAGCTGTGTGGTGTCCTTTGAAATGTTCCTGCGCCCGGCGCTGGGCTCAGTGACCGGGCTGCCCCGTCCGCGCCCGGAACTGCCCGCGCTGCTGACCGGCGACGTTCACAGCCCTGCAGGCAAGCACCAGGTCCGGCGCGGCCGGTACCTGCCCCCCGCTGAACCCGGCGGCACCGGGCAGGTGGAACTGCTGGGCGGAGCCAGCTCCCATCTCGTCCACGCCCTGGCCTCATCCAATGCCCTGGTTCATCTGCCCGCGGGACGGGATTCCTTCCCCGCCGGCACCGAAGTGACAGTATGGCTGTTGGACCGCTAGCCCAAACCCGGATTCCGACCAACACCAAGACTCCAAGACCAACCAAGACTGTATAAACCAGCACCAAAACCAAGCGTGGAGCCCAGCTTCACACACGAAGGGAAATACTCATGGCCGGCAGCGACGAGCAGCAGCTCGGGCTCACCCATGTCCGCGAAGACGGCTCCGCCCACATGGTGGATGTCTCCGCCAAGTCCGAAACCACGCGCGAGGCCACGGCGCAGGCCCGGCTGCGCACCACCGCCGAGGTGGTGCAGCTGGTGTCCGAGGGCGGACTGCCCAAGGGGGACGCCCTGGCCGTGTCCCGCATCGCCGGAATCATGGGCGCCAAACAGACCTCCACCCTGATCCCGCTGTGCCATCCGCTGCCCCTGACCAAGGTGACCGTGGACTTCGAAGCCGGGGAAGCCGACGTCGTCATCCGTGCCACAGCGAAGACCAAGGCCCTCACCGGCGTGGAAATGGAAGCGCTGACCGCCGCGACGGTGGCGGCCCTGACCCTCTACGACATGATCAAAGCGGTGGACAAGCACGCCTCCATCAGCGACATCCGGGTGCTCGCCAAATCCGGCGGCAAGAGCGGAGACTGGAGCCTGTGAGCACCCTGCCCAACGTCCCGCAGCACCCGCATCAGCAGCCGCGCCGCACTGCGGCCGTTCTCATTGCTTCCACCCGCGCCGCCCGCGGCATCTATGAGGATGAATGTGGTCCCCTGGCCGCGGACTGGCTCTATGCCCTCGGGTTCGATGTTGTGCTCGCCGAGGTGGTGCCCGACGGCGACGCGGTGGGGGAGGCGCTGCAGCGGATGCTCGCGCTGGAGCCGGCAGTGATCCTCACCAGCGGCGGGACCGGGCTCAGCCCCGACGACCGCACCCCTGAACAGACGCTCCCGCTGCTGGACCGGGAAGTACCCGGGATCATGGAAGCGCTGCGTGCGGACGGCCGCACCAAAACCCCCATGGCCGCCATCAGCCGCGGCCACGCCGGAACCGCCGGACGGACGTTCATCGTGAACCTGCCCGGCTCGCCCGGGGCCGTGGCGGAAGGCCTGGCCGTGCTGGAACCGGTCATCGGACATATCTGCGGACAGTTGGAAGGACACAATGAGCACTGACAGCACAGGCGGCAACGGGACGGAAAGCGCCTCCGAGGTCGTCAACGCCACGGTCTCGGACCTGCCCCTGAACGCCGAGCATGCAAACGGCGCAGCATGGTCGCCGGCCTGTGGCGCCGTGGTGGGGTTCAGTGGAATTGTCCGCAACCACGACGGCGGCCGAGGCGTCGCCAGCCTGTCCTACAGTGCGCATCCCAGCGCCGAAGAGGTCATTGCCGCGGTGGCAGCCGACATTGCGGCGAAATATGACGGCGTCCGGATTTGGGTGGGGCACCGGACCGGTCCGCTGCAGATCGGCGACGCCGCCCTGGTGGCCGCCGTCGCCTCCGCGCACCGGGGCGTGGCGTTCGCCGCCTGCTCCGAACTGGTGGACACCGTGAAGGAACGGGTGCCTATCTGGAAGGAGCAGGGATTCCAGGACGGAACAACCGAGTGGGTGGGCGTCAGCGGCTGACCCGGCCGGTGTCACGGGGGCTTCGCTGTGACCGGTAATCTGGAGGCATGACTGAGCAACTAGCCGTAGCCGTCCTCGGGGCCGCCGGCCGCATGGGATCCGAAGCCGTGAAAGCCGTTGAAGCTGCACCGGACCTCAAGCTGGTGGCGGCACTGGGCCGCGGGGATTCGCTGGACACCCTCGTCTCTTCCGGCGCGCAGTACGTCATTGACCTCACTGTTCCGGACAGCACCGAAGCCAACGTCCGCTTCGCCGTCGAGCACGGCATGCATGCCGTGGTCGGCACCACCGGCTGGGACGCGGACCGGCTGGAACGCCTCTCCGCTCTCCTGGAGGAGCATCCCGGCACTGCCGTCCTGATTGCTCCGAACTTTGCCCTTGGCTCAGTCCTGGCCACGGCGTTTGCGGCCCAGGCTGCCCGGTACTTCGAGTCGGTGGAAGTCATTGAGCTGCATCACCCGGACAAGATCGACGCGCCGTCCGGAACAGCGGTGCGCACCGCAGCACTGATTGCGCAGGCGCGTGCCGAAGCGGGAGTGGAACCGTCACCGGATGCCACCACCAAGGAGGTTCCCGGCGCGCGCGGCGCGGACATTGACGGTGTCCGTGTGCACTCCGTCCGGCTGCGCGGACTGGTGGCACACCAGGAAGTGCTCTTTGGAGGCGCAGGGGAGCAGCTCACCATCCGCCACGATTCCTTCGACCGGGCATCCTTCATGCCTGGAGTCCTGCTGGGGGTTCGCGAAGCCGCAGCCCACCCGGGACTGACCGTCGGCCTTGACGGTTATCTCAATCTCAGCGCGTCCAACTCCTGAACGCCGCACCCCTGATCGCTTAAGGAACACGTTGTCTTTCTTCTCCGGGCTTTTCACGAACAAAGCCAAGATCGGCGTTTTGCTGGTCACCCTCCTGCTGGTGTTTTACATGGTGGTCGCGTTCCAGCGCGGCTGGACGCTGCTGACCGCTGACGAACTCAGTGCCAAGGCACTCGGTGCAGCCTATTTGGTGCTCCCCATTGTGGGAGCCTGGGCACTGATCCGCGAACTCCAGTTCGGTGCCAAGACCGAAAAAATGGCGCACATTCTCGCTGACGAGGGCGGGTTGCCGGTGGACAATCTTCCGCGCACGCCCGGCGGCCGGATCATCCGGGAGGCTGCCGACGCCGAATTCCCGAAGTACCAGGCCGAGGTCGAGGCTCAGCCCGCCTCCTGGCGCGCGTGGTTCCGGCTGTCCTGCGCGTACGACGCCGCCGGCGACCGCAAACGCGCCCGCAGCGCCATGCGCCGCGCCGGAAGCCTGTACAAATAGCGGTTCCGGAACGCTTCCTCCGGCACGGATAAGGCTATGTGCCGGTCCGGGAGCCCTGCCGGACCAGCTGTGAGGCACCGTGGGTCACCAGTTCCAGGGGTCCGCGGGAGCCGAGTTTGAGAAAACCGATGCCGATGCCGGCAGCGGCGATGGCTGAAAGCCAGAACAGCAGCACCGGTTCCGGCGGCGTTGGGGAGGCGTCGGTGACGGACATGACCCACACATGCAGGCTGTACAGGGTCAGCGTCATGGCCCCGGCGGCGGACAGCGGCAGCAGCAGGTTGGGTCGGGCCCGGGTCAGCAGCAGGCAGACGCCGACGACGGCGGCCGAGGTTCCGGCTGTGTGCAGCAGGTCCAGCGGAGTTCCCGAGTGGGGGCCGCTGACCGCGAGCCACCACCAGGATCCGGTCTGTTCCACACCCGCCAGGTTGACTTCCATCATCCGCGCCAGGGGCCAGATGCGTCCGGAATTGGTGTCCAGGATGGCGTCCAGCCCGCCCTGCTCCAGCAGCAGGTAATAGCTGAGGAACTTCGCTCCGGCGGCGGCAACAATCCCGGCCGCAACCAGACCCGCCTGAACCGTCAGTTCCGCCAGCTTCAACCGGCCGATGAGCAGTCCGATCAACAGGTAGCTCAACCACTGGAACACCGGATAAAAACCGGTGAAGAAGACATCCGCGGCCAGCGTTCCCGGCTCCAGGAACGCCTCCCAGCCGATATTGCTGCCCAGCGTGGCGGGAGAAACATGGGTGTAGATCCAGGGCCGGACCAGATAGGCCACGGCGGGGGAGAGCAGCAGCCAGCCGCCGGCCCACAGCGCCAGCTTTGGGACGCGCATGCCTACAAAGGGCAGGGCAAGCAGGAACAGGACGCCGTAATGGAACAGGATGACGGCGATGGAGGTGTCCAGCCCGCCAAGCGTCAATCCGACCAGGGCGATGATCAGGGCACGCATGGCGATGCCGCGGCGGTCCGCTGACAATGCCCGGCCGGAGCGCGGCTGGCTGCCCCCGGTGAGCAGCGCCAGGCCAATCCCGGCCACTACCGCAAACAGGGCCGAGGAACGGCCGGAAAACACCAGTCCCGTCCAGCTCGGCTCACCGGTCTGCTCGTTGTACAGGGAAAAGATGTGGGTCGCCATCATGCCCAGAAGCGCAACGCCCCGGGCCGCGTCGATACCCGTAAGGCGCCGTCCGATCATGATCCGATCGTCTCACAGCGGCCCTCAACTTCCGCAGCGCCGCCGGGATGGCTTCACGGGCGCCGCGAACAGGGTGCGCATTGTCCCAAGGATGCGTGCACCGGGTAACGTTTTACCCATGGCTGACTCTGATATTCGTGCACTTCCGTTTGGAACCCTCGTCACCGCAATGGTGACACCGTTCACCGAGGACGGAGCCGTGGACTTCGACGCCACGGCCCAACTTGCCAACAAGCTGGTGGAAGACGGCTGTGACGGCCTGGTGGTTTCCGGAACCACGGGTGAAACCTCCACCCTGGAGGACAGCGAAAAGGAAGACCTGTTCCGGGTCGTCGCCGAAACCGTGGGCGGCCGCGCGAAGGTTATTGCCGGAACCGGAACCAACCACACATCCCACTCCGTGGAAATGGCCCGGCGGGCGCTCCGGGCAGGGGCCGACGGCCAGCTTGTCGTGACGCCGTATTACAACAAGCCCACCCAGGCCGGCGTCGTCGCGCATTTCGAAGCGGTTGCCGCCGCCACCGACCTGCCGATCATGATCTACGACATTCCCGGCCGTGCCGGCATCGCGCTTTCCACGGACACCCTGGTCCGGCTCGCCAACATCCCCTCGGTCCTGGCACTGAAGGACGCAAAGGCGGACTTCGCCGCCGTCACCCGCGTCCTGGCCAACACCACCCTCGATGTCTACGCCGGCGACGACGGCCTGACCCTGCCGTGGATGGCCGCCGGAGCCGTGGGCGTGGTCAGCGTGAGCGCCCACGTGGCCACCGCCCAGTTCCGCGCACTCGTGGATGCCGCCGCCGCGGGGGATTTCGCCACCGCCCGGCGGATCCATTTCGAACTGGATCCCGTGATCCGCGCTGTCATGACCCACATTCCCGGCGCCGTGTCCGCCAAGCAGATCCTGAAAATGCAGGGAGTCATTCCCAATGCAACCGTCCGGCTGCCGCTCGTGGGCCCGGACGCCGTCGAAATGGAGACGATCCTGACAGACCTGGCCGAAGCCGGCTGGGACTTCTCCCGTGCCCGCTCCGAGAGTAAGGCGTAGGGCACCATGATCGAAACAGCGGATTCCGTCCTGAGAACCCCGCCGGCCCTGGCAGAGGACACCCTGCGGATCGTTCCGCTGGGCGGCCTTGGCGAGATCGGCCGCAACATGGCCGTCTTTGAGATCAACGGCAAGCTGCTGATCGTGGACTGCGGCGTCCTCTTTCCGGAAGAGAACCAGCCGGGCGTGGACCTGATCCTGCCGGACTTCTCCTACATAGAAGACCGGCTGGACGACGTCGTGGGCGTGGTTCTTACCCACGGCCACGAGGACCACATCGGTGCGGTTCCGTACCTGCTGCGGCTGAAGCAGGACATTCCGCTCATTGGTTCCCAGCTGACCCTGGCCCTGGTGGAGGCCAAGCTGCAGGAACACCGCATCAAGCCGTTCAGCTTCACGGTTACTGAGGGGCAGGTGGAACAGTTCGGGCCGTTCGAGTGCGAATTCGTGGCCGTGAACCACTCCATTCCGGATGCCCTGGCCGTGTTCATCCGCACCGCCGGCGGAACGGTCCTGCACACCGGCGACTTCAAGATGGACCAGCTGCCGCTGGACGGCCGGATCACTGACCTGCGGGCCTTTGCCCGGCTGGGACAGGAGGGCGTGGACCTTTACATGGCGGACTCCACCAACGCCGATGTTCCGGGGTTCACCACGGCTGAGCGGGAAATCGGCCCGGTGCTGGAGGCCCTGTTCGGCAAGGTGAAGAAACGCATCATTGTTGCGTCCTTCTCTTCGCATATCCACCGGGTCCAGCAGGTCCTGGACGCGGCAGCCGTGCATAACCGCAAGGTCTGCTTCGTGGGCCGGTCCATGGTGCGCAACATGGCCATTGCCGAGAAACTCGGGTACCTCAACGTCCCGGACGGCATCCTGGTGGATCTCAAGAATGTCGATGACTTGCCCGATGACCGGCTCGTGCTGATGTCCACCGGATCCCAGGGGGAGCCGATGGCTGCCCTGTCCCGCATGGCCAACGGCGATCACCGGATCCGGGTGGGAAGGGGAGACACCGTCATCCTGGCCTCGTCCCTGATACCCGGCAATGAAAATGCCGTCTTCCGGGTCATCAACGGCCTGATGAAGCTCGGCGCCGACGTGGTGCACAAGGGCAACGCCAAGATCCACGTTTCAGGACACGCCTCGGCCGGCGAACTGCTGTACACCTACAACATTCTCAAGCCGAAAAACGCCATGCCCGTCCACGGGGAGACCCGGCACCTGATCGCCAACGGCAAGCTCGCCGAAGCAACGGGCGTGCCCGCGGAGAACGTGATCCTGGCCGATGACGGAACAGTGGTGGACCTGCGCGACGGGAAAGCCAGCGTGGTGGGCGCCGTGGAGTGCGGCTTCGTCTATGTGGACGGCTCCAGCGTCGGCGAGATCACCGACACCGACATCAAGGACCGTGTCATCCTCGGCGAGGAAGGCTTCATCTCCGTTATCACCGTGGTCAACCGCAGCACCGGCACCATTGTCTCCGGTCCGGAGATCCACGCCCGGGGCTTCGCGGAAGGCGACGCGGTGTTCGACGAAATCAAGCCCAAGATCAGCCAGGCGCTGGAAGAAGCGGTGACCTCCAACAAGGACCACACCACGTACCAGCTGCAGCAGGTGGTCCGCCGCGTGGTGGGGACCTGGGTCAACCGGCGCCTGCGCCGGCGCCCGATGATCGTTCCGGTGGTCCTGGAAGCCTGAGCTCCGAATCGTCCCGGAATGCAGCCGGGATCAACTTCGACGGGGTCGGGCAGACGCGCAAATCCGCGGATTGCCCGGCCCCATCGGGTACGGTGGAGCGTATGGCCACTCGTACTTCCCCTGCCGCGCGCGGCGGTGCTTCCGGCCGGACCACCAGCCGGAACGCCGGGGGCACCTCAGGAAAAAGCTCCGGCAAAACCCAGCCCCGGGGCAAGGCGACCGGCCGCTCCGGTACCGCCGGCAAAGCGCAGGCCGACGCCGAACAGGTGCCGCTTCCGCTGCGCGCGGTTCAGGGCGCTTGGATGGCAGTGGCCAGGCTCGCCGGTGCGGGCATCCGCAAACTCGGTGCCGACGTCAGTCCTGACCGCGACATCCGCCGGGACGGCACCGGATTCTTCCTGATTCTCACGGCGCTGGCCGTTGCCACGGTTGAGTGGTGGGCCCTGCGCGGTCCGGTGGCCGACATCATCCATGCCGGCGCGGCCGGCACCTTCGGCTGGATGGCCGTCGTCGTGCCCTTCCTGCTCCTTACCGGTGCCGTCAGGCTCTTCCGCTACCCGGAACGCCACCGCGCCAACAGCCGGATCAGCATCGGTTTGACCCTTATTCTTTTCGCCGGCTCCGGCATCACTCACATTGTGGGCGGTTCCCCCGCGCTTTCGGACGGATTTGACCGGCTGTGGGCTTCGGGCGGCATTGTCGGCTTCCTGGTGGCCGGACCGCTCTCTGCCGCGCTGACTGCGTGGCCGGTGGCGATCCTGCTCGGCTTCCTGGTGTTCGTGGGCCTGCTCATCATCACCGCCACGCCCTTCCGGCATATTCCGCTGCGCCTGCGGGGCCTGTATGAGCACCTCATGGGTCAGGACCTCGCCCCGGATGATCCCGAGGCACACGACCAGAGCTACCTCTACGAACGGGACCGCCGCCCGGCGAAGGCACCGAAAAAGAAGTCACGGATGTTCGGCCGCAATGCCGAAGCCGGTGAGGAGATCCCCGTGGAAGGCTTCGCCGGGGACGAGGCATTCGAACGTGCCGTCCTGGCCGACGAAGACGAGGAAGCGGCAGCAGCGGCCAAAGCCGAGCCTGCCGTCCCGCCGGGAGTCCGCCGCCCCACCCGGTCCGAACTGGCCACGCAGAAGATCCGCCGCGAGCAGGGACTCCCCGTGGACAACGTGTTCGACGGCGCCGAGCCGCCCACCGAAGCCATTGCCATGGTCCCCGAAGCTGCCGAGACCCTTGCCGCCCCCGTACTGCCCGCGGTGCCGCCGGTTCCGGCACGCACGGTCCGGAACCTCACCCCGGCCACGCCCATTCCGCAGCGCACTGAACAGCTGCAGCTCTCGGGTGACGTGACCTACACGCTTCCGCCGTCCGAGTTCCTGCCCGCCGGTCCGCCGGCGAAGGAGCGCTCCGAAGCCAATGACGCCGTCGTCGACGCCCTGACCAACACGCTGGACCAGTTCAAGGTCGAAGCGCACGTTACCGGTTTCAGCCGCGGACCCACGGTCACCCGCTACGAAATCGAGCTGTCCCCGGGCACCAAGGTGGAGCGGGTCACCGCCCTGTCTAAGAATATTTCCTACGCCGTCGCCTCTTCGGACGTGCGCATCCTGTCTCCGATTCCGGGCAAGAGCGCCATCGGCATCGAAATCCCGAACGCGGACAAGGAAGTGGTGGCCCTGGGCGACGTGCTGCGCTCCAATGCCGCCCGCAAGACCGAACACCCGATGGTCATGGGTGTGGGCAAGGATGTGGAGGGCGGCTTCGTGGTTGCCAACCTCGCGAAGATGCCGCACCTGCTGGTGGCCGGTGCCACCGGTGCCGGTAAGTCCTCCTTCGTGAACTCCATGATCACCTCCATTCTTATGCGCTCCACCCCGGACGAAGTGCGCATGGTGATGGTGGACCCCAAGCGCGTGGAACTGACCGCCTACGAGGGCGTGCCGCACCTGATCACTCCGATCATCACCAATCCGAAGAAGGCCGCCGAGGCCCTGCAGTGGGTGGTCCGGGAAATGGACACCCGTTATGACGACCTTGCCAACTTCGGCTTCAAGCACATTGATGACTTCAACAAGGCCGTCAAGCTCGGGAAGGTCATTCCGCCGGCCGGGTCCAAGCGTGTGGTCAAGGCTTACCCGTACCTGCTGGTGATCGTTGACGAGCTCGCTGACCTGATGATGGTTGCCCCGCGCGACGTTGAAGATTCCATTGTGCGCATCACCCAGCTTGCCCGTGCAGCAGGCATCCACCTGGTGCTCGCAACGCAGCGCCCGTCCGTGGACGTGGTCACCGGACTGATTAAGGCGAACGTGCCTTCGCGCATGGCCTTTGCCACGTCGTCGGTCACCGACTCCCGCGTGGTCCTGGACCAGCCAGGTGCTGAAAAGCTGCTGGGCCAGGGTGACGCCCTGTTCCTGCCCATGGGCGCCAACAAGCCCATCCGCGTCCAGGGTGCCTGGGTCACCGAATCGGAAATCCACCGGGTGGTGGAGCATGTCAAGGGCCAGCTGGGCGCGGTCTACCGCGAAGACGTCACCGTCAGCGCGCCCAAAAAGCAGATCGAAGACGACATTGGCGACGACATGGATGTGCTGCTGCAGGCCACGGAACTGGTGGTCACCACGCAGTTCGGTTCAACCTCCATGCTTCAGCGCAAGCTGCGTGTCGGTTTCGCCAAGGCCGGGCGCCTGATGGACCTGCTGGAGTCGCGCGGCGTCGTCGGGCCCTCCGAGGGCTCCAAGGCCCGCGACGTGCTGGTCAAGCCTGATGATCTGGCTGCCACGCTGGCGGCCATCAGCGGGGGAGAGGCCGCCGGCGGCCCCGGGGCCGCTGAAACCGCAGCGCTGGCGGAAAACGCCAACGTCAACCACGGCTTCGAACCCGGCTCTCCGGACGGCCCGGTTGACCTGGTGGCCCAGGATCTGGAGGGCCGGCAGCAGGCCACCGAGTATTACGACGGCGAAGGCGGCGACGAAGACGGCGGATCCGAGGACGCGTGGAGTCTGACCGGGCGCTGAATCCCCGCTAGGCTGGAAGCGTGAGCAACTCTTCTACCGGGAACGCCCCCCTTCTGAACATCGCCAACGTACTGACGGTCGTGCGGATCCTGATGGTTCCGCTTTTCATCTGGCTCCTGCTGGCGGATGACGGCCGCCATGGTCTGTACCGCTGGCTGGCGGTGGCCACATTCGCCGTCGCCATCTATACCGACAAGCTGGACGGCGATCTCGCCCGCAGCCGGGGCCTGATCACCGACTTCGGCAAGATCGCAGACCCGATTGCGGACAAACTGCTGATCGGCTCGGCCCTTGTCATGTTGTCGGCGCTGGGTGAGCTCTGGTGGTGGGTCACCATTGTGATCCTGGTCCGCGAAATCGGCATCACGCTGATGCGGTTCGTGGTGATCCGTTACGGCGTCATGGCGGCGTCGCGCGGAGGCAAGCTGAAAACCGTGATCCAGACTCTCGCGATCTTCCTGTACCTGCTGCCGCTGACAACGTGGCTTGGCAGCTGGGCCTGGTGGATCAGCGCCGTCGTGATGGCCGCCGCTCTGGTGGTCACAGTGGTCACGGGTATTGATTACGTCATCAAGGCAGTCCAGCTGCGCCGGAGTGCGCTGCAGAACCCGGGCGGCCGGTGACGCTGCCCGGCGGCACGGCTGGAACCGCCGATGCTGCAGCGGTGGTGCGCGCCGCCTCGGCGGCAGGACTGACCCTGGCCACCGCCGAGTCACTGACTGCCGGCATGGTGGCCGCCGAACTCGGCACCGTCCCCGGGGTGTCCGCCGTTCTGGCCGGCGGAGTGGTGGCTTACTCGAACGCCGTGAAGCACAAAGCCCTGGGGGTCGACGCTGAGCTTTTGGCTGCCGCAGGTTCGGTCGACGCCGAGGTGGCCCGCCAAATGGCCGACGGCGTGCGCCGCGCCCTGGAGGCGGACGTGGCAGTGTCCACCACTGGAGTTGCGGGGCCCGAACCGCACGACGGGAAGCCTGTGGGCTGTGTGTTTATCGCCGTCGTATCCGCTGAACGGACCCTGGTCGAAGAATATTTGTTTTTAGGCGACAGAGCAGCCATCCGACGGCAAACACGTGACGAAGCACTGTTACTGCTTGCCCGGGTTCTGTCGGACCGGCCATGATGGGGATCTGACACAGGGCAATCGGTGCCGGGAACAAAACCCGGGGGAGCTGAGTTGTTAGTATCAGGAACCACCAAGGTTTCCCGATTACGATCTTTAGATATCTGCGGTACACCCGCAGTCGGACCACACATAGGGAGCAGGACGATACAGATGGTTAAGCAACCCGTATCCGTGAACGGCGTTATTCGCTGGCGGGATGTAGGGTTGGCGGAAGATGCACACCGGGAACCAAAGGAGCGCAAAATGGTTGTTCTTCGTCATGAAATTGGCGACGTACTGCGCGATGTCCGCCAGCGTCAGGGCCGTACCCTGCGCGAGGTGTCACACAGCGCACGCGTTTCACTTGGTTACCTCAGCGAGGTGGAGCGAGGCCAAAAGGAAGCATCATCAGAACTTCTGTCCTCTATTTGCACCGCGCTTGATGTGCCCTTGTCCCTGATGCTTCGTGAGGTCAGTGACCGGGTGGCGACTGCAGAAGGCGTCGCCATACCCGATACCGTGCCGTCGGAATTCTCGCGCGAGTTTGCCCGCGATTTCCCGGAGGACATGGCTCGGGACCTGGCCCGCACTCCGTAGACCTACATCCGCAGTGCTGCCGCTCCATCGGGCAGCCTGCCCAGTGCCAAGAAAAAGACCCCGCCGTTTCGGCGGGGTCTTTTTTGCCGTTCAGCGGCCGTTGAGCCAGCACTGGCTCGGTTTCCGGGCAGCCATTACCGTTCGCGGGCGTAGGAGTGGTTGAGCTTGGTCAGCAGTGACCCCAGCTGCTCCAGCTCCTCATCATCCCAATCCTCCAGCAGTGTCCGGAACAACTCTTTGCGGGCCGACTGTGTCTTGGCCAGCGCCTCTGAGCCTGCAGGGGTGAGAGAGATGGACTGGGCGCGGCCGTCCAGCGGGTCAGCGTGCTTCTGGACCAGGCCAAGCGATTCCAGCATGACAATCTGGCGGCTCACGGACGGCTTGCCGATGCCGATGCTGGCGGCAATGTCCGTTAGCCGCATGTCCTGCTGCTTCTGCAGCAGGACCAACAGTCCGTAGGCTGCCGGTTCCATATCCGGATGCACCTCGCGGGCCACCTTGTAGGAGTTGGACCGCGCCCGGCGCCACAACACCGAGAGGGCCTGCTCCAAGGTGTCGATGGCCGCTTCATGGTGCCGTGCTTCTGGGGAAGATTCCTGCTCGGTCATGGTCTCCATTCTAGAGGCGCATGGACGTGAGAAGATTAAGCGATGCGACTCAGTGATTTCTGGCGGCTCATGGATGATGAGTTTGGGCCGGCCTACTCAAGGGTGCTTGCCGCGGACCTCGTGCTCGGCTCCCTTGGCGGCAGGACGGCAACGGAAGCCCTCAGCGGGGGTATCGAACCGAAGGCTGTCTGGCTGGCGGTCTGTGATGTCCAGGATGTCCCGGCGGAACGACGCTTGGGGCGGGACATCCAGCCCAAGAAATGAGGCTGGCCGCGTTAAAGGCGGGACACGCCGAAGCGGATATTCGAATACCTGTTCGGATGAGGATAAGCTCCTACACAGGGGCGACACGACCGCAAAACTGCCCCTGATATCCCCACGGCAGTCCGCTCCGCTGTTTTGTCAGTGCCGCCGCTTATGGTCGTAGGTGAGCAGGACAACCGGCCTCCGGGCCACGTAAAACCACAACAACCGAGGTGAAGAATGGCAGCAGCAGTCGACCGCGCAAAGGCACTTGAAGCAGCGCTGGCCCAAATCGATAAGCAGTACGGCAAGGGCTCGATCATGCGGCTTGGAGACGAGGTCCGCGCTCCGGCAGAGACCATCTCCACCAGTTCGATCGCCTTGGACCTGGCACTTGGCATAGGCGGGCTTCCCCGCGGCCGCGTCGTGGAGATCTACGGCCCGGAATCCTCGGGTAAGACAACCCTGGCGCTGCACGTTGTTGCCAACGCACAGAAGAACGGCGGCATTGCCGCGTTCATCGATGCCGAGCATGCCCTGGATCCCATCTACGCTGCACGGCTCGGCGTGGATACGGACTCGCTGCTGGTGTCCCAGCCGGACACCGGTGAGCAGGCACTGGAAATCATGGACATGCTGATCGGTTCCGGTTCGGTTGACGTAGTGGTTATCGACTCCGTGGCCGCACTGGTTCCGCGTGCGGAAATTGAGGGCGACATGGGCGACAGCCATGTGGGCCTGCAGGCCCGGCTCATGAGCCAGGCACTGCGCAAGATCGCCGGACGGTTGAGCCACACCAACACCACGGCCATCTTCATCAACCAGCTCCGCGAAAAAATCGGTGTCATGTTCGGCAGCCCGGAAACCACCACGGGTGGTAAGGCGCTGAAGTTCTATGCCTCCGTGCGCATCGATGTCCGGCGCATCGAGACGCTCAAGGAAGGTACGGTTCCGGTGGGCAATCGAACCCGCGCCAAGATCGTCAAGAACAAAATGGCCCCGCCGTTCAAACAGGCTGAGTTCGACATCATCTACGGCACGGGAATCTCCCGTGAGGGTGGACTGATCGACATGGGCGTGGAGCACGGCTTCGTGAAGAAGTCCGGCGCCTGGTTCACGTACGACGGTGATCAGCTGGGCCAGGGCAAGGAAAATGCCCGCAAGTTCCTGCGCGACAACCCGGAACTGACCGATGAGCTGGAGCGCCGCCTGCGTGAAAAGCTGGGCATTGACGGACCGGCTACCGAGGAAGCTCCTGCAGCGGAAGCGAAGCTCAAGGCCGTTCCGAAGAACTCCTAGGCATTCGTGCAGCAGCAAACCAGTGGATTTCCCCCGGCAGGCGGTTCGCCGGGGGAGCCGGACGCGAAGCCGCGGGAGCAACCGCGTGACCCGTACGGTGCTGCCCGCACCATTGTCCTGCGGCAGCTGACGAGTGCCCCGAAGAGCCGGCACCAGCTGGCGGTGAAGCTGGCCGAAAAGGACATCCCCCAGGACGTTGCACAGGCGGTACTGGACCGTTTTGAGGAAGTTCGGCTCGTGGACGACGCTGAGTTTGCCCGCATGTGGGTGGACAGCCGGTCGCGTTCCAAGTCCCTCGCACGTGGTGCGCTGAAGCGTGAACTTGCCGAGAAGGGCATTTCGGGGGAGCTGGCAGCAGAAGCCCTGGAGCAGGTCAGCGATGAGGATGAGTTGGAAGCTGCCCGGACGCTGGCGCGCAGGAAGCTGCAGCCCTCAGTGGACCTGACGGATCGGGCAGCCCGGGACAAGCAGGCAAAGCGGCTGGTCTCCATGCTCGCCCGCAAGGGGTACTCGCCGTCGGTGGGGTACCGCGTGGTCAACGAGATCATCGGTGACGTCCTTGAAGAGCGCCCCGAGGACGAGTGGTAGGAAACCTGCGGGAATCCTGAGGCGGTGCCGTATGCTGGGCCACGATGTTGACTCTGTTGCTGCCGGGCAAGAAGTTCACTCGTCTTTCCCTGGGTTCCGCCGTGCTGGTCGGGGTGCTTGCCGCCTCGGCCTTCAGTGCTGTGCCTGCCTCCGGTACAGAGTTTCCCTCGTGGGAGCAGGTGGAGCAGGCCAAGCGCAGCGTTGAATCCAAAGCAGCGCAGGCCGCTGAAATTGAAGCTCTCCTCGGTAAACTGTCGGCCGAGGCGGGAAGCCTGGGAACCAAAGCCGTACAGGCCTCGGCAAATCATCAGCGTGCCGTGGACGAGGCAGAGATCAACAGCCGGGCCGTCGAAGTACTTTCGGCCCAGAGGCTGGAAGCGTCCCGGACTGCTTCGGAGCTGACCGGACAGATGGGCGCACTGGCGGCGCAGACGTACAAGACGGGCGGAATGGATTCCAGCCTGCTCTTGCTGCTGGATGCCGATGCCGCGGTGGGGGCCATGGACCGGCTCACCACGCTGCAGAGTATTTCCGGCCGCACTGACAGCCTCCAGCTGCAGGCCGCCTCGGCTGCGCAGGTGCTGGGCAGCCTTGAGGAGCGTGAAGCTGCCGCCCTGGACAGCCGGGAAGAATCAGTTGCCGCGTCCCTGCAGCTGGCTGCTGAGGCGCAAACAGCTGCGGCTGCAGCTGACAAGGCAGTACAAGATGCCCAGGAGCGCAGCACCGTGCTGCTCGAGCAGCTCGCCGAGCTGCGGGACAGCAGTGTGCAGGCCGAAGCGCAGCGGCTAAGGGGGCTTCAGGCCGAAGAGACCTATCGCGCGCAGCAGGAAGCGCGGGCCGCCGAAGAAGCCGCCAGGGAGGCTGAAGAAAACGACGCCGGAGACAGCAGCGGCAGGAATCCGGCTCCGCCGCCCGGTAAAACTGAGCCCGATCCGGTGATTAATCCCACTCCGCTGCCTCAGGTCCCAGCACCCCAACCAGCACCGCTGCCACCTCCTGCACCATCTGCTCCTCCAGTCCCACAGCCTGCTCCCGTACCGGATCCGCTGCCCGTGCCCTCTCCCGGGCCGGTTGACGACCCGGTCGCCGCCCAGGCCTACGCTGCCGGACGGCTGGCCGGCTATGGCTGGGGACAGGATCAGTTTCGGTGTCTGGTGAACCTGTGGCAGCGGGAGTCCGGCTGGCGGACCAGCGCAAATAACCCCTACAGCGGGGCGTACGGGATTCCCCAGTCACTGCCCGGAGACAAGATGGCCAGCGTTGGTGCAGACTGGCGCACCAACTATCGGACCCAGATCGAGTGGGGTCTGGGGTACATCAGCTCCCGGTACGGCAGCCCCTGTGCCGCTTGGCAGCACTCCGAAGACAAAGGGTGGTATTGAACCCGTTAGCGACACGCATGTCAAGTGGATCGTTATGCAATTGAGATAGCCGCTCAGGGACGGTCGTTACCGTCTCGGTTCTATGACTTCCCTCCAAAAAGATGCCCTCGGCAACGAAGACACCCAGAGCGACAGCCACAAATCCAACGATGTTCCCGGCCGGCGCGGCCTTACCCAGGAACGCCGGCAGGCCAGCCGGACCCGCAAGCTCCGCATCGGGGCCGTGGCGGTTGCCGGCGGACTGGCCTTCTTTGGAATCGCCGGCGCCTCCGTCCAAAATGACCAACTGCGGGCCAGCCTCGTCAGTCTGACTTCTCCCACCGCCGCCCCGGACACCGCTGAGAGCGGTCCGGCTGATGAGGCCGGCGCCGCGGGAGATACCGACGGCGATGAGCAGCAGAAGGCAGCTGACACCGCTGCCGCCGATGATGCCAAGAAGGCGGCCGACGCCAAAGCAGAGGAGGCCAAGGCTGCTGAACAAAAGGCCGCTGAAGAAAAGGCTGCTGAACAAAAGGCCGCTGAAGAAAAGTCAGCGGAGGAAGCTCGAGCTGCCGAAGAGCTGAAAGCCGAAGAAGCAGCTCAGGCTGCCGCGGCCGAGCAGGCCAGGGTTGCAGCCGAGCAGGAAGCTGCAGCCAAGGCAGCAGCTGACGCCCAGGCTGCCGCGGACCGCGCCGCGGAAGAGGCCGCCGCCGCAGCAGCGTCTGTTCCCATGGATGATCCCGCCGGGGCGAAAGCGTACGCCGTCTCTGCCCTGGCCGGCCATGGATGGGCAGCCTCGGAAATGACCTGCCTGAACACCCTGTGGGAAAAGGAATCCAACTGGATGACCAGCGCCACCAACGCCAGCAGTGGCGCCTACGGCATTGTCCAGTCACTGCCCGCCGAAAAAATGGCATCATCGGGACCTGATTACCTCACCAATCCCAAGACCCAGATCAACTGGGGCCTGGGCTATATCGAATCCCGGTACGGCAGCCCCTGCTCGGCACTGAACTTCCACTACGCCAACAACTGGTACTAAACCCGGCTATCAGCCGGCGCCTCCTCCGGCGGTCCGCGGCAGGTACCCTAGGACTGTGAGTTTGACAGTATCTTCCCCGACATCTTCCCCGAGCCCGTCCGAGCAGCATCACCGCACCTATCAGGTGCGGACCTTCGGGTGCCAAATGAACGTCCACGATTCCGAGCGCATTTCCGGCCTGCTGGAGAACGCCGGTTATGTTCCCGCGGAAGGCGACGAGGCCGACGTCGTCGTCTTCAATACCTGCGCGGTGCGGGAGAACGCGGACAACAAGCTGTACGGGAACCTGGGCATGCTCGCCCACGTCAAGGAAACTCGTCCGGGCATGCAGATTGCCGTGGGCGGGTGCCTGGCGCAGAAGGACCGCGACACCATCCAGCGCAAGGCGCCGTGGGTGGATGCAGTGTTTGGCACGCACAACATCGGCTCATTGCCGGCCCTGCTGGACCGCGCCCGGCACAACGATGAAGCGCAGCTGGAAATCCTGGAATCCCTGGATGTTTTCCCCTCCACACTGCCCACCAAGCGCGACTCCGTCTACGCAGGCTGGGTCTCCATTTCCGTGGGCTGCAACAACACCTGCACGTTCTGCATTGTCCCTTCCCTGCGCGGCAAGGAACGGGACCGCCGCCCGGGCGAGATTCTCGCCGAAATCCAGGCGCTGGTGGACGACGGCGCGATTGAGGTTACGCTGCTGGGCCAGAACGTTAACTCGTACGGCGTGGAGTTTGGAGACCGGGGCGCGTTCGCCAAGCTGCTGCGTGCCTGCGGCACCATCGAAGGCCTGGAGCGGGTGCGCTTCACCAGCCCGCATCCGGCTGCGTTCACCCAGGACGTCATCGACGCAATGGCGGAAACCCCCAACGTGATGCCGCAGCTGCACATGCCGCTGCAGTCCGGTTCCGACAAGGTCCTCAAAGACATGCGCCGGTCCTACCGGTCCAAGAAGTTCCTCGGCATCCTGGACAGTGTCCGTGAGCGGATGCCGCACGCCGCCATCTCCACCGACATCATTGTGGGTTTCCCGGGCGAGACCGAAGAGGACTTCGCCGCCACGCTCGACGTCGTGGAGAAGTCCCGTTTCGCCACGGCCTTCACGTTCCAGTACTCCAAGCGCCCGGGCACCCCCGCCGCAGAGCTGCCGGACCAGCTGCCCAAGGCAGTGGTCCAGGAACGCTTTGAACGCCTCACCGCCCTCCAGGACCGCATCGCGGCCGAAGAGAATGCCAAACAGGTGGGCACCACAGTGGAAGTTCTGGTTACCGCCGGTTCCGGCCGCAAGTCCGAAGAAACAGGTCGCCTTTCCGGCCGTTCCCGTGATCAGCGCCTGGTGCACTTCTCGGTGCCCGAGGGCTGCGAGGTACCCCGGCCCGGAGACCTCGTCACCGTGCCCGTGACGTCCGCAGCTGCTTTCCACCTGGTCTCGGACCCCGCGACCGCAGCGGATTACACCCTGCGCCGTTCACGCGCCGGTGACGCCTGGGACCGGTCACAGGCGGAATCGTGCGGAGTCCCCGCTCCGGGTGCTTCCGGCGGCAAAGCCGGTGTCTCCCTGGGCATGCCGGCACTGCCCCCGCGCTCCTAGTGCTGTCCCCGTCTCCCGGGTGCGTCCGGTGACTGCCGCCGAGGCTGCGCGCGCCCGCCCGGTCATCGCCGTCGTCGGTCCCACCGGCTCCGGCAAATCGGATCTGGGCGTTTCACTGGCCCTGCAGCTGGGCGGGGAAGTCATCAATGCCGACGCTATGCAGTTCTACCGGGGCATGGACATCGGTACCGCGAAAATCAGCGTCGCGGAGCGGCGCGGCGTTCCACACCACCTGCTGGACATCATGGATGTCCGGGAGGAAGCCAGCGTCTCGGCGTTCCAGGCATCCGCCCGCAGTCTCATCACCGAGATCCAGGGACGGGGAAAGTATCCGATCCTCGTGGGCGGGTCCGGGCTTTACGTCCGTGCGGCCCTGGATGTGCTGGACTTCCCGGGCACTGATCCGGCAGTGCGGTCTGCCCTGGAACGTCAACTGGACGAACAGGGACTGGGGGCTCTGCGCGGGCGTCTGCGTGCCGTAGACCCGGTGTCCGCGGACCGGCTTGGCGACGGCCGCCGGGTGGTGCGGGCCCTGGAAGTGCACCAGCTGACGGGCAGGCCGTTCAGTTCCTTCATGCCCGTCCGGGAGTACTTCCAGCCGGCAGTCCAGATCGGCCTGAGCGTGGAGCGCAGCCTGCTGCATCAGCGGCTGGCAGCACGCGTGGACCGGATGGTGGACCGAGGCCTGCTCGCCGAAGTGGAAGACCTCGCCGGCCGCGGCCTGCGCGAGGGCCGGACTGCCGGCCGCGCCTTGGGGTATTCCCAGTTCCTGCGCGTGCTGGACGGCGAATCGTCAGTGGCCGAGGCAGTCGAACAGACAGTGGTGGCTACCCGGCAGTTCGCGCGCCGCCAGCTCACCTGGTTCCGCGCAGATCCGCGGATCACCTGGCTGGACTGGGACGACCCCGAACTGACCGGCAAGGCTGCCGCCGCTATCCTTGAACAGTGAACACAACTCTCTCTTCTGCTCTGTCCGCTTCCGGCTTACCCGCTTCTCTTGCCGGTTTGCCCTTCGCCAAAGGCCACGGCACCGGCAACGACTTTGTGCTGGTGGCCGACCCCGACGGGGGACGCGAAGTGACGCCTGCCGAAGTGGCGGCGGTATGCGACCGGCACCGCGGCATTGGCGCAGACGGATTCATCAGGGCCGTGCGTTCCGAGCACCTGCCTGAAGGCCAGGCCCTGCTGCAAAGTGATCCCGCTGCGGAGTGGTTCATGGACTACCGCAATGCGGACGGCAGCATCTCCGAGATGTGCGGCAACGGGGTGCGGGTCTTCGTGCACTTCCTGCTCGCCGAGGGGCTGGTGAATCTGGCCGAAGGGGAAACCCTGACCATCGGCACCCGCGCCGGCATCAAAACAATCACCCGGGTGGACAGCGGCTACGCCGTGGACATGGGTCCCTGGGAGTTCATCTACCCCGACCATGCCGCCGCGAAGGCCATGGACGCCGTCGTCAACGCCGACGGCCTGGAAGTACCGCGCCCCGGACTGTCCGTCAGCATGGGAAACCCGCACACCGTGGTGGCCCTGGCCGAGCTGTCCGAACTCGCAGCCACTCAACTGACGACTCCGCCCACCGTGCAGCCGGAGCCGGAGAACGGCACCAACGTGGAATTTGTGGTCCCCGCCGAGCCTCTGGTCGAAAACGGCGTGGGTCTGCTGACCATGCGCGTGCATGAGCGCGGTGTGGGGGAGACCCTTTCCTGCGGCACCGGCGCCTGCGCAGCAGCCGTTGCCATCCGTTTCTGGGCCGGCCGGGATGCCCCGAACGACTGGGCGGTCACGGTGCCCGGCGGCGTCGTCGGGGTCCGTTTCCTGACTGCTGAAGACGGCCGCGAGCACGTGGAACTCAGCGGCCCCGCCGTCATTGTGGCGCGCGGAACCCTACTCTAGGAACGGCCGGAATAAACCCCTGCGACGGGCGGTTGAAGCTGTCATGGAATTCAAGACCGGTGTTAGTGCGGCCCGCCGCTGAGCAGTCAGCTGTCTTCGGGACTGCGGGTAATTTTGAGGATCCGGAAGGATTTGGCGGTGCTGTGCCGGGACACCGAGTATCCGGACCCCAGCTGCTCGGTCAGCCATTTCTGCAGTGAATCCGCTCCCAGGTTTTTCTGCACCACCAGCCACGCGGTTCCTTCCGGCGCCAGCCGCGGCAGCCACAGAAGCAGGAGCGCATGCAACTCGTCCTTGCCGATGCGGATGGGCGGATTGGACCAGATGGTGTCGAACCGCAGCTGCGGATCGACGTCCTCGGGCCGGCTGGCAGTGACATTGTCCAGGCCCAGTGCGGCGGCATTGTCACGGGTCAGGGCCAGGCACCGCTCGTTCACATCCACGGCGTACACGCGGGCTGCCGGGGATTTCAGGGCCATGGTCAGCGCCACCGGCCCCCAGCCGCAGCCAATGTCCAGCAAATTCCCCTCCGGGGAGGGGGACGGAACTTCGTCCAGCAGAATCACAGTGCCTTTGTCGATGCCGTCGGGGCTGAAGATGCCGCCGGAAGTAACGAGGGTACGCTCCCGGCCATCGAGCGTGACATGGAGCGGCCGGCGGACCTCGGGCCCGGACGGCTGTGAACTGAAGTAATGGTCTGAACCCATAACAAACCAGATTAGTGGGTCTGCGGCAGGCAGCGGAAACCGGATTCAGCGGCGGGCAAATCGCGCCCCCAAATGTCCGTGCCCTGACTTACCATGGAGAACACGGCTTATAAGGAGAATATGACGATCAACAATTCCCGTCCTGGCACGTCCGGTTCCGCTCAGCCCACACCGGAGCTGAGCCCCGAAGACATCCAGGGGGTCATTGACAGGATCCTCGCCAAGGAAAGCGCTGCGGAGGCCAAAGCTCCCGCCCGGGACGTCCCGCGCGGCAGAGCCCAGGCTCTCTCTTCCGAGGACGCCGGGCATTCAGTGCACGACGGCGACCAGGAAGACCTTCGCGAGCGGCACGCACTGCGGCGCGTGGCCGGCCTGTCCACCGAACTCGAAGACGTAACCGAAGTCGAGTACCGCCAGCTTCGCCTGGAGCGGGTGGTACTGGCCGGACTGTGGAGCGAAGGAACGGCGGCCGACGCCGAGAATTCCCTGCAGGAACTGGCAGCCCTCGCCGAAACGGCAGGCTCCGAGGTGCTCGACGGCGTCATCCAGCGCCGCCTGAAGCCCGATCCGGGCACCTTCCTGGGATCCGGCAAGGCCCAGGAACTCAAGGACATCGTGGCCGCCACCGGCGCTGACACGGTCATCGTGGACAGCGAACTGGCCCCGTCCCAGCGCCGCGGACTGGAAGACATCGTCAAGGTCAAGGTCATCGACCGGACGGCCCTCATCCTGGACATCTTCGCCCAGCATGCCAAGTCCCGCGAGGGCAAGGCCCAGGTGGAACTGGCCCAGCTCGAGTACCTGCTGCCGCGACTGCGCGGCTGGGGCGAATCCATGTCCCGGCAGGCCGGCGGCCAGGTGGGCAGCGCAAGCGCCGGCATGGGTTCACGTGGTCCCGGTGAAACCAAGATTGAGCTGGACCGGCGGAAGATCCGTACCCGGATGGCGAAACTGCGGCGCGAAATCGCGGGCATGAAACCTGCACGCGAAACCAAGCGGGCCAACCGCCAGCGCAACCAGGTTCCTTCGGTGGCTATCGCCGGGTACACCAACGCGGGCAAGTCGTCGCTCCTGAACCGGCTGACGGATGCCGGTGTCCTCGTCGAGAACGCCCTGTTCGCCACCCTGGATCCCACCATCCGCAAGGCCCAGACCGAAGACGGGATCGGCTACACCCTGGCGGACACCGTCGGATTTGTCCGGTCGCTGCCGACCCAGCTGGTGGAAGCCTTCCGCTCCACGCTGGAGGAAGTGGCGGACGCTGACCTGATCCTGCACGTCGTGGATGCCTCCCATCCTGACCCGGAGGGCCAGATTGCCGCCGTCCGCACTGTGCTGACGGATGTTGATGCCCGCAAGATTCCGGAAATCATCGTCCTGAACAAGGCCGATGCCGCCGATCCGTTTGTCCTGGAACGCCTCCGGCAGAAGGAACGCCGCCACGTGGTGGTCTCCGCCCGTACCGGTGAAGGCATCGACGAGCTGCTGCAGGCGATCTCCGAAGGGATTCCCCGCCCCGCGGTGGACCTGACGCTGATGGTTCCCTACGACCGCGGAGACGTGGTCTCCCGGCTGCACAGCCCGGACACTGAAATCCTGTCCGTGGACCACTCCGAAACCGGAACCCGGCTGCATGTCATGGTCCGCGAAGGCCTTGCTGCTGAACTGGAGCCGTTCGTCACCCATGAGTAAAGACACCACCGGCGAAGTCCTGGAACTTCTGGACACCGCCGTTGCCGGCATGGGCGGACAAAACCGCCCGGGCCAGCATGAAATGGCCCGACAGGTCACGCAGGCCATAGACGAAGGAAAGCACCTGCTGGTTCAGGCGGGCACCGGAACCGGCAAATCGCTGGCCTATCTGGTGCCGCTGATCCATCACTCGCTGGAGAGCACCAAGCCGACGCTGGTGTCCACTGCAACGCTGGCCCTGCAGTCCCAGATTGTGGGCCGGGACCTGCCTCGGCTGCTCAAGACCCTTCAGCCGCAGCTCCCCCGCGAAGTGGACGTGGCACTGCTCAAGGGCCGCAGCAATTATGTCTGCCTGCACAAGACCGGCGGGGGATTTCCTGAAGAGGAAGATCCCGCCGGTGCCCTGTTCACGCTGGGAGATGACCATGGCGTCGCCCACCCTTCACCGGCTCCCACCTCGGCCATGGGCCGGGAAGTGGTGCGGCTGCGTGAATGGGCGGAGGAAACGGACACCGGCGACCGGGATGATCTGGTCCCGGGTGTGAGTGACCGGGCCTGGCGGCAGGTATCGGTGACCTCCATGGAGTGCCTGGGAGCACAGAAGTGTCCGGTGGCCGCTGAGTGCTTCAGCGAGCGTGCCCGTGCACAGGCCGCCGTGGCCGACGTCGTGATCACCAACCATGCGATGCTGGCGATTGCTGCCTTCGAAGGCCTGGCCGTGCTGCCGGACTATGACGTGGTGGTCATTGACGAGGCGCACGAACTGCAGGACCGCGTCACCGGTGCCGTCACCGGCCAGCTCTCCGGCACGGTGATTACTGCCGCTGTTACCGCAGCGCGCAAACACACCTCTGCCAGCGTGGAGGAGCTGGCGCAGGCGGCACGTGCCTTTGAGCAGTCCATGGAGGGTGTTCCCTCCGGCCTGCTGGCCAGCGGACTGAACGAAGAGCAGGAACAGGCCGTGGGGCGCGTTCGCGAGGCCTGCCGAGTGGCGCTCTCTGATTCCAAGCCCGAGCCCGGGGAAACCGCAGACGGTGGCCGGCAGACGGCCCGTTCACGGCTTATGGCCGTGCTGACTGTTTGCGAGCGGCTGATCTCGGCGCCGGCGGCCGGCGAGGTGATTTGGGCGTCCCGGCCCAGTTCCTTCTCCCCGTCGGGAGGTTTTTCACCGCCCGACGAGACCGCCCCCGCCACCCTGAACGTTGCCCCGCTGTCAGTGGCGGGACGGCTGCGTGAAGGATTGTTTGACGGGCACACCGTTGTCCTGACCTCGGCAACCCTGGCGATCGGCTCCGAGTTCGGGCCGGTGGCCGGTGCCCTGGGCCTGCTGGGTCCGGGTGCACCGTCGTGGACCGGAACCGACGTCGGCAGTCCCTTCGATTACCCGCGCCAGGGGATTCTGTATGTGGCCAAGGATCTGCCCAAGCCGGAGCGGGGTACCTCCGAGGCTCAGCTGGATGAAATCGAAGCGCTGCTTAAGGCCTCCAACGGCGGCGCGCTGGGCTTATTCTCCTCTCGGCGGGCGGCCGAAGATGCCGCCGATGCCATGCGCACCCGGGTGGATTTCCCCATCCTGTGCCAGGGGGAATCTTCCATGTCTTCACTGGTCAAGCAGTTCTCTGAAGAGCCGGATACCTGCCTCTTCGGCACCATGTCGCTATGGCAGGGCGTGGACGTTCCCGGAGCCGCGTGCCGGCTTGTCCTCATCGACCGCATCCCGTTTCCCCGTCCCGATGACCCGCTGATGACCGCTCGCACCCGAGCAGTGGCCAAGGCCGGCGGCAACGGGTTCATGTCCGTGGCGGCGACCCATGCCGCCGTGCGTCTGGCACAGGGGGCAGGGCGCCTGATTCGTGCGGCGGGGGACCGCGGTGTGGTGGCTGTCCTGGACTCCCGGCTGGCCACGGCCCGGTATGGGGGCTTCCTGCGCGCAGCGCTGCCGCCGTTCTGGTCCACCACGGACCGCTCCGTGGTGCTCTCCGTTTTGGGTCGGCTCGCAGAGCAGTCGGCAGCCGAGGAGCTGTCGGCGGGATAGGCGGGCTGCGGAGTTAACCGCGGCACTCTGCGGCCCAGTGAGGCCGGGCAGCAAAGACATGGACATGCAAATGGCGGCCGGAATATTTCCGGCCGCCATTTGCGTGCTTTCCGCTGCAGGGATCCCGCCGGGACGTCGGCTAAAGAGCGCGCATCACCGAGACAACTTTGCCCATGATGACGGCGTGATCGCCCACAATGGGCTCGTACCGCGTGTTCTGCGGCAGCAGCCAGGTGTGGCCGTTGCGCTGCCGGAAGGTCTTGACCGTGGCTTCATCGTCGAGGAGGGCAGCCACAATGTCACCGTTCTCAGCTGTCGGCTGGCGGCGCACAACCACCCAGTCACCGTCGCAGATGGCGGCATCAACCATGGAGTCTCCCGAAACCTTCAGCATGAAAAGGTCACCGTGTCCCACCAGCTGACGGGGCAGCGGCATGATGTCCTCCACCACCTGCTCCGCAAGGATGGGTCCGCCGGCGGCGATGCGGCCGACCAGCGGCACCATGGCGGTATCAACGGAGGTGGCAAGCTCGGTTACCGAGGCCAGCGCCGGGGCTGAGCCTGCGCCCTCTTCACGCTGGTCTCCGGTGCGCCCCGCAGCGCCGGCTGAAGGGCTGTTGTCCGTGCCGGAGCCGGGGCGTCCCGGAGCCTCCTCGGCTGCCGTACCGGAGGATCCGTCACGGAGCATCAGGGGAATGAGGATTTCCATGGCGCGGGGGCGCTTCGGATCACGGCGGATGTAGCCGAGCTTCTCCAACTGCATGAGCTGGTGGGTCACGCTGGACAGGCTGGCCAGGCCAACCGTGTCGCCGATTTCGCGCATGGTGGGCGGATAGCCGTTGGTGCTCACGGACCGCTGAATCATCTCCAGGACGGTCTTCTGCCTGGGGGTGAGCCCCTTGGGGCGCGCACGGGTGCCTGTGGCAGCTGGTTTGTTGGTGCTGTCTTCGGAAGCAGTCCTGCGGGCCACGTCGGGTTCCCTTCGGGTCAGCTGGTCCCGGCAATGCCGGGGCTGGTCGGTAAATGTCTAATCGGGTACAAACCGGGACGTATTGGCCGTGCAAGCCGTTCCGGCGGTTATGTCAGAGGCAGCTGATTCAGTGATCCTGAGGAACCGCTCCGACGCCTGGGCTTCGAGTCGATCCGCAGAACCCGTTGAAGGTTCCCTCTTGTCCTCAACGTTAAGCGAGCAGTGCGGTGTTTTCAAACATTTGTTCGAGCGAGTCTCGACTTTATTAGTAGATAGGTGCTAGAAATAACTCAGCAGAAATCGAACATACTTTCGACAGCCGCCCTCAGCGGAGGTTCGGGTAAGTCGATCAGCTTCCAATCGTTCGAATATGGCTTCGGGTATTTCCCGCAGCCATCGAACCGGAAAGGTGTTGCAATGACAACCCAAACAGTCCCGACAGCTCGAACAGCTGATTCGAGTCATACAGCTGCTTCAATCCATACAGCTGCGTCAAAAACAGCTGCGTCAAACACATCTCCCTCACAGCACCTCGATTCCCGGCCTTCAAATCCTTCCCTGCCGGTCAAGACGAACTCGCTGCACCTGACCCGCAGGGGCCGTTTGGTTTTCATCGGCCTCCCGCTGATGCTCGCCGCGGCGGCTGCGCTCATTGTGCTGGGCTTCTTCACCGCTCCCGCCATGGCCTCCAGCGGGGGGCCGGACGTGACAAGAACCGTCCAGGTCAGTGTGGCTGCGGGTGAGTCCCTGTGGGGCCTGGCGCAGGAGTTCGCTCCTGAGCGTGACCCGCGGGATGTCATGGAAGACATCATGGAACTCAACAACCTGACTGAATCCCGCCTCATCGTTGGTGCTCAGCTTTACATTCCCGTTGAACGCTGAGTCCGCAACAACGCTGAGCCGCAACACCTCAGGACGAAACACCCAGAGCCAAATAAGTCAGTGCTCAATAACGCGGGACGTAACAAGGCAGGGCGTGCAGCCCGCAGATTCTTCCCGCTCCGCCTTCGAGTCTTAAGCTGTACAGGTGACTGAACAGCTGGCGAGACTCAACCGACTTCCTCTGCGCGATGACCTCCGCGGACTGACGCCCTATGGCGCACCCCAGTTGGATGTGCCCATCCTGCTGAATGTCAACGAGAATACGCATGGCCTGCCGAAATCCGTGCGGGAGGCGATTGCGATCTCCGTGGAGCGGGCCGTGGCCGGACTGAACCGCTACCCGGACCGGGAATTCACGGAACTGCGGGACCGGCTTGCCGCTTACCTCGGCCACGGACTGACCTCCGAAAATATCTGGGCCGGGAACGGCTCGAACGAGGTCCTGCAGCAGATTCTCCAGGCGTTCGGCGGTCCCGGACGGACGGCCATGAGTTTCCCGCCCACTTATTCCATGTATCCGCTGCTCGCCAGCGGCACCGGCACCCGCTACGTCACGGGACGCCGAAGCGACGACTTCGGGCTTACGGCTGAGTCAGCTGCAGAACAGGTTCGCGCCGAGGCGCCGAACATCGTCTTCCTTTGCACTCCGAACAACCCCACCGGCACAGCGCTTTCACTGGATGTTGTGGAGGCCGTCTACGAGGCGGGGGCCGCGTCAGAGGCCATCGTGATCGTGGATGAGGCCTACGGCGAGTTCTTCCATGCCGGCACTCCGAGCGCCCTGGAACTGCTGCCGGGACGCGAGCGACTGATCGTCTCACGCACCATGAGCAAAGCCTTTGCGCTCGCCGGAGCCCGGATCGGCTACATGGCAGCCGCCCCCGAGGTTACCGATGCCCTCCGCCTGGTGCGGCTGCCGTACCACCTGTCCGCCATCACGCAGGCCACCGCCAACGCTGCGCTGGAACACGCAGATGCTTTGCTGGCCAACGTTGAGGACATCAAGGTTCAGCGCGACCGCATTGTCTCCGAGCTGCAGGATCTGGGTCTGAAGCCCGCCCCCTCAGACGCGAACTTCGTCTTTTTCGGCGGAATGGAGGATCCCCGGGCCGTCTGGGAAGGCCTGCTGGAGGCAGGCGTCCTGGTGCGCGACGTCGGGATCCCCGGCCATCTGCGTGTCACCGCCGGCACGGAGCCGGAGACCAGCGCCTTCCTCGCACGGCTCCGCGAGCTGCTGGCCGCCGGCATCCGGTAACTGGGCCGGGCGCCCGCGCTGCCGCGGCCGGAACAGCACCGGCCGGCAGACACTAAACTGTTAGCAGAGACCATCTTCTTTCAAAGGAAAACCATGACCGTGGAAACCGCCACCGGCCGCACAGCCCGCCTCGAACGGGTTACCAGTGAATCGTCAGTGGTAGTGGAGCTGGACCTGGATGGAACCGGCCAGTCCAACATCAGCACGTCCGTGCCGTTCTATGACCACATGCTGACAGCCCTGGCCAAGCATTCCCTGATGGATCTCACGGTCCAGGCGACCGGGGACACTCACATTGATGTCCACCACACCGTCGAGGACATCGCCATCAGCATCGGCGAGGCGCTGAAGACGGCGCTGGGCAACAAGGCTGGGATCCGGCGCTTCGGCGAAGCAACGGTTCCACTGGATGAGGCACTTGCCAATGCAGTGGTGGACATCTCCGGTCGGCCCTATCTCGTGCACACGGGGGAGCCGGCAGGACAGGAATACCACCTGATCGGCGGGCACTTCACCGGCTCGCTTACCCGCCATGTCTTTGAAGCGATCACCCTGCACGCCCAGATCTGCCTGCACATGACCGTCCTCGGAGGACGCGACCCCCACCACATCGTGGAGGCCCAGTTCAAGGCCTTCGCCCGGGCGCTGCGTGCTGCCGTGGAATCGGATCCCCGCGTCGAGGGCATCCCCTCCACCAAGGGTGCCCTGTGAGCCGCAATGTCACGGTCCTGGACTATGGCTCCGGAAACATCCGGTCAGCTGTCCGCGCCCTGGAACATGTCGGAGCCAATGTCACCCTGAGCTCCAAATCCGCCGACGTCCTGAACGCCGACGGGCTGCTGGTGCCCGGCGTCGGCGCCTTTGCCGCGGTGATGCAGGGCCTGAAAGAGGTTGACGCGCTGCGCCTGATTGGTCGCCGCATTGCCGGCGGACGTCCCGTGATGGGCATCTGCGTAGGCCTTCAGGTCCTCTTCGACGAGGGCGTGGAGCACGGCGTGCGGACTCCCGGAATGGGGGAGTGGCCCGGAGTCGTGGAACGCCTGGACGCCGAAGTGGTGCCGCACATGGGGTGGAACACCGTGGAGCCGCCGGCTGGTTCCGAGCTTTTCGCCGGCATCGAGGATGAGCGTTTCTACTTTGTGCACAGCTACGGCGTGCAGAAGTGGGACTTCGACGTGACCCAGCCCGCCATGCGCGCACCCCAGGTCACCTGGTCCGAGCACGGCAGCCGCTTCATTGCCGCTGTGGAGAACGGTCCGCTGACCGCAACACAGTTCCATCCGGAAAAGTCCGGTGACGCCGGTGCGGCGCTGCTGGAAAACTGGCTGAAGACGCTGGGTTAGGGCTATGTGGAGCGTCATCCTGATGGGCCTTGCCGGAATTCTGATCGGCGGCGCAATTTCCTTCCGCCGCCAGGGCATGTCCAAAATCATCACCATTAGTTTCTGGGTCCTTGCGGGAATGTCCCTGCTCGGCGCCTACCTCCTGATCGACAGCAGCGTCTGACCAATCGCCGCTGCCGGAATTCCCACGGAAAGCAAAACATGTCACTTGTTGAAACACCCGTCCTTGAACTTCTGCCCGCCGTTGACGTAGCTGACGGCCAGGCCGTCCGCCTGGTTCAGGGTGAAGCCGGCAGCGAAACCAGCTACGGCGATCCGCTCGATGCGGCCATGGCCTGGCAGAACGACGGCGCCGCCTGGGTTCATTTGGTGGACCTTGACGCAGCTTTCGGCCGCGGTTCCAACCTGCCCCTGCTCAAACGCGTTGTTGACCAGCTGGACATCAAGGTGGAGCTGTCCGGCGGCATCCGCGACGACGCGTCCCTGGATATGGCCCTGGAACTGGGCGCCAGCCGCGTCAATCTGGGCACCGCCGCACTGGAAAACCCGGAGTGGACCGCCAGTGCCATTGCCCGCTACGGCGAGGCCATCGCCGTCGGCCTCGATGTCCGCGGCACCACCCTGGCAGCCCGCGGCTGGACCAAGGAAGGCGGCGATCTGTGGGAGGTCCTGGCCCGTCTGGAAGACGCCGGCTGCCCGCGCTACGTAGTCACCGACGTCACCAAGGACGGAACCCTGCGCGGACCGAACCTTGAACTCCTGCGCGAGGTGCTGCAGCGCACCGACCGCCCCGTGGTCGCCTCAGGCGGCATCTCGTCCCTGGATGACCTGGCCGCTCTGCGCGAACTTGTTCCCCTGGGCCTGGAAGGCACGATTGTGGGCAAGGCACTCTATGCAGGCGCCTTCACCCTGCCGCAGGCCTTCGACATCGCCGGCCATCCGGAGCGCTAGGACCCATGGCTGAGCGCGCCCTTCCCGGCCACATTGCCGCCGCCCTCGCCGGGGCAGGCGGTCCGGCCGATTCCGCCGGGCAGTCCTGGGCCGGCCGGGACCTCTCCGGCGACGGCAACCCGCTCCATAATTTCGACGCCGACGACGGCAGCGCCGATGCCGGCTACCTCGCAGCGCTGGCTGCGCTGGAGGACGGCAGCGGCACCGAAGCACAGGTGGTGGCCACGCTGGCCACCGCCCGGGTGTTTGTCCCCATTGTCGCCAGCCTGGCCGAGGAAGCGGAATCCGATCACGGCCTGGTTGCGGACAAGGAAGCAGACATGGCTTTGGTCACGCTGACGGCGCCGGACGGACGCAAGGCCCTGCCGGTGTTCACGTCCGTTCCCGCGCTGCAGAACTGGCATCCGAAGGCCCGTCCTGTTGCTGTGTATGCCGCCCGTGCGGCGCTCTCAGCCGTATCGGAGGAGGCGCAGCTGCTGGTGGTGGACCCCGGCGCGGACATTACCTTCGTGGTGCGCCGCCCGGCCATGTGGGCCCTGGCCCGGCAGCGGGACTGGACTCCGTCCTACGCGGACCAGGAAGTCGCCCGGGCCGTGTCTGCTGCGGTCGACGTCGAACCGTCCGTTACCGGAGTTGAGCTTGTCCAGGCCCCGGCAACGGCGACCCGGTCGGCGCGCGGAACGGTCATCGCCGGAGGCGGTGCCGGTCCTGAGCTTAGAATGGTTCTTCACCTGGCACCGGGACTGGATGCGCAGGCGGTGCAGGGCATCGCCGGATTGCTGCAGCAACGGCTCGCTGCCGATCCTTTGTTTGTTGAGCGCGTGGATTCCCTGGAACTCAAGATCACGCGCTGACCCGTTGGGCGGGGGACCGCCGGAAGAGAAGTGCTGTGAATTTTGCCTCCTACGGGGAGCTGCTCCGTGTCGCCCCGATCCGCCGGCTGCTGCTGGTTGGAATGATTGCCCGGTTCCCGCACTCGGCGGCCGGAGTGCTGCTGACCCTGCACGTGGTCATGACCATGGACATGGGATATGCCAAGGCCGGCGCCGTAGCTGCCGTGGTCACGGTGGGCATCGCCTTCGGCGCCCCGTGGCGCGGCCGCCGGGTGGACAATGTGGGCCTGCGCCGGGCCCTGATTCCCTCCGTCATTTCCGAGGCGGTCATCTGGTCCATCGCTCCGCACGCCAGCTATGAGTGGCTGCTGGTGCTGGCACTGATCGGCGGCGTCTTCACGCTTCCGGTCTTCAGCGTGGTGCGGCAGTCCCTGGGCGTGATGGCAACGGGAGAGCAGCGCCGAACGGCCTTTGCCCTGGACTCCATCGCCACCGAGCTTGTCTTCATGGGCGGACCGGCACTGGGCGCCATCCTGGCCACCTCGCTCTCCTCCGTGGTGGGACTGACCCTGGTGGGAATTTCGACGTCGCTCGCCGGCCTGCTCCTGATCTGGTTCAACCCGCCCACCCGGTCCGAGAATCCGCAGAAGGCCGCCACCGAGGTCCAGGAGCGGGAAGCCGCCAACGCTGCCGTCGTGGCTGCCGCTCCCGCGCACCTGGCAGAGGCCTCTTCGGAGCTTCAGCCGCTGGCGGTGCTGAGCCGGCGGGCGCGGCTGCGCTCGGGTTTCTCCTGGTTCACGCTCAGCGTGGCCGTGGTTTTTGCCGTGGCGGTGGGCGCGGGACTGCTGCTGTCCAGCTCCGACGTCGGCATCGTGGCCCTGGTGGAATCCTCCGGCAACCCGCAGGAAGTGGGAATCGTCTTTGCCGCCTGGTGCGCCGCATCCGTGGTGGGCGGGCTGATCTACGGGGGAATGCGCCGGCGGATCTCGCCGATGCTGCTCCTGCTGGCGATGGCCGTTCTGACTCTTCCCATGGCCCTGGCCACGGACACGATCAGTTTGGCGCTGCTGTCCATTCCGGCCGGGCTGCTCTGCGCTCCGGTGCTGTCCTCCGCGTCCGAACGTGTGGCCGACCTGGTTTCTGAAGAGCGCCGGGGTGAAGCCATGGGCTGGTATGGATCCGCGCTGACGTCCGGCACGGCTCTCGGCGCCCCGCTGGCAGGCGCGGCCATTGACATTGTGGGTCCGTGGGCAGGCTTTGCCTTCGCCGGGGTCTCTGCGTCGCTGCTGGTGCTGGTCACCCTGACCGTACGAAAGTTCAGCCGGCGCGGCGAGCGGCTCTCAGCGGTGTGACCTTCGGGGGGAGCTGCACGGCAGCCCCGGAAGCAAATCCCCAGTACCCGGCGGGTCATCAAACTTTCGGGCGGGTGCAGTTAGCCGCCGGTGTTCAGATGCGAATAGACAGCCACGTCCATGCGCCGATTCCCCACCGGCAGCGCGGCGCGCAGGACACCGTCCAGGGCGAAGCCCAGCCGCTTGGCCACTGCCGTACTCCGCTGGTTGTCGGCAACCGTTCGGATTTCCACCCGGAGCATGCCGGCTTTCCGGGCGTGCTCCAGCAGTGCCCGGCAGGAACGGGTCACGGCGCCCCTGCCTTCATGGTCCGCGTCGATCCAATAGCCCAGCTCCGCGGTTTTCAGGTAGGAGTTGAGCCGCACGGACGCGGCGCCGATCAGCGAGTCTCCACAAATAATTACGGCGGGAAGTACGGTTCCGGCAACGAAGTCCGCAAGCTGTGCGCGGGTGAAATCCACCGACCCTGACAGGGTCTGTTCCTCATGAGCCCAGGGTTCCCAGGGTTGGAGCCGGTCCAGGTTTCGAAGCGTCAGCTGATGCATCTCCTCGGCCGTGTCCAGGGTGCGCAGTCCTAGGGAAAAGCCGCCGCCGATGTCATGGATAAATTGCATGAGGTACATCCTGCCGCGTCGGCCGGCGGACGGAGCGGACATTTCCCTAGCGTGTCCACCGCCGGCTTGAGCGAATCCAGCCGTGCCCGTACCGGTGCGTTCAGAGGTCAGGCATTGCCCTGCGGGCCGCGCAACCGGCCGCGCAACCGTCCGCCCATACGGTGCATCCAGCCGCGGAAGCCGGGCTGCTGCGCCTGGCCCGCGACTCCGCTTCCGCCGGGTTCTATAAATCGGGCTACGGGGCCCTCCTCGGCCGAGCCTGCGCGCAGTCCGCGCCGTGCCCGCCAGCCGAGCACCTCTTCGTCAACGTTCCGGAGCTTGGTGATGACGGGAGGCCCGCCCTGCAACTGGCGGCGTGCCTCGATGACGCGGACGTTGAAGTCCTCTACGGCGTCGCGCACCTCGCGTTCGGACGGCAGCTGATCCAGCCGCTCCTCGAATTTCTCGTCCTCCACGCGCAGCAGCAGAGCCGGCGGCCCCAGCCCGCTGATGTTCTCGCGTTTGATCAGCCGCTTGATCCACCAATCCGGGTCGGGATCATCAAGGCCGGGAATCGGCTTGCCGGCGTACTGCAGATTGTCGAACTCGCCGCGCCCCATGGCGTCCCTGATGAGGTAATCCGCCTTCTGTGCCTCACTGAACTTCCGGCGTCTCTCGAGTGCTTCCCCGGATTCCGAGGCGCCCAGGCCCTCGGGCAGCTTGTATCCGGCTGCTTCGGCTGTTCCGGCGGCTTTGAGCCGTGCCGCCTGTTCCAATCGCTTCCGGTAACCTGCCGCACCGCCGCCGGCCATTGCGCGTCACCGCCTCCCGTTATGCGTCCCAATGAACGTCCCGTTCAGGTTACTCAACGGGCACGGGCACAGAAAAGCCCGGCGGGCCTGCCGGAAACGGCGGGCCCACCGGGCTCAGGGGAAAACGGAGGAACTAGTTGACGGGACCGGTGAACTTCTCGCCCGGGCCCTTGCCCGGAGCGTCCTGAATTTCGGAGGCCTCGCGGAAAGCCAGCTGGAGCGAACGCAGTCCGTCACGCAACGGTCCGGCATGCTGGCTGCCAATCTCAGGTGCGGCCGCAGTCACGAAACCGGCCAGGGCCGTAATCAGCTTGCGGGCCTCATCCAGGTCCTTCAGCTCCTCGGCGTCCTCGCCGTCGGCCAAACCGCACTTGACGGCCGCAGCGCTCATCAGGTGAACGGCAGCGGTGGTGATAACTTCGATAGCGGGAACCTCGGCGATATCGCGCATCTGGGCCGCCACTTCCTGCTCTTCAGCGGACGGGGCGTGCACCTCTTCCGTGGTTCCGGGGAAAGAATGGCGGGTGTGCTCGCCCGCCGGGTTGCTCTGTGGGGTACTCATACTGGTAAGCTTGTCACAGACCGACTGGTTGTCGTTACTTTCAGCGCCTTTTGCAGGCACCGCCCTTCACCGAGCGGATGTTGAGAGTTTCACATCAGCCAGTATGCAAGCGGAGACTCCTCCCACCCGCGTCAGCCTGAATCTTCAGTCCACGTGCCCTAGGGCGCCTGTGCAGAAGCAGAGTTGCCGGGTATGGTCGGCCCCCGGTGGGGGCCAGGCATTGCCTGGCCAACCAACCCGGGAGGTTGCTGCTGATGCGGCACCCGCCGACCCCTCGAGGCCTCCGATTGCGCGTGCAATTGGGGGCCTTCTTCAGTTGCAGGCGGTAGCCGTTTTGAATAAAACAGGAGCTGCAACATTAGCGAGCCAAGAATCAATGATCGAATCCGCGTCCCTGAGGTGCGGCTGGTAGGACCGGCTGGAGAGCAAGTTGGGGTTGTCCGTATCGAAGACGCCCTGCGTCTCGCTGCCGAATCCGACCTGGATCTTGTTGAGGTGGCACCGCAGGCTAAGCCTCCGGTGTGCAAACTAATGGACTTCGGCAAGTACAAGTACGAAGCCGCCGTCAAGGCCCGTGAGGCACGCAAGAACCAGACGAACACCGTCCTGAAGGAAATCCGGTTCCGTCTGAAGATTGACACCCACGACTACGAAACCAAGCGCGGGCATGCCATGCGCTTCCTTGCAGCAGGTGACAAGGTCAAGGCCATGATCCAGTTCCGCGGCCGCGAACAGCAGCGTCCGGAAATGGGCATGAAGCTGCTGAACAAGTTCGCAGCCGACGTCGCCGAGGTGGGTGTGGTTGAGTCCACTCCGCGCATCGACGGCCGCAATATGGTCATGGTTATCGGCCCGCTGAAGAACAAGGCCGAGGCCAAGGCCGAAGCACGCCGTGCAACGCAGCGCGCTGACGCCAAGGCAGCCAACGAGGCCGCCAAGAACGGCGAGGCTCCTGCTCGGGTGGATACTTCCGCCGAGAACAAGGCGCCCCTGACGCAGAGCCTGGCAGATCTTCTGCCGGACGGCCTGCGGCTGGGTTCCTCCGCTGCGGAGGCCGATAAGGCGCGCGCAGAGAAGGAAAAAGCTGACAAGGAAATGGCCGAGAAGCGGGCACAGGCAGCAGCCGAGAAGGCCGCATCCGACGCACGCCGCGCAGCTCAGGCTGCCAAGGCTCCGGCTCCGCAGCCGGCCGCTGAAACGCCGGCAGCTCCGGCTGCACCCGCTGAAGCTAAGCCTGCAGCCGCCCCGAAGCCGGCCGCAGTGCCCAAGCCCACGGCAATGAAGCCTGCACCGAAGCCCGCTGCCCGGCCCAAGCCGGCTGCTGCGCCCAAACCTGCTGGCAAGGCTGCTCCTTCACGGGGTGCAGCAAGCCAGAACAAGCCCGGAACTGCCGAGTAAGTCTCAGCTTTTCCTGCAGGACGTCCCGGCGTCCAGTAACAACCCCTGGCATCTGTAAAGGTGCCCAAAGCCCCGCGGGTCCAGGCCCGCGGAAACCTAAAGGAGATCGGTAGTCATGCCGAAGATGAAGACCCACAGTGGCGCCAAGAAGCGCTTCAAGCTGACCGGAACCGGCAAGCTCAAGCGCCAGCAGGCCAACCGCCGCCACTACCTCGAGCACAAGCCGTCCACGCTGACGCGCCGCCTCGCCAGTGACAAGCTTGTTGCCCCGGCAGATGCCAAGGTCATCAAGAAGATGCTGGGCATCTAGTCTTTCCCCCTCGACAGGCGGCCCGTCCGGGCCGCCGTCACCCCACCAAGCTTTTCCGGGCCTGAGTACCAGGCAAGAGCACCTCGCGGTGCACGGAAGATTTATCTGAAGGAGTACGCACGTGGCACGTGTGAAGCGGGCGGTAAACGCCCACAAGAAGCGCCGGGTTATTCTCGAGCGCGCCAAGGGTTACCGCGGACAGCGTTCACGCCTGGTCCGCAAGGCCAAAGAGCAGCTGCTGCACTCGTTTGTGTACAGCTACGGCGACCGCCGCAAGCGCAAGGGTGACTTCCGCCGCCTGTGGATCCAGCGCATCAATGCTGCATCCCGCGCCAACGGCCTGACCTACAACCGTCTGATCCAGGGCCTGAAGGCCGCTGAGATCCAGGTTGACCGCCGCATGCTGGCCGAACTGGCCGTCAACGACGCCGCCGCGTTCGCCACGCTGGTCCAGATCGCCAAGAACGCTCTGCCGTCCGACACCTCGGCTCCGGCCGTTGCCGCTGCTCCGGCTCCCGCTGCCAAGGCCGCTCCGGCCAAGGCTGCCAAGCCGGCCGCTGCTGTTGCCGACGCTCAGGGTGGCTTCAAGGCTTCCGAGGGCGACGCTCCCGAGGGCTTTGTCATCAAGGGCAACCTGGGCTCCGGCAAGTACCACGTTCCGGGTTCCACCTGGTACGAGCAGACCGTTGCTGAGTACTGGTTCAACTCCGTGGAAGCAGCTAAGGCTGCCGGCCTGGAGCCTGCTGGCGGAGAATCCCGCCAGAAGTTCCAGGGCTAGAAATCGGTTATTAGCCGATCATGAGTATCGATGGGCGCCCGCCGGCTCCGTTAATGTCCAACCCCCGAGCAGATCGGGTCAGGGATGTTGCGAAGCTGGCCGGGCGCCCAGCGCGTTTAAAGACGGGCCGCTTTGTCGCCGAAGGACCGCAGGCCGTCCGCGAGGCGCTGCTGTCCCACCGGGTCGACGTCGAAAGCGGCGGCGCCGGCGTCGTGCTGGAAGTCTTCGCCACCCAGACGTGCCTTGACCGGCTGCCCGAACTGGCGGATCTGGCCGGTGACGTGTCGCTGCGCCTGGCTACGGATGAAGTCATCGGCGCGATGGCCACCACCATCTCCCCGCAGGGCATCGTGGCCGTGTGCCGCATCCAGGACTACGACCTGGATGAAGTACTGGCCTCCGGAGCCCGGCTGATTGCCGTTTTGTGTGAAGTCCGCGACCCCGGAAACGCCGGAACAATCCTCCGCGCCGCTGATTCCGCCGGTGCCGACGCCGTGGTGCTGACGGCCTCAAGCGTGGATATCCACAACCCCAAAGCCGTGCGTTCCACTGCCGGCTCCCTGTTTCACCTGCCGGTGGTTACCGGCGTGGAATTCGATTTCCTCATGTCAGCCTTCCGCGCCCACGGCCTGACCGTTTTGGCAGCGGATGGCTACGGCAGCGTGGACCTTGACCGGCTGCAGGACGAAAGCGCCCTCCGCTGTCTGGCTCCCCAGCAGGCCGGGCCCGACGACGGCGCTTCCGCGGCTTCTGCGGACCCAGCTCAGCCCCGCCTGGAAAACTCCACGGCCTGGCTGTTTGGCAATGAGGCCCAGGGCCTGTCCGAGGGTCAGCTTGCCGACGCCGATTACCGCGTGGCCGTTCCCGTCTACGGGCGGGCCGAAAGCCTGAACGTGGGAACCGCGGCCACCGTTTGCCTGTACGCTTCGGCGCGTGCGCAAAACCGCTGAACCACTGCCTGAATCCATTGTGTGACTCGAGCCCCGCTGCGGCCGTCCGCAACTGATAAGCACCCTTGCTAACCGCTAAAGTAGCCGCAGGACAAATCCCCGGAGAGCGGGGAGAGCATACTTGCGAAGCGGGTTTCCATCATGTCTGCCAGCGGCGGTAATAAGGCGGTGGTTGCGGCACTGTCCGCCAACCTCGTCATTGCGTTCCTGAAGTTCCTTGCGTTTGCCCTGACGCGCTCCTCCTCGATGCTCGCCGAAGCAATTCACTCGGTGGCGGATTCCGGCAACCAGGTTCTCCTTCTGGTGGGCGGCAAGCGTGCCGCCCGCCAGGCCAGCCCGGAACATCCTTTCGGCTACGGCCGCGAGCGGTATATCTACGCATTCATCGTCTCCATAGTCCTGTTCAGTGTGGGTGGCCTGTTTGCCCTATATGAGGCGTACTCCAAGTGGCAGGACCCGCATCCGATCGAGGGACAGTGGTGGTGGGTGCCGCTGGCGGTTTTGGTGGGTGCGATCCTGGCAGAGGGTTTCTCCTTCCGGACAGCCATGCGCGAATCCAACCGGACCCGCGGCAAGAAGTCCTGGATCGACTTTGTCCGCACCGCAAAGGCTCCGGAACTTCCCGTGGTGCTGCTCGAGGACTTCGGTGCACTGCTGGGACTGCTCTTTGCACTGTTCGGCGTGAGCCTGACCCTCGTCACCGGAAACGGTGTCTGGGATGCCGCCGGAACAGCCATGATCGGACTTTTGCTCGTGGCCATCGCGGCAGTGCTGGCAGTGGAAACCAAATCACTGCTGCTGGGTGAATCGGCCACCGCAAGCGACGTTCGCCGCATCGAAGAGGCCATCACCGCGGACGGAACCCGGATCATTCACCTCAAGACCCTGCACCTGGGCCCCGAGGAACTGCTGGTAGCCGCGAAAATTTCCGTGGACAAGTGTGAAACGGGTGAGCACATCGCCGAAGCCATTAACGGAGCCGAAAGTCGGATCCGGGAGGCAGTTCCTATTGCGCGGGTGATTTATCTGGAACCGGATGTGTACGTGCAGCCTCAGCCACAGCAGGCTGCCGGGGATCCTTCCGGTCCAGCCGGCCGCTGATCAGGGCGATGCCCAGTCCCATCAGGGCCAGGACGGCACCGACGACGGCGGGGGAGCGGTAGCCCCAGCCCCAGGCAATGACGAGTCCGCCCAGCAGCGCGCCGAGGGCGTTGGCCATGTTCAATGCGGAGTGGGTCAGGGATGACGCCAGGGACTGCGCGTCGGGGGACACATCCAGCAGGCGCGTCTGCAGCGGCGGAACCAGCATGGAGCCGATGGCTCCCACCAGGAACACCAGCGCCAGGGCGCCGGCCTTGTACTGGACCAGCCAGGCATACGAGGCCAGAATCACGACCGTGCCGGCCAGGATCCCGTAGATGCTCCGCATGACGCTGCGGTCCGCCAGGCGTCCGCCGGCAATGTTCCCCACCACGTTGCCGAGACCGTAGAGTCCAACGATCAGGGGCAGGAGGTCGGTACTGAAGCCGGCGACATGGGTCATGGTCGGGGAAATATACGCATACACGGCAAAGAACCCGCCGAAGCCCACCGTGCCCACCAACAGGGCCAGCCACACCTGTACCCGCCGCAGGGCTCCCAGTTCGCGGCGGATACTGGCGCCGGGAAGGGTCGCCTGGTGCGGTACGAAGCGCACCATCAGGATGACTGTGAGCAGTCCGATCAATCCCACGAGGACGAACATCCAGCGCCATCCGGCCTGCTGTCCCAGCCAGGTGGCGAAGGGAACGCCGACGACGTTGGCAATGCTCAGGCCGAGCATCACCATGGAGATGGCCCGTGCGCGGCGCGTGGGGGCGACCAGTGAGGCGGCGATGACGGCGGCGACGCCAAAGAAGGCTCCGTGCGGAAGCCCGGAAACAAAGCGGGTGACCAGGAGCCACTGGTAGTCGGGAGCAAAAAACGAGGACAGGTTTCCGACGGCAAAGAGCATCATCAGCCCCACGGCCAGCTTCTTACGGGGCATGCGTGCGCCCAGTGCTGCGAGGACGGGGGCCCCGACCACCACGCCCAGGGCGTAAGCAGAAATAACGTGGCCGCCGGCAGGCACGGAAATGCCCAGATCGGTGACCATTTCCTGCAGCAGGCCCATGATCGCGAACTCGGTGGTGCCGATGGCAAAACCGCCAACCGCGAGGGCGAAGATGGCAAGGGAAGCCCGCTTGGCATTGAGCGCGGGTGCTAGAGACATGGAACTCTTTCGGAAAGGATGCGGTTGAGCGGATGGACGGCGCCCGGGTGCGTGGACCGAAACAAAGAATGCGGGGAAGGACGCGCAGGGCCCCGGGTTGGTGATCTCCGGGAGCTGGGCGGTTCACCGCAACAGCGCTGTCAGGACAAGCTTAGTCCAGGGCGGCCCGTAGACTCTTTCCGTGTCTATTTCCGAATTGAAGCAAGTTGTTGGTGCCGCGCTCGTGGACAGCTTGGCTGCCCCCACGAAACTGCTGGCCGCCCGGCGCACCGCACCCGAACAGTACGCAGGCATGTGGGAATTCCCCGGCGGCAAGGTGGAACCCGGGGAGACCTGCGAGGAAGGGCTGCACCGGGAACTGCATGAAGAGCTCGGTGTCCGGGTTCGGCTCGGCGCCGAGGTGCCGGGACCGGGCATACAGGGGTGGCCGCTGAACGCGAAGGCTGCCATGCGGGTGTGGCTTGCCGAGGTCACCGAGGGAATTCCGGCCCCGCTCGAGGATCACGATGAGCTGCGGTGGGTGGCCCTTGATCCCCGGGAATTGAAGTCTCTTTCCTGGATCCCTGCCGACCTTCCGATTGTCGAAGCCATGCTGGACACTGCTCTCCGGCCATAAGGCAACAGGTAAGAACCGCGCAGCAGCCCAGAACAGCAGCAGCCCAGAACAGCAGCAGGCCCAGAACAGCGCAGACTCAGAACAGCGGCAGACTCAGAACAGCGTTTGGGCAGCCGTGCCCGCATGCGCCAGGCCGTCAGCGGCCGGGGACGTTCCCATGATGCGGGTTGGCTTCTCCGGGCGGGCACCCGCGTTGCTCCGGGACGGCAGAAACTGGGCCCGCGAGGTGAAGCCGTGCTTCTTCTTGAAGAATTGCACCCGGCCGGCGAGCCACTGCCGGTATTCCTTGGAGGCATAGGTTCCGCCACCGTAAAGCCGGGCGTACTTGCCGGTCAAATGCGGGTAGTCACGGGCAATGAACGCGAGAAACCACTCCCGGGCTCCGGGCCGAAGATGCAGCGCTCCAGCAGTAACTCCGGTGGCTCCGGCAGCGGCCAATGCACCAAAGAGGGCGTCAAGGGACTCATCCCCGTCGGTCAGCCAGGGCAGGATGGGCATGGCCATGACGGAACAGGGAAGCCCTGCCTCGCGGAGCCTGCTGATCAGTTCCAGGCGTGCTTTGGGTGCAGGAGTGCCCGGCTCCACACGGTGCGCCAACTCCGGATCCAGCAGGGCCAGGGAAATGCCCATGCCAATCTCGGTGTCCTGTCCGGCACTTTTCAGCAGGGGAATGTCCCTGGCCAGCAGGGTGCCCTTGGTCAGGATGGAAAACGGTGTGCCGGAGGCCGCCAGCGCCTTGATAATGTCCGGCATCAGCCGATACCGGCCCTCGGCCCGCTGATAAGGATCGGTGTTGGTCCCCATGGCCACGTGCTCGTGCTGCCAGGACGGACGTGCCAGTTCCCGGCGCAGGACCTCGGCAATGTTGGTCTTGACAACGAGCTGGCTGTCGAAATCCAAACCGCTGTCCAAATCAAGGTAGGTGTGTGTCTTCCGCGCAAAGCAGTAGACGCAGGCGTGGCTGCAGCCCCGGTAGGGATTGATGGTCCACCCAAAGGGCATGCCTGAAGTTTTGCCGACTTTATTGAGTGCTGATTTGGAAATCACCTCATGGAAAGTGATGCCGGCAAATTCCGGGGTCTTTACGCTGCGGACCACGCCCTGCAGGGCCAGCAGGGCGTCCTGCGAGCCCGCCGCCTTGGGTTCCTGCGCTTCCCATCTCATGACCACCATTAGAACACATGTTCTAAATGGCGAGAAGGTGGTTAGCTGTAGCCGCCGTCTGCCAGGCCGGCGAGCCGCTCGAAGACGTTGCCCGACGCAGGATCCCCGGTCCGCAGCACGGACAGGCCTGCGGCGGCAAAGTACAGGGGGAGGAAGGCCAGCCCGAGGCCCGCATATTGGCTGGCATGCCGTGCCTCATGCCGCATCAGTGGAGCAGGACCGTCCGGGCCGGGCGAAAAGAGCCGGGCCGCGCGAGGGCGGTACAGGATCACATTGCCAACCGTGAAGGCGGCAGCCTTTGGAAGCGGCCAGGTCCAGCCGCCAGCCAGCAGCAATCCGTCCGGCCCGGGTTTCACCGCACAGTGGCCCGCACGGGCGAGGAGCAGCCCGGCCGGTGTGGTCAGGTTGATGATGTTCAGTAGCTGGCGCAGGTTCACCCTGCCAGTGTAGGAGCGGCGCCGGCCCACGGGTACGGGGCGGGATGTCATCTAGCCGTCACCCCGGGGAGCCGTGCCCCGGTTCGCAGGCCGGGTTGGTTAGACTGGAAGCTACGGGCATTTTCGCTTGCTGTCATACAACCAAAGCCCATCAAAACGTCCATCAACAGGGCCGGAAATAGGTAAGAACTGTACATGTCGAACTCCATACCGGGGACGAACTCCCCAGACACCGTCCCCGAACCCCCCAACCCGCTGGATGAAGCAGCAGTTGCCGCCGCCGTCGATGCGGCGCTCGCAGCCATTGCCGCCGCAGCGGATCTGGATGCTCTCAAAGACGTCCGCATCGCCGTCGCCGGCGACAAGTCGCCGCTGAGCCTGGCCAACCGCACCATCGGTTCCCTTCCCAAGGACCAGAAGTCCGCCGCCGGCAAGCTCGTGGGCCCCGCCCGCGGACGCATCAACGCCGCGCTCGCCGCCCGCACCGTGGAGCTGGAGGCAGAGCGCGACGCGCGGATCCTGGTTGAGGAGGCGGTGGACGTCACCGCAGCTCCGCGCCGCCGCCGCATGGGTGGCCGCCACCCGCTGTCCACCCTGCAGGACCGCGTCATCGACGTATTTGTGGGCATGGGCTGGGAAATCGCTGAAGGCCCCGAAGTGGAATCCGAGTGGTTCAACTTCGACGCACTGAACTTCAAGCCGGACCACCCGGCCCGCGAAATGCAGGACACGTTCTTCGTGGAGCCGCCCGAAGCCCACCTGGTGATGCGCACGCACACCTCGCCGGTGCAGGTCCGCTCCATGCTCGAGCGCGAGCTGCCCATTTACGTCCTGTGCCCGGGCAAGGTGTTCCGCACGGATGAACTCGATGCCACGCACACCCCCGTGTTCCACCAGTTCGAGGGCCTGGCCATCGACAAGGGCCTCACCATGGCGGACCTCGTGGGTACGCTGGAGCACTTCACCCGCGTGCTGTTCGGCGACGAAGCCAAGGTGCGCCTGCGCCCGAATTACTTCCCCTTCACCGAGCCCAGCGCCGAGCTGGACATTTGGCACCCCGGCGCCAAGGGCGGCCCGCGCTGGATCGAGTGGGGCGGCTGCGGCATGGTCAATCCGAACGTGCTGCGCGCGGCCGGCATTGATCCCGAGGTCTATTCAGGTTTTGCCTTCGGCATGGGTATTGAGCGCGCACTGATGTTCCGCAACGAAGTGGGGGACATGCGCGACATGATCGAGGGCGATGTACGTTTCAGCGAACACTTCGGGATGGAGATCTAAGTGAGAATCCCACTTTCCTGGCTGCGCGAGTATGCCCAGGTTCCGGCGGACGCAACCGCCGAAGACGTCATGGCCGAACTGGTCAAGGTAGGCCTGGAGGAAGAGGACGTCCACCGTCCCGCCGACGAGCTGTCCGGCCCCATTGTTGTGGGCCAGGTCCTCTCCATGGAGCCCGAGCCCCAGAAGAACGGCAAGACCATCAACTGGTGCACCGTCCGCGTGGTGCCCGAGGGCGCCGAGCAGACGCTCACAGGTGACGGCATTGACCCCTCCGGAGTGCAGGGCATCGTTTGCGGTGCTCACAACTTCACGGTGGGTGACAAAGTGGTGGTGACCCTTCCCGGTGCCGTGCTGCCCGGAGACTTCCGGATCAGCCCGCGCAAGACCTACGGTCACGTGTCCGCCGGCATGATCGCCTCGGTGCGTGAACTGGGCATCGGCGATGACCACGACGGCATCCTGGTCCTTTCCCGGCTGGGGCTGGACCCCGAGATCGGCACCGACGCCATGGACCTGCTGGGCCTGTATGACGAGGCCGCAGAAATCAACGTCACCCCTGACCGCGGCTACGTGTTCTCCATCCGCGGCGCCGCCCGCGAATACGCCCACGCCACCGGAACGAAGTTCACGGACCCGGCTGCCGCCGTCGTCGTCCCCGAAGCCGACGGCAAGGGTTACGGCGTGCGGCTGGAAGACCAGGCTCCCATCTACGGCAAGGCCGGCTGCGACCGCTTTGTGGCCCGGACCGTCCGCGGCGTGGATCCCACGCGCCCGACTCCGCCGTGGATGTCCTCGCGGCTGCGCCTGGCCGGGATGCGCTCAATCTCGCTGATCGTGGATATTTCCAACTACGTGATGCTGGAACTGGGCCAGCCCCTGCACTTCTATGACCTGGACAAGCTTTCCGGGGACATCGTGGTGCGCCGGGCAACTCCGGGGGAGACGCTGAAGACCCTGGATGAGAAGGTCCGCACGCTGGATCCCGAGGATCTGCTCATCACCGACGATTCCGGTGCCATTGGCATCGCCGGCGTGATGGGCGGTGCGGAAACCGAAGTGTCCGATGCCACGCAGAACGTCCTGATCGAGGCCGCGCACTTCGAGGAAGTCAGCATTGGCCGCTCCCGCCGCCGGCACCGCCTGCCGTCCGAGGCGTCCAAGCGTTTTGAGCGCGGCGTGGACTGGAACATCGCCGACATTGCCGCGCAGCGTGCCGTGGACCTGCTGGCCGAACTGGCCGGCGGCACCGTCGACGCATCAGTGACCGACGTCGGCACGGCCCCGGAGGCCAAGGCCATTGACCTGCCGGCAGACTTCGCCTCCAAGCTGATCGGTTACGACTTCAGCGAGGACCAGATCACCGGAACGCTGACCGATCTGGGTGCCGCAGTGGCGAAGACGGCCGGCGGTTACTCCGTGACGCCGCCAAGCTGGCGCCCCGACCTGGAGACGCGCGAGGACCTTACCGAGGAAATCATCCGCCTGGTGGGCTACGAGAACATTCCGTCCACCCTGCCCACGGCTCCTCCCGGCCGGGGACTGACCCGGATCCAGCAGCAGCGCCGCCGCCTGCAGCAGGCTCTGGCTGCTTCCGGACTGACAGAGGTGTTGTCCTATCCGTTCGTCACGGAAGAGGACAACAACACCTTCGGAACGCCCGACGCCGGCACCTCGCCGGCCGCGGTTAAGCTGGCGAACCCGCTCAGTGCCGAGTTTGGCTACCTGCGCACCTCGGTGCTGCCGGGACTCTTCGAGGTCGCCAAGCGCAACCTTTCCCGCGGTTTCCGCGATCTGGCCCTGTTTGAGTCCGGGTCGGTCTTCCTGCCCGGGGAGCAGCTGGGAACGGCGTCCATTCCTCCGCTGGGCGTCCGCCCGTCGGAGGAAGTCCTGGACTCCCTGTATGAAGGCGTTCCGGATCAGCCGCTGCACATTGGCGTGCTGTTCACCGGCCACGAGTCACAGCCCGGCGCCGGTTTCACCCCGCGCGCCTGGGACTGGGCCGACGCCGTGGATACCGCCCGCCTGATGGGCGACGTGCTGGGCGTGGAACTGGTGGTGAGCCAGGGCGAGCATCAGGCCTTCCATCCCGGACGCACCGCCAAGCTGTCCCTGCGCAGCGGCGAAACTGTTGGTTACGCCGGCGAGCTGCATCCCAAGCTGCTGGCCGCGCGTGACATGCCGGCCCGTACGGTGGCGCTGGAGCTCGACGCCGATGCCCTGTTCGACGCCGCGCCCGAGGTGATTGTGGCCCGTGCGATTTCCTCGTTCCCGGCCACCACCCAGGACGTGGCACTGGTGGTGGAAGCCTCCATTCCCGCCGAGACTGTCTTGGAGACCTTGCGCGAAGGCGCCGGGGAACTGCTGGAGGACATCGCGCTGTTCGATGTCTACTCGGGCAAGGGAATTGAAGAGGGGCACAAGTCCCTGGCCTTCGCTCTGCGCTTCCGTGCTCCGGACCGGACCCTGACTGCTGATGAGGCGTCGGAGTCCCGGGCCGCCGCCGTCGCGCTGGCTGCCGAGCGGTTTGGTGCCGTCCAGCGCTAACAGCTGTGGTGCACTGAAGGGTCCTGCCGGGTTTCGGCGGGGCCCTTCGCCGTTTCGATGCCCTCAGCGGCCTCCCTTGGCGAGGTAGTCCGCGCCGTCATAGTGGACGTGGAGGGTATTGATGAGCCCAGCCCCGTCGAAGGTGAAAAACTCCGCGAACCGCACGTTTCCGCCGGGCATTGCGGCGTCGTAGAGTATTGCCGACGATGACTCGTCGTGAACCTCCCGGAGAATGTCGAGGCCTTCCACAGTTGCGATGAAGCCGCTGACTCCCTGCAGGAAGCTCTCCGTGGCATCCGGACGGTGGCCGGCCATGGCGCCGGTGAAGTCAAGCCGCTCGGACAATAGAGGGCGCAGGGTGCTTCCGTCGCCATAGGCCTCCGGCCCCTCGGACAGGATGCGGTAATACTCGCGCAGTGCCGGCGGTGCCGAGGGGGAGAGATTTCCGTCCATGATTACTACTTCCTTATCTGGGTGCAGGCGGCCCGTCCGATCCGCCACTCACGTTTTCCGGGGTCAGCCTAAGTGTGGCAGCGCAGGGCGGGTCACGAACAGGGATCCGGGAGTATCTCCTTGAGGGAAATGCCGCTCAGCAGGAGGATCTGGCCGGCCCAAGATCCAGCGGTTTCAGCATGGAGGACAGCCCGATCCGCCGGGACTCGGCGCAAAAGTCCAGCGGCCCTTGATATTCGACGTGCAGAACGGCCTTTCCCTCGTCGGCGAAGGGCTTGTACGCCTCGCATTCCCCGTACCGAAAACACTCCTCATTGACGGCAAAATCAAAGTCATCCGCCAGTTCGGGAATCTGGTCGATGTCGTTCTTCAAGCCCACCGATAATCCGCGGGCATGGGCCAGTTCTGCAACGGACCGGTTGTAGGCCACCTGGTCATCCGCCGTCAGCGGGAAGCCCGTCTCATTGACATAGCCGTCAACATTGTCGGGTTCCACGGCGTCGAATCCCTTCGCCGCGCAGGTATCCATTCGTGCTGCCATGATCGGCAGGAGAACGTCCGTCCGGCGGATGTCCAGCCACCGCTCATCCGGCCAGCCGTCCACGATGTTCCCCAGGACCGTTTCCGGGAACTGTTCTGCATCGCCCCGGAAGTCCTCCCAGGAACCAACCGACAAATAGCAGATTGAGTGCCTGCCGTTTTCCTTTAGGGTGTCATTGTCCGTCTGTGTTGCTGTCTCGTAGTCGACGTCATACACGTCGGCGTCCACCGTGAGGTCCAGCGCACCGCTTAGCTGCCACTGCCAGCTGTCTGAGGGAGACGGGGTCCACCGCACAGACACTGGCTCCGCCCGCGCTTCCGGGATGACCTCGGCCGTGACGTCAGGAACGGGTGTGCAGGCGCCCAGTGAGAACGGGAGGAACGCGGCGCAGGCCACCGCGGCAACGCGCGCTTTGTGCCGGAGATGTCTTTTCACGGACTCACCCTCTCAGCGGACAAACGGGCGGAGACGGCGGTGGAGGTTCCCAGCCAAGGGTTGGGCAGGGTCCGGTCGGTGGCAAAGACATACCCTGCGCCGTGACTTCCTGCAGCAAGGCGGACGGCCTCGATCTCACCGGGGCCGCAGCCGTACACCAAATGCCACAGCTGGGACGGCGGTATGCTGCGCGCCCAGTCGGGTGGGCGAAAATCCGCGTAGGCCTCTGCTGTGCCCTCAAAGACAGCGGTGACATCGAACAGATTCAGATGTGCCTGCGAGGGAAACCTGCCGGGGTTGGCGGCCAGGAAGGTGATTCCTGCGGCTCGAGCGGCAGCCGCGTATTGAGCGCACTGCACAAGGCTTTTCGGATGGGAAGGAAGCTCGTCGAGCATGATTCCGTCGAGACGGTACAGCCTTTGCCAAGTCTCAATGTCCCGGGCAACGTCCGCCACCGGCCGGTTTCCGTAATCCACCCGCACGTACCCAAGCAGGCGTATGCACGGCCGCAGTGCCGCCACAGCGTCAGGATAGTACTCGTCGTCGTCGCGCCCCGGCCCGTTGTGGACATTGAGAATGGCAAACGAAACCCTTCCGTGCTGAGCGGCCAACCAACTCCATTCCTGCGGAGCAACAGCCGGATGGACGTACCAGGGAATGGCGGTCCGTGCTTTCTTCACGCGTACGTCCTCGGATCGGACACGCGGCTCAGCAGCACGCCGATCCCGGCTACCAGGAACGCCGCGGCTACGAGTATGCCGGCTGTATTTCCTGCTGCAATCCAGGCCTCCGCGGAAAAGAAAGCGGCACCGGCAAAAACCACTCCGCCGCCAGGCAGCCCAAAGGCGGCCAGCGTGGTGGACGTAGTGGCCAGGGAGCTGAAGGCCGCCGCCACCAGCACGGTGGTGGCAACTCGGGTGTCCTCGACCAGGAAGACGACCACAAGGGTGGATACAGATGCGGAGATGACTACTATCGCTGCGGACATTGTCATGGTGAGCGACCGCGCGTTCCGGGCTGCGTGCCGCAGCAGCGGGGTCCGGTTGGAGGACCAGACGAGTCGCTGCCGCATGAGCACCAGAGCCGGATCCGTGGCTGCCGCGGCGACGACCGTGGCTACGATAAGCGCTGTTCCCTCCCAGTCCGGCAGGCGGGTCAGAGCCAATGACAGAGCCGCGGCAAGAAAGGAGGCCTGGGCGGCCGGCGCGACAGCAGCGCTCCAGCCTCCGTGCCCGAACAAGCGCCGATCGCTGCTGGTTCGCAGGTGCATCACCAGCACAACGGTGACCGACGCCAGCACCAGGACTGCCACGGACACAACAATGGCCGTGGCAGTGCGGTGGTTCAGGATCAGCGCCAGGGCAACAATTGGGACGGCAAGCCCCAGGATCGTTAACAACAACCGGGAGTTGCCGAGGATTACGAGCATGGAGACGACGCAGGAGTACCAGCACCAGGCCATGAGGAGGCCTGCCCAGCCTTGGTCATGGCCGGGAAGGACCGTGGAAACCGCTAAGTAACAGGCCAGGGCCAGGATGACCAGGATGGTTGCACCGGTCCCGCGGGCGACCCCGCGGTTCACCTGCCCAGCACCGGCCTGTGCCCAAACGATGCCCGAGATGGACTGACCGATAATCCAGGCCCCGATTCCTGCGATGAGGACTTCCCGGGTGCTGGCGGCCATCACTGTGGCAGTGAGACCGCCGAGAAAAGCACCCAGGATCAGGACTATGCCTCGCCGGACGGCCTCAAACAGTGCGTCCCGGGACACCCAGGATTCCTGGTTGCCTGCACTCCGGATCACTGTGCGCACCTGGACAAGGGATTGGGCGTAGTCGAACACGTCCCTGGCTCCATGCCACCTGCGGGCGGTGCGGTCGGTGACGCCGGAGGACTCCAGCCTGGCGGTAATCTCGTACACGTCAACCGCGTCGAAACCGGCCTGATCGTTCGAGAACGCCGCCACCGGCCTCCCTGCTCCGGGCACAGCAACACTGTCAGCGCTCATGCCGATACCCTCAGCGCCACTGCGTCCAGCGGTGTTGCGTCATGGAGTGCGGTCATTTTCGTCGGGAACGAGCCGGTCGGCGCCGACGCCAAAATGGCAGCGCCTTGCTTCGGTTTCAGCAGCCTTCCGGTACGGGCGGCCAGGTAGGCCTCCCGGTACCGGGTCAGGCACCGCTCCAACGTGAACTCGGAAAGCGCCCGTCGCCGTGCTGCGGCGCCCATGGCGGCCCGGCGCCTCGGATCGGTCAACAGGGAGACACAGGCATCAGCAAACGCAGCGTGGTCCCGGGCGGCAACCAGCATGCCTGTGGACTCGTGCTCGTCAAGGCATTCTCCTACGCCTCCAACATCGGTGTTGACCGTTGCGCGACCGCACATCATCGCTTCGATCAGGGTGAACGGCAGTCCTTCCGAAATACTCGACAGTGCTACCACGTGACCGGCCTCAATGGCCGGCCGGCTGCCTTTGCTGGGGCCTTCCCAATGAACTGCCTCTGCCACACCGAGAGCCCGCGTCAGGGCAACCAGCAGCTCCTTGTAGGCTGCGTTTTCTTTGGGAGTTGGACCGAAAATGCGCAATTGGGCATTAGGCACCCGTTCACGAACCAGCGCAAAAGCGGATATCAGCGTTTCCAGGTCCTTCAGGGGATCGATCCGGCCCACAAAGCTGATGGTTGGAAGCTCCGGCTCGGAGGTGACGGGCAGGAAAGTCAACGGGTCAACTCCGTTCGGAATGGTGTAGATGCGCTCCGGAAGCGCTCCGAGCCGGCGCTCCCAGCGGGCATTGAACTGGTTCACGGGAAGGACCATGTGTGCGCGCACGTTCACGACTTGGCACAGCCGCCGCAGGAACGCGGTGACCGCGCGTCGCACCGGCCAGGACAAATGAGCGCCGTAGAGCGCCAGGTAGCGCTCACGCAGGTATACCCCGTGCTCAGTCAGCAGGATGGGTGTCCCGTGCCGCCATGACTGCGCCAGCGCAAGCAGGGATGAGGGACCGTTACTGGAGGCATGGACCACATTCACCTTTCCCAGCCGGTGATCGAGGAGGGCAAGGGCACGGTCCACGATGCTGGCAGCCATGACGGCATCCGCGACCGAGATGGGAGGTTCGCCGACGCTGACCAGATGCCGGGTCCATGCAGCAATGATCGCTGCCACGGAGCCACGGGTTGCGAGGGAGCGAGCCAATCCAATCCGGTCACTGATGCCCACGAGGTGCTGCAGGGCGTTGGCGGTCCTCCCCACGGGATCCTGCCGTTCGGATCCCAGCGCGGCGTCCCACAACCGCTCAAGTTCATATTGGGTGGACTCAATCCAGTAGCGGCGCCGGGGGGTGGGGCGAAGCGGAGAAGCGGAGGGTCCCCAGACCGGAATCAGTCGAACCGATCGAACATTGGGGGGCACCGCCCATACGGGTTTTTCGGCTCCGCTGCCCGTGAGCGCGACCACGTCAAAGTCGTGCTCCGGAAGTCCGGTCAGGAGCTGGTCGCACCACGTACTTACGCCGCCTGTGACGACCGGGTAGGTTCCTTCGGTGATAAGGGCTATTTTCATGTGATTGCCCCTTCGGATAGGTACAGGGGCCGAGACTTCAGCGGGTTTCCCTTTTGAAACAAGACCGGCATGCACAGCATTTAAGACTCTCTTACGGATTGGCGATATCTGCTCCTATGGCCAGTGCCTGCGGCGGATATCGATCCCAGTAAATGTCATGCCGGTGCAGCAATCGAGAGTAACGACTACGTGCCGGGTACCCGAGCGCACCCGGAGGTGCCCTCCAGCGAGGAATATTCCGAGGTTTTCCATTGCCTGTGGGCATGACTCTCAAGGCGCTGCACAGAACGCCGGTAACAACCAGGACAAGGGCGGCCCCGGAGTAAAGGCGGCAAGCCCTCAGGCTACGGAATCAGCAGCACCTTGCCGGTGGTCTTCCGCCCCTCGAGGTCCTCCTGGGCCCGGGTGGCTTCAGCGAGCGGATACGTTCCGCCGATGCGCACGTCCAGCGTTCCTTCACGAACCATTTCAAACAGGTCATGGGCACGCCACTGCCGTTCTTCGCGTGTGAGCAGATAGTCGCCAATGGTAGGGCGGGTGAGGTAGAGGGAACCGCCGGAATTCAGCTTCTGGATGTCGAAGGGCGGCACCTGTCCCGAGGCTCCGCCGAACAGGACCAGCATGCCGCGCTTGCGCAGGCTCGCCAGTGAACCCTCGAACGTTGCCTTGCCCACGCCGTCGTACACCACGTCCACACCCACGCCGTCCGTCAGGTGACGGACTTCCTCGGCGAAGCCCTCGTATCCCAGTGCATGGTCGGCACCCGCCGAGCGTGCCAGCTCGCGCTTCTCGTCGGTGGACGCCGTGGTGATGATCCTTGCTCCCTTGGCCTTGAGCAGCTGGATCAGCAGGAGGCCAACGCCTCCGGCGCCCGCATGCGTGAGGACGGTCTGGCCCTCTTCCACCGGAAAGGCGGAGTTGCACAGGTAATGTGCGGTCATGCCCTGCATGGGCAGGGCGGCCGCCGTCTCGTCGCTGACACCGTCAGGGACCGGCAGCGCCTTGTCCGCCTCCAGGATCATGTACTCCGAGTAGGTGCCACCGCCTTCAGCGGTGGCAACCCGCGCCCCTTCCCGAAAGTCCTCAACATCGCGGCCTGTCGCCACTACGGTGCCGGCAGCCTCCACGCCGGGAATGAACGGGTACTCCATGGGATACACGCCGCTGCGCTTGTAGGTGTCGATGAAGTTCACGCCGGCGGCGGCCACGCGCACCAGCAGTTCCTTGGGTCCCGGCTGGGGGAGGTCCACGTCTTCGACACGCAGGATTTCCGGCCCGCCGGGGGCGGGTACCACAATAGCTTTATGCATGGAATGTCTCTTCCGTCACGGCTTCGGTGTTGCTGCCATCGTAGGGCAGCATCGACCCCGGCGCACGGCTTCGGTGTTGCTGCCATCGTAGGGCAGCATCGACCCCGGCGCACGGCTTCGTCTGTTAGGCGCCGGCGTCACGCAGCATCGGGGCATGCGTCATGAATGTATAAATATGAAGGTTCCTGCATAAATCTGCTGTAGGGTAAAACCATGACGATTTCAGTTGCTGTCTCAGGAGCCTCGGGGTACGCCGGCGGCGAGGTCCTGCGCCTGCTGGCCGGGCATCCCTCCGTCACCATTGGCGCCATCACCGCGCACAGCAACGCCGGATCCCGTCTGGGCGAACTCCAGCCGCACCTGCATGCGCTCGCAGACCGTGTCCTGGTGGACACCACCGTGGAGAACCTGGCCGGACACGACGTCGTCTTCCTGGCGCTCCCGCACGGTGCCAGCGCCGCCATTGCGGCTCAGCTCGATCCTTCCGTCCTCGTGATCGACGCCGGTGCAGACCACCGCCTGGAAGATCCGGTGGCGTGGGAGAAGTTCTACGGCTCTCCGCATGCCGGTTCGTGGCCGTACGGGCTGCCGGAACTGCCCGGTCACCGTGACCGGCTCAAGGGCGCCAACCGCATTGCGGTTCCGGGATGCTATCCCACCTCCTCGCTGCTGGCGCTGACCCCGGGCTTCTCTGCCGGGCTGCTGGAGCCCGACGACGTAGTCATCGTTGCTGCTTCCGGAACCTCCGGCGCGGGCAAAGCGGCCAAGCCGCACCTGCTGGGTTCGGAAGTGATGGGCGGTATGAGTCCCTACGGAGTGGGCGGCGGTCACCGCCACACACCGGAGATTGAGCAGGGCCTCTCGGCTGCGGCCGGTGAGAGCGTGGCCGTGTCCTTCACCCCCACGCTGGCACCGATGGCCCGCGGCATTCTCACCACGGCCACGGCGAAGGTCCGACCCGGCGTCACCCCGGAACAGCTTCGGGCAGCCTGGCAGGAAGCGTACGGCCGCGAACACTTTGTCCGGCTGCTGCCCGAGGGCCAGTGGCCGGCCACCAAGATGGTGGTGGGTTCCAACTACGCCGCCCTGCAGCTGGCCTACGACGCGCATACCAACCGGGTGATTGTCACCTGCGTGATCGACAACCTGAACAAAGGCACCGCAGGCGGAGCGGTGCAGTCCATGAACATAGCCCTTGGCCTTGAAGAGACCGCCGGCCTGATGACGCAGGGAGTTGCCCCGTAATGAGCACCACCGAAAACAGTATTGAAGCAGCCAGCACTGTCAACGAAACTGCTGTCACGACCGGCGTCACTGCCCCGGCCGGCTTCCGCGCCGCCGGCATCACCGCCGGACTGAAGCTGTCCGGCGGCCGTGACATGGCCCTCGTGGTCAATGACGGTCCGTCCAAGGCCGCAGCCGCCGTCTTCACCCGCAACCGCGTGGCTGCAGCGCCGGTGCACTGGTCCCGTCAGGTGCTCACGGACGGCCGCGCCGATGCCGTGATCCTCAACTCCGGCGGCGCCAACGCCTGCACCGGACCCCAGGGCTTTCAGAACACGCACGCCACCGCCGAGAAGACGGCCGAGGTCCTGGGCATCTCCGCCTCGGACGTGGTGGTCTGCTCCACCGGGCTTATCGGTGAGCAGCTGCCCATGGAGGAAATCCTCCCCGGTGTGGAGGCCGCCGCTCAGGCATTGGCGGCCGACGGCGGTGCTTCCGCCGCCGAGGCGATCATGACCACCGACACCGTCGCCAAGCAGGCAGTGTTCACCGGCAGCGGCTACACCATCGGCGGCATGGCCAAAGGGGCCGGCATGCTGGCTCCGGGGCTGGCAACCATGCTCGTGGTGCTGACCACCGACGCGCAGCTGCCGGCCGCCGCCCTGGACACGGCGCTGCGCGCAGCCACTGCCGTCACGTTTGACCGCACCGACTCGGACGGCTGCATGTCCACCAATGACACCGTGGTGCTGATGGCTTCCGGCGCTGCCGGCACCGTCCCGGACCAGGCAGAATTCACCGCAGGCCTCACCGAGGTCTGCCATTCTTTGGCCCAGCAGCTGATCACCGATGCCGAGGGCGCCAGCCACGACATCGCCGTGACCACGCTCAACGCCGCCACCGTGGCCGATGCTGAAACCGCTTCCCGCGCCGTCACCCGGTCCAACCTCTTCAAGACCGCCATCTTCGGCAATGACCCCAACTGGGGCCGTGTCCTTTCCGCCGTGGGAACCACCGATGCCGCGTTTGAGCCGGACCGGATCAACGTGACGATCAACGGAGTGCAGGTGTGCCGCAACGGGGGAATCGGAGACTCCCGGGACCTGGTGGATCTGACCGGCCGCAAGGTGACGGTCGAAATTGATCTCAACGCCGGCACGGAAAGCGCCACCATCTGGACCAATGACCTGACCACGGACTACGTCCACGAAAACTCGGCCTACAGCAGCTGATCGGGGACTGACATGAGCACAACAGCAGAAGTTCGGGAACAACTGGCCGCCCAGGACAAGGCCGCCACCCTCATCGAAGCGCTGCCGTGGATCCAGCGGTTTGCCGGCAGCATCATGGTGATCAAGTATGGCGGCAACGCCATGGTCAACGATGACCTGCGCCGTGCCTTCGCCGAGGACATCGTTTTTCTGCACCACGTCGGAGTGCGTCCGGTGGTGGTGCACGGCGGCGGCCCGCAGATCAATTCCCTGCTGGAACGTCTGGGCATCAAGTCCGAATTCAAGGGCGGACTGCGTGTGACCACCCCCGAAGCCATGGACGCCGTCCGCATGGTGCTCACCGGCCAGGTGGGCCGCGAGCTGGTAGGCATGATCAACGCGCACGGCCCGTACGCCGTCGGACTCTCCGGCGAAGACGCCGGGCTGTTGCAGGCAACACGCATCGGAACCGTAATCGACGGCCAGGAAGTGGACCTTGGCCAGGTCGGCGAGGTGACCGGAGTCAATCCCGGCGCCATTGTCGACCTGCTCGAAGCCGGACGCATTCCGGTTATTTCCACGGTGGCTCCCGAGGTCGACGCCGACGGCGGGCTCACCAGTGCGGTATTGAACGTGAACGCGGATACTGCTGCCGCCGCCCTGGCCGTGGCACTTGGTGCCTCACGTCTGGTGGTGCTGACCGATGTTGAGGGACTGTACTCGAATTGGCCGGACAAGACCTCCCTGATTTCCGCGCTGACCGCGGGGGAGCTGCGCGACATGCTGCCCTCCCTGGAAGCCGGCATGATTCCGAAGATGCAGGCCTGCCTCACGGCGGTTGACGGCGGGGTGGACCGGGCAGCCGTAGTGGACGGCCGGATGGCCCATTCCATGCTGCTGGAGGTTTTCACCACCGCCGGCATTGGCACCCAGGTTGTTCCGGAGGAGCAGGCATGAGCGACGTTTCCCAGATCCAGACAGAGATCCAGACGAACCCCAGCTCCGCGGAAACCGTCCTCGACGGCCTCACGGGGTCATCGCAGGACTGGCTGCAGCGTTACGGCTCCTCGCTGATGGGCGTCTTCGGCACCCCGCAGCGGGTTCTCGTCCGCGGCAGCGGGTGCACCGTCTGGGACGCCGACGGCAAGCCCTATCTGGACCTGCTCGGCGGCATTGCCGTCAACGCACTCGGCCATGCCCATCCGTTCCTGACCTCGGTGATCAGCAGCCAGCTCGCCACGCTGGGCCATGTCTCCAACTTCTTCACCAGCCCGACACAGGTGGCTCTGGCGGAAAAGCTGCTCCAGCTTTCCGGGGCCCCCGTTGGTTCCAAGGTCTTCTTCGCAAACTCCGGCACCGAAGCCAACGAGGCGGCGTTCAAGCTGGCCCGGCGCAATACCGGAACGGCGGCCGACGGCAACCCGCAGCGCACCCGCATCATCGCGCTGGAGGGCGCATTCCACGGCCGGACCCTCGGGGCGCTGGCCCTGACGGCCAAGAAGGCTTACCGGGCGCCGTTCGAACCGCTGCCCGGGGGAGTGGAGCACATTGCCTTCGGCGACGTCGAGGCCCTGCGCACTGCAGTGGATGACACCGTGGCCGCCGTCTTCGTCGAGCCCATCCAGGGCGAAGCCGGTGTGGTTCCGCTGCCCGCCGGATATCTGCAGGCAGCCCGCGACATCACTTCAGCTGCAGGCGCCCTGCTGATCGTGGACGAAGTCCAGACCGGCATCGGCCGCACCGGAGCGTGGTTTGCCTCCGAAGGGGTTCTGCCGGACGCCATGACCCTGGCCAAGGGTCTGGGCGGCGGTTTCCCCGTCGGCGCACTGATCACCTTCGGCGAAAGCGTGTCCTCGCTGCTGACCGCCGGCCAGCACGGCACCACCTTTGGCGGCAACCCCGTGGCCACCGCCGCCTCGCTGGCTACGCTGCACGTGATTGAATCCACCGGGCTGCTGGAACAGGTACAACAGACCGGCGAGCACCTGCGGACGGCGGTGGCAACCGTTCCCGGCGTCACCCAAGTCCGGGGGGCGGGCCTGCTCATCGGCTTCGATCTGGCCGACGAGATTGCACCGGCCGCCGTGACAGCTGCCCTGGAGGCCGGATTCATCATTAACGCCACCGGGCCGCGAACCCTGCGTCTGGCGCCGCCGCTGATCCTGACCGCGGCACAGGCCGACTCCTTTGTTGATGCACTGCCGGGAATCCTGGCCGCCGCCCGTGCCGCCCAGGACACTTCAGCCGCCGTCACCGGACCAGCATCCACCGGACCAGCTACAACTAACGGACAGGCTGCAACTAACGGGCAAGCCCCTGCCCCCGCAACAACCGAAGGAAAATCATGACCCGCCATTTCCTGGTCGACACCGACCTCACCCAGGCCGAGCAGACCGAGGTGCTGGACCTGGCTGACCTGTTGAAGAAGGACCGCTACAAGTACCAGCCCTATGCCGGCGAATCCACCGGCCGGCAGACGGTCGCCGTGATCTTCGACAAGACCTCCACCCGCACCCGGGTTTCCTTTGCTGCGGGCATATCCGACCTGGGCGGTGTTCCGCTCATCATCGGTGCCGGGGAGTCCCAGCTCGGGCACAAGGAAAGCGTCACGGACACCACCAAGGTGCTGGAACGCATGGTCTCCACCATTGTCTGGCGCACCTACGCGCAGTCCGGCCTCGAAGAAATGGCTGCGGCTTCGCGGGTTCCGGTAATCAACGCGCTCTCGGATGACTACCACCCGTGCCAGCTGCTGGCTGACCTCATGACCATCCGTGAGCACAAGGGCACCCTCGCCGGCCTCACCCTGACTTATCTGGGGGACTGCGCCAACAACATGGCCAACTCCTACCTGCTGGCATGCGTCACTGCGGGAATGCATGTCCGGGTCGCCGGTCCGATCGGCTACCTGCCGGATCCGCTGATTGTCGACGCCGCTGCCGCCCGTGCCGAAGAAACCGGCGGATCGGTGATGATCACCACCGATCCCGCCGAAGCACTGGCCGGAGCCGACGTCGTCGCCACCGACACCTGGGTCTCCATGGGCCAGGAGGACGAAAAGGCGGCCCGTTCCGAGCTGTTCCGCAGCTTCGCCGTGGACGCCGCAGCGATGGCGCAGGCAGCGGACGACGCCGTCGTCCTGCACTGCCTGCCCGCCTACCGCGGCTACGAAATCTCTGCCGACGTCATCGACGGCCCGCAGTCGCTGGTCTGGGATGAAGCAGAGAACCGCCTGCACGCGCAGAAAGCGCTCATGGTGTGGCTGATGGCGCGCTCGGGCCTGACCGGAGTTCCGGAGGGACAGGCAGTTTCCGGGGGTGCAGCATGAGCATGCCGGCAACCAAGACTGCACGCCAGGCCCGCATCCGCACGCTGCTGACCAGCCGGTCGGTCCGGTCCCAGGCGGAGCTCGCTGCGCTGCTCGCGGACGACGGCGTCCAGGTCACCCAGGCCACGCTGTCCCGGGACCTGGTGGAGCTGGGCGCGGTGCGGATGCGCGGCAAGGAGGGGGTGCTGGTATACGCGGTGCCTTCCGAGGGAGGACAGCGGGCACCGCAGTCGGGGGTTTCAGCGGAAGTCCTGGATGCCCGCCTGGCCCGATTGTGCGGGGAACTGCTGGTCACGGCGGAGGCCTCGGGCAACATTGTGGTGCTGCGGACTCCTCCGGGCGCCGCGAACTTCCTGGCCCTGGCCATCGACCATTCAGTGTTGCCGTCCATTCTGGGCACCATTGCCGGTGACGATACGGTGGTAATGGTCACCCGCGAGCCCGACGGCGGCGCCGACGTGGCGGCGCGCTTCCTGCGAATCGCGGACGAGGCCACCGCCAACGGGCAGGCCCCGGACAGCCGCATCCTGTGACGCCGGTTTCGGCAGGCACCGGACCCAACAACTTTCATCTACTTTCATCGACAGGCAGCCGTCTACGGCTGCGCACAACGCAAGAGGAGCATATTTCGTGAGCGAACGCATTGTACTGGCCTACTCCGGTGGCCTTGATACTTCGGTGGCTATCGGCTGGATCGCCGAAGCAACCGGTGCTGAGGTTATCGCCGTGGCCGTGGACGTCGGACAGGGCGGCGAATCCCTGGAAACCATCCGCCAGCGCGCCCTGGCCTGCGGCGCCGTCGAAGCCTACGTTGCAGATGCCCGGGACGAATTCGCCTCCGAGTACTGCATGCCGGCGCTGAAGGCCAACGGCCTGTACATGGATTCCTACCCGCTGGTCTCCGCCCTGTCGCGTCCGGTCATCGTGAAGCACCTTGTCGCTGCCGCCCGTGAGTTCGGCGCCACCACCGTGTCCCACGGCTGCACCGGCAAGGGCAACGACCAGGTCCGCTTTGAAGTCGGCATCCAGACCCTGGGCCCGGACCTGAAGTGCATCGCCCCGGTCCGCGACCTGGCCCTGACCCGTGACAAGGCCATCGCCTTTGCCGAGGAAAAGAACCTGCCGATCGTCACCACCAAGAAGAACCCGTTCTCCATCGACGCCAACGTGTGGGGACGCGCCGTGGAGACCGGCTTCCTGGAAGACATCTGGAACGGTCCCACCCCGGACGTGTACGAGTACACCTCCGATCCCGCTGCCGGCCTTCCCGCCGACGAAGTGGTCATCACCTTCAAGGAAGGCGTTCCGGTGGCGATCGACGGCAAGCCCGTCACGCCGCTGCAGGCCATCGAGGAAATGAACCGCCGCGCCGGCGCCCAGGGCATCGGCCGCATCGACATTGTCGAAGACCGCCTTGTCGGTATCAAGAGCCGCGAAATCTACGAAGCCCCCGGCGCCATGGCCCTGATGGCCGCCCACCGCGAGCTCGAAAACGTCACGGTGGAGCGCGAGCAGGCCCGGTTCAAGAAGACCGTTGGCCAGCGCTGGACCGAGCTGGTCTACGACGGCCAGTGGTTCTCCCCGCTGAAGAAGTCCCTGGGCGCCTTTGTCGAGGACACCCAGAAGTACGTCTCCGGCGACATCCGCATGAACATGCAGGGCGGCCGTGCAGTGGTGACCGGACGCCGTTCCGACTCCTCGCTGTATGACTTCAACCTGGCCACCTACGACACCGGTGACAGCTTTGACCAGTCCATGGCCCGCGGCTTCATTGAGCTGTTCGGCATGTCCTCCAAGGTGGCCTCCGGCCGCGACCAGCGTTTGGCAGAAGGTAAGTAGGAAATGAATCACGGCAAGCCGCCGGTTGAACCGGCCGGAACCGCAGCTGCGGGTTCCACCGTCCAGGGCGCTTTGTGGGGCGGCCGCTTTGCAGGCGGTCCCGCTGACGCCCTCGCGGCGCTGAGCAAGTCCACCCACTTCGACTGGCGGCTTGCCGGCTACGACATTGCCGGCTCCCGTGCGCACGCCCGCGTGCTGCACACAGCCGGCCTGCTCGACGACGAGGAGCTGGCGGGCATGCTCGCGGCCCTGGACGCGCTCGACGCCGATGTCCGCTCGGGTGCCTATGTCCCCGCCGATTCGGATGAGGACGTGCACGGTTCCCTGGAGCGCGGACTCATTGAGCGCGCCGGTCCTGCGTTGGGCGGCAAGCTCCGCGCCGGCCGGTCCCGCAATGACCAGATCGCCACGCTGGGACGGATGTACCTGCGCGATCATGCCCGGATCATCGCCACCGGTGTCCTGGCAACGGTTGATGCCCTCATGGAACAGGCCGAAAAACACCTTGGGGTGGCCATGCCCGGACGCACCCATCTGCAGCACGCCCAGCCCGTGCTGCTGAGCCACCACCTGCTGGCGCATGCCTGGGCTTTGCTGCGCGATGTGCAGCGTTTGATGGACTGGGATAAGCGGGCTGCGGTGTCGCCCTACGGCTCCGGTGCCCTGGCCGGTTCTTCGCTCGGGCTGGATCCCAATGCAGTGGCTGCCGAGCTGGGCTTTGACTCAGCGGTCTGGAACTCCATTGACGGCACCGCCTCGCGTGACGTCTACGCGGAGTTCTCCTGGGTCGCCGCCATGATCGGCGTGGACCTGTCCCGGATCAGCGAGGAAATCATCATTTGGGCCACCAAGGAGTTCTCCTTCGTGACCTTGGACGATGCGTTCTCCACCGGGTCGTCCATCATGCCGCAGAAGAAGAACCCGGATGTGGCCGAGCTGGCCCGCGGCAAGGCCGGCCGCCTGATCGGTGACCTCACCGGCCTGCTGGCCACGCTGAAGGGACTACCACTGGCTTACAACCGTGATCTGCAGGAAGACAAGGAACCTGTCTTTGACGCTGCCGATACTCTGGAAGTCCTGCTTCCTGCGGTTTCCGGCATGATCGCCACGCTCACGTTCAACACCGAGCGCATGCAGGCGCTGGCACCGCAGGGCTTCGCCCTGGCCACGGACATTGCTGAGTGGCTGGTTCGCCAGGGCGTTCCCTTCCGTGAAGCGCACGAGCTCTCCGGTGCTGCTGTACAGCTGGCCGAAAGCCGCGGCGTCGAACTGTGGGACCTGACCGACGAGGACTATGCCGGCATTTCGGAGCATCTGACCCCTGAAGTGCGGACCGTGCTGAGCACTGAAGGTTCGCTGAACAGCCGCAGCGCCCAGGGCGGCACGGCCCGGTCGGCCGTGGAAGCGCAGCTGACTGCGCTGAAGTCCGAGCTGGAGACAGCTCGCAGCTACGCTGCGTGACCCGGTCCGCTGCCTGAATACACGCACCCCTCGGAAAGGACCCCGGAGAGCTGATGCCTTTCCGGGGTCCTTCTGGCATCTCTTAGGCTCCTTTTCATTTGGCTTCGAGGGCCGTGGGCGTGCCACATATCCAGCGGCTACCCTTAGGCCATGAGCGACTCCTTCCGGCTGATGCTGCGTGCCCTGCCCGATTTTCCGGAGGACCTGCCGGGCTTCGACCGCGCTGGCGCGCCGGCCAATCCGGCTGAGCTGTTCCGCTCCTGGCTGGACGACGCCCTGGCCGCAGGCGTCCGCCAGCCCCATGCCTTTTCGCTGGCCACGGCCGACGCGGGCGGGAACCTGTCCTCACGGATGCTCATCCTGAAAGATCTCGACGACGACGGCTGGCACTTTGCCACATCCCGAACCTCGCGGAAGGGCAGGGAGCTTGAGGCGAATCCCCGTGCGGCCATGAACTTCTACTGGTCCGAGCTGGGACGGCAAATCCGGGTGGCCGGCGCCGTTGTCCAGCTGTCCGATACCGTCTCGGCACGGGACTGGGAGGAACGGCCGGGTGCGGATGGTTCTGAGAACCCGCAGTGGCAGGTGTATGCGCTGCAACCGTCCGAGATCGAATTTTGGCAGGCAGACCCGGGCCGGCACCACATCCGCCACCGCTACCAGCTCTGATTTTGACTTTAGGTTCCACCTGTCCCATCGGCCACCGGCGGCACGCATCCACTGGGCCAGCGCCGCTGCGTGGCGAAATGCTCCGGCTCCCATAAGGTGGGTCAATGACTGGTTTTTCTAATGCTCCGGGTTCGTCTGTTCCCAAGTCCCCGGACCGTCCCGCCTCCTCCCAGCTGCTGTCCAATGTGGGAACTGCTGCAGCGGATTTTCGGAGCCGCGTCGCCTCTCTGACAGACGCCGATGTCCGTGCTCCCTCCCGGCTCCCGGGCTGGTCCCGCGGACATGTTCTGGCGCACGTGGCCGGTGTTGCCGATGCCATGGCACGCCAGCTGGACTATGCGGCCCGGGGCGAAACCATTGAGTTGTACGACGGCGGTTCTGACGGCCGCAACCGTGCCATCGAAGAGGGTTCCGTTCGTTCGGCAGACCGGCTTCGCGCAGAGCTCGACGCAGCATTGGACCGTGCCCTGTCGGCCTTCGGCGACCTCAGTGACGAGGACTGGCACGCACCCATTTCCTACCGTGACGGAGTCGTGCGGGACGGGGGACTGGCCCTGTGGCGGGAACTCGTGATCCATGCAACCGACTTGGGCACCGGCAGCGAAGCCGACAGCTGGTCACCGCAATTCTGCGAGCACCTGTTCGATTTCCTCTCCGCCCGCGTTCCTGCTGGAGTACGCGTGAGGCTGCAGCCCTTCGGCATGGCCCCGCGTGTGCTTACCGGAAATACCGGTACTCAAACCTTCGCCACGACCGGCAGCACCGTGTCAGTAAATGGTATGGCTACAGACATTGCCGCCTGGCTCGCCGGAAGAACCCCCAACCTGGGCAGCCTGCGGGCCGAGGCAGCCGCGGACGGTATCGACCTTCCCAAACTGCTGCCCTGGCCATCAGGCATTCCCGCCAAATAGTCCCGGCCAGCAGCCGGTGACCAACAGCCGGTACAGGCGCGCGAAAGACGGGATCCAGCCTCAGGCATCAGCCGGGTTAGAACGGCGGTGGTGACTCCTCAACTTCTGGTTCGAGGTGCGAGTCAGCTGTCCGAGGCGCGCGAAGGTGTCCAAGCGTGAGTTCCGGCTGAGTCTGGTAACGACGTCCGAGAGGCGAGATCCACTCCAAGACCCCCGGAGAAACCTGCCGGGCCTTCCAATGGCCCAGGGTCTTGAGTCGGTGATGTTTCTTGCAAAGGTTCGCCAAGTTCCAGTGTTCGGTCGGGCCGCCGTGTGCCCACGGTATGGTGTGGTCTATTTCGGTCCGGGCAGCGCCCGTACTGCAGCCCGGGAAGCGGCAGGTTTGGTCCCTCGCCTGCAGCCACCTCCGCAGTCCGGACGGCACCTTTCGACGCCGCCCAACTCCCAGAATCTGGCCCGTCTGGGGATCTTGGGCCAATCCGGTCCACCGGCATGCTGTGCGGGCGAGCCGCCGCGCTTCCTGCGCGCTGATCGATCCGTAGCCGGCAAGTTCGGCAGGGGCGTCGTCGACGCCAAACAGCGTTTCAGCGTTTATCAGGACCATGATCTCCGGGACCGTACCGGAAGGCAGGGGCGGAACATCGAACGGTTTGCCGGCTCCGACGCAGGGGACCTCCGTTGCGCCGGGTTCGTTGCCGAGTTCCCGGGTGTATGCGTTGTCTGGAGCCACAATGTCCAGAGCCTCACTGTCCACAGGTTCATCGTCATCCGGAACGTCACTGTCCGGAGTCTGGGTGCCATGTGGCTTCCCAACCCAAGGTTCGGAAGCGTGCAGGAGCAGGGACGCAAGGATGTCGGTGCGCAGCTGGTCCAGGCACCGCGGATCACCCAGTAACTGTTCGCCGCGTGCCGCTCCGGTCAGCGCGCCAAAGATACTCTGCCCCTTGTCGGCAGGAAGATATGCGGTGAGATGTCCCATGCCATCGGGCTGCGGCTGGAACCAGACCCTCCGCTGCTCGAACGCCGTCTGATGACGGACCGGGATGGTTTCCGGGTAGCTCCTTTCCCGCAGGCGGCGTGCCTTTCGAACCAACTGGGCATTGGTCAGGCCCGGAGCCATCTTCAGAAGTTCCTGTTCCATGGCGTGGGCGGCACCGGCAGGAAAAACCTGTCCGGCGGTGGCACCGGGTGAACGGGAAATTCCGGCCGGCATTTCCTCCGCAATAAGTGAGCGCGTCTGATCCAGGATGGTGCGGGCCTGAGCGGGATTGATCTCCGCCTTTTCCAGCAAGGCCAAAGTCTCCGGGCAGCGTTCGCACAACTCGTCGGACTCATCAACCAGGGCTCTTGCTGTTCCTTCCGGGATCCCGAGCAGGGTGGCGATCTCAGTGGCCGCAAGAGTAAAGGCAAGGGCCGGATCCACCTTTCGCGCAACGGCGGGCCGCCCGCAAGCTGAATCCTCGGCGGCACGCTTCCTGTTGAACTGCTCAAGATCCTCAACCATCAGCTGATGCTGCCGATGTATGAGTCGAGCCCGCGCTGATGCTGTCCAGCCGTCCAAAACCCTCAGCCGTTGCAAGGCGGCGCCCGTCAATTCCTGGTTCAGGGAATCGGCGGAGCCCAGTACCAAGGAACCGGTGAGTCCCTTCGGCGTGCCCCACTCCGGATTCGGCGCGGAAGTACTGGCGCAAGCCTGCCCCGCAGAGAACTGCCCCGCAGAGAACACCGACTCCTCGTCCGCGAACTTCCAAAACTCCAACACCTCCGCGGACCACTCGGCATCCGGAAGCCATAGGGGATCGGGAGGAGGATCTATCCGGGAGCCGCACACCGTCGTCGTCTTCATGGCATAAGCCTGTCAGCCGCCACCGACCTTTTCGCCGGCTGAGGACCGCCGGCAAATCAGGTAAATTCTGCACGAAAGCCAGTACCCGTATCCGGTGGCTGAAGTGCGCGCAGAACCTTACGGATCCGCCCGGCCAAGGGCTACGCTGAACAAAACCCCATTCCGGCCGTACCCGGACAGGAGGACCCTGCCATGCCTGGACAGATCACTTCCGCCCCCGTTCCAGAAGGCCGAATCGAGAGGCTTTCCGACGGATACGCGGTGGCCTTCGACCGTCAGTTCGATTACCCCACGGCCCATATCTGGGACATTCTGACGAATCCGGAGAAGATTTCGCGCTGGCTCGGCCAGTTGAGCCCCGAGTGGCAATTAGGCAAGGAATACACGCTGGAGATGGACGGCGGATCCAGCTTCGGAACCGTGCTCCAGCTGGAACCGCGCTCGAGCCTTCAGATCACATGGGAGGACCAGCTGGGATCGGAGTCCGTGCTGGAATGGCAGGTCCTGGCAAGCAGCGGGGGAGCACTGCTGCTGTTCCGTTCCCGGACCGACACCCCGGATTTCCTCGCCGAGGGCAGTGCCGGGTGGCAAGGTATTTTGGCCGCTTTCGCTTCCGTTGCGGCAGGAGAGGAACCCGCCCGGGACAGCATGGAAACGTGGCTGGCTCTTCGGGATGCGTATGCGGAAGATTTCGACGTCTCGCCCACCATGGGGCTGGTCACCGGCTCGGGATCCGACGCTGAACTGGTCTTTGACCGTTGGTACCGGGCCCCGGCGGAGGATGTGGAGGCCGCAGTTGATGCCGCCGGCCGCAGGCTCAGAGTTGGCGGGGAAGCAGAGCTGGAGATGACCAACGACGGTGAGGAAACCAGGGTCACCGTCCGCCAGCCCGTGACCGGAAGCCAGGACCAGACCGCTGCTTTGCTGGCTGGCTGGCACATGGCTTTAGACTCCGCACGCGACCAGCTCGACGGCGGCATGCCGCATCCGAATTCGCACCGCTTGGCCGCGTTGGAGCGGTTCTACCGGCCCATGGTTTAGTTTCGGAAGCAGCACGATTCCACGGGACGGCTCCGCAATTGTTACGGTCGAAGGATGGAAGACAAAAGCGAGAGGTCACGGCTTGCGGTGCCCGCAACGGAGGCCGCACGCCATCTGCTGGGATCAGTATTGACGCACGACGACGGCGGGGAACCGGTGAGTGTTCGCGTCACCGAAGTAGAGGCCTACATGGGGGACGTTGATCCCGGCTCCCACGCGTTCCGTGGCCGCACCGCCCGGAACAACACCATGTTCGGCCCGGCCGGCCATCTCTACGTCTACTTCACTTATGGAATGCACTACTGCGCCAACGTGGTGTGCGGCGAGGACGGCCATGCCACCGGGCTGCTGCTCCGGGCGGGCGAAATTGTCAGCGGAATTGAAACCGCCAGGATTCGCCGCAACAACCCGCGGACCGATCTGGATCTGGCCCGCGGCCCCGCTAGGCTGGCCCAGGCATTGGGAATCAACCGTGCTCTCGACGGCGCCGATGTCTTTGCCGCCCCGCTGCGTCTGGAACTGCCGGCGGACCCCGTCCCGGCGGAAAAAGTGTCCGCCGGACCTCGGGTAGGTGTCAGCGGACCCGGAGGTACGGACGAGTATCCCTGGCGGTACTGGCTGACCGGGGATCCAACAGTTTCCAAATACCGTCCGGCCCAGGCCAAGCGCCGGCCAGCCGGTGCAACGGCCCGTTAGCCGGAAATACCGGTTAACACACAGGCGGCGTCGGGGATGATCATCCCCGACGCCGCCTGCCGGCAGGACCCTCTATTCGCCGCCAGGCAGCGGCGCCTGTGCGGAGATCAGCTTATTTTCCAGCAGCTCGTCCCAGAAGGCGCCGGGAATCTGTGCCTTCATGGCCGCGATATCCTCAGAGACGCGCTCGGGCCGGCTGGAACCGGGGATGACCGCAGCCACAGCGGGGTGCGCCGTGGAGAATTGCAGGGCAGCTGCCTTCAGGCTCACGTCGTGCCGCTGGGCGATTGCCGTCAGCCGTGCGATCCGCTCCTTGACCGCCGGAGGAATCTCCGCGTAATCGAAGTAGTCCCCGCCCAGCAGGGCACCGGAGTTGAACGGACCGCCGACGACGATTCCCACACCCTTTTCCTGTGCAGCGGGCATCATGCGTTGCAGGGCACGCTCATGCTGCAGAAGGGTGTACTGCGTGGCGGAGAGGCTCATGGTCGGAGCCGCCACATCCATGTCCATGGCCAGCTCGATGGGCTCGGTCGTATTGACCCCGAGGCCCCAGCCCTGGATCACGCCCTCGTCCTGCAGCCGGGCCAGAACGCGGAACGCACCGGTCCGGGCCTCATCGAACTTGGCCACCCATTCGTCGCCCAGGAAGTCCCGGGACGTGTCATGGATGAAGACAAAGTCCAAGCGGTCGGTCTTTAGCCTCGTCAGGCTTTCCTCGATGGACCGCAGCGTGGCATCAGCCGTGTAATCCGTGGCGATTTTGTTGGAGCGCCCGTGTGTGAACAGGCCTGAGCCTTTCTCCTCCTCCTCGTCCAGGATCAGCCGTCCCACCTTGGTGCTGAGCGCATACTCATCACGGTTCTTTCCGGACAGGACATCGCCCAGCCGGGATTCTGCCAGCCCGGCGCCGTAGAACGGAGCGGTGTCGAAGTAACGGATTCCTTCGTTCCAGGCGGCCTCAACGGTGGCCAGTGCCTCGTCCTGGGGAATGTCACGGAACATGTTTCCCAGCGGAGCCGTCCCGAATCCGATCTTGTTCTTCAGCACTTCGTGCAGGTTAACCATGTGTTTCAATCCTTGCTGTTGATTCCGGGTCCTCTCCGAAGGACCCGCTCAAACGTGGCAACTGCCTCCCCGGAGGCTTTATTCCGCCACCCTTCGGCGCCGCGGGCCGTCGAGAGAAGGGCCACAGCTGCCCCCGTCAGCCACGAGGTCCCGCTGTTGAGCGGGTAAGGTGGACGCGTGAAAGAAACGCCCGCGGACGCCGCACAGAACATTGAGCCCATTGCCGAAACCATTGAACGACTGGGCGCAATTGTGCCGGATTACCCCAAGCCGGGAGTCGTCTTCCGCGACCTGACGCCTGTTTTTGCCGACGGTCCCGCGTTCCGCGGCGTTGTTGATGCTCTGCTGGCCGAGTATGAGGGGCGCTTCGACTACGTGGCCGGGGTTGAAGCCCGCGGCTTCCTCCTCGCCGCAGCCGCAGCCTATGCAGCTGACAAGGGCGTCATCACCATACGCAAGCCCGGCAAGCTCCCGCGCCGTGTGTTTTCTGAGAGCTTCTCCATGGAATACAGCGAGAACACGCTGGAAGTTCATCAGGATGACATTCCGGCCGGCTCCCGCGTCCTCATCCTGGACGATGTGCTCGCTACCGGCGGGACCCTCGGTGCAACGGCCCGGCTCATCGAGAAGGCCGGCGCCGTAGTGGCCGGATTCGGCGTCGTCCTGGAACTGAAGGATCTCGGCGGACGCGCCGCGCTGGCAGGTTACCCGGTGCACGCCCTGGTCGCTTACTAGCCCCATTTTCCGCTCCTCCGCTTGGCGGAGCATCACCGCGGCTCCGGACGGAGGCGCACTTAGACCCATCCGGCAAGGGCCGGCGTCACTTAAATAGCTCAGTGCATGGAAAAAGTCCAAATGCACGCTAAACTTGTGGGTCTGCCTTTGCGAGAGGGAACGCGAACATGCCTGAAACGTCTTCTGCCCACCACGAGCTGGAACACGAGCGACACTACGTCGCCGGTTTGTACCAGCGACTCGATGAACTCCGTGAAGAAAAGCGCGAGCAGCTGGCCCAGGTGCGCCGCAGCCACTCTGCCGGTTCACATCAAAACCGCTCCGAGCGCGATGCCTTCGCCACCATGTATGAGGACCGCCTGGCGCAGCTGAATGCCGTGGATGACCGGCTGGTTTTTGGCCGTCTGGATCTTGACGACGGCGAGGAGCGGTACATCGGCCGGATCGGCCTCTCCACCGCTGACCTGCAACGGCTCATGGTGGACTGGAGGGCGCCGGAAGCCGGCACCTTTTATCAGGCCACCGCTTTTGAACGCCAGGGCGTCCGACGGCGGCGCCACCTGATCCTGAAGGGCCGGAACGTCCAGGCCATCGAAGACGATGTGCTGGATTACAGCATGCTCGAGGAGGAAGAAGCACTCCAGGGCGAAGGCGCCCTGCTGGCAGCCCTGAACTCCAAGCGCACCGGACAGATGTCGGACATTGTCGGCACCATCCAGGCCGAGCAGGACCGCATCATCCGGGCACCCCTCGCCGGCACACTCGTGGTGCAGGGTGGCCCGGGAACCGGAAAAACCGCCGTCGCGCTCCACCGTGCCGCGTACCTGCTGTACACGCACCGTGAACGGCTCAAGTCCGCCGGCGTGCTGCTGGTTGGCCCCTCCAACGCCTTCATCCGGTACATCGAACGTGTCCTCCCGTCGCTGGGTGAGACCGGCGTCGTCATGTCCAGCCTTGGACAACTGATGCCCGGCATCGCCGCTGTCCCGGAAGAGGACGCGAATGTCGCCGAGATCAAGGGCCGTATTTCGATGGCCGACGTGGTCGCCCGCGCCGTCGCGAACCGTCAGCGCCTGCCGCTGGAACCGCGGAAACTCAACGTGGAGGGAACCATCCTCCTGCTGACGCCCAAGATGGTCCAGCGCGCCCGCGACCGGGCACGCGCGACCGGCAAGCCGCACAACGAGGCCCGCGTGACCTTCGTGAAGATCCTCCTGCGCGAACTCACCGAGCAGTTGACCGAACAGCTGGAAGAGTCCTCCGGTGCAGGCAACAGCACGGACCGGGCCTACCTGGCCGAGGACGTCCGCAGCTCCCGGGACGTGCGCGTGGCGCTGAACCTGTGCTGGATGCCGATGACGCCTCAGAAGCTGCTGTCTGAACTCTTCAGCAAGCCCGGACACCTTGAAGGTGCGGCCCCCGATCTGAGCGCCGAAGAAATCGCACTGCTGCGCCGCAGCCCGGACGCACCCTGGACGGAAGCGGATGTTCCGCTGCTGGACGAGGCCGCCGAACTGCTGGGCGAACTGGATGCTTCGGCCGGACGCGACCACGCCCTGCGCGAAGAGCAGCGCAAGCGGGACCTCGCCAACGCCGAGCGCGCCATCGAGAACACGGAAGGGTTCCTGGAGGATTCCGGTGCCCACGGCATCCTGTCCGCCGAGGATCTGGCTGACCACAACACCGTGGGAGAAACCCGCCTGACCGCGGCCGACCGCGCCGCCGTCGACCGCACCTGGGCCTTCGGGCACATTGTGGTGGATGAGGCGCAGGAGCTTTCCGCCATGCAGTGGCGCCTGCTGATGCGGCGCTGCCCGCTGAAGTCCTTCACCGTTGTGGGGGACATTGCCCAAACCAGCTCAGCTGCCGGTGCCACTTCCTGGCAGCAGGCGCTGACGCCGTTCGTGGGGGACCGCTGGACCCTCGAAGAGCTCACGGTGAACTACCGCACCCCCGCGCAGATTGCCGAAGCCGCCGTGCGCATGGCCAACGCGGCTGGTCTGGTGGTGTCCGCTCCCAAGGCGGTGCGCGAGGGACGCTGGGCGCCCTTCATCGACCGGGTTCCCGACGGCGGGCTGGTTGACCGCCTGATGGAGACTCTGCCCGAGGACCTGGAAGCGCTCGAGGGCGGACTCCTTGCGATTATCGCCGAGGAGCACCACCTCGAGGCCGTCCGCCGCGAAGTCGGGGCTGTTTACGGAAAGCGGCTGGGCACGGGTGCCGGCGGTTTGGAGCAGGACATTGTGGTCACTTCGCCGAGGGAAGCGAAGGGACTGGAGTTCGACGGCGTCGTCATCCTGGAGCCCGAAGAGCTGCTGACCGCTGCGGCCGGGAAGGTCGGAGATCTGTATGTGGCGATGACCCGCCCCACGCAGCGCCTGCGTCTTATTGCGGCCCGTCCGGTTCCCGCTGGAATTATCGACGAAGAAGACTGATATTTTGGAAGACGTGACTACCGAAACCCCAGCGGGCCTGAGCGCCCAAAAGAATGATCCGACGTTCGAGAATGTTTGGCAGGAACTGAAGTGGCGTGGACTGGTCCATGTCTCCACGGATGAGGCCGAACTTGAGAAATTGCTCGCCGGGGAATCGATCACCTATTATTGCGGCTTCGATCCAACGGCGCCGAGCCTGCACCTGGGAAACCTGGTGCAGCTGCTGACCATGCGCCGCCTGCAGCTGGCCGGTCACCGGCCGCTCGCCCTCGTGGGCGGCTCCACCGGCCTGGTGGGAGATCCGCGTCCGACGGCGGAACGCACCATGAACACCAAGGAAACCGTCTCGGAATGGGTCGGCTACCTGCAGGGACAGGTGCAGCGCTTCCTCAGCTTTGAGGGGGACAACGCCGCGCAGATGGTCAACAACCTTGACTGGACCGCGCCTATGAGTGCCATCGACTTCCTCCGTGACATCGGCAAGCACTTCCGGGTGGGCACCATGATCAAGAAGGAGATTGTCTCCTCGCGCCTGAATTCCGATGAGGGCATCTCCTACGCGGAGTTCAGCTACCAGGTGCTGCAGGGCATGGACTACCTCCAGCTCTTCCGCGACTACAACTGTGTGCTGGAAACCGGCGGCTCGGACCAGTGGGGCAACCTCACCTCCGGGACCGAACTGGTGCGCAAGGTCGAGGGCAAGAGTGTCCACGCCCTGGGCACTCCGCTGATTACCAACTCTGACGGCACCAAGTTCGGCAAGAGCGAGGGCAACGCCATCTGGTTGGACGGCACCATGACCAGCCCGTACGCGATGTACCAGTTCTGGCTGAACACTTCCGACGCCGACGTCGTTGACCGGCTCAAGGTCTTCACCTTCCTCTCCAAGGCGGAAATTGAGGAGCTGGCCCGCTCTGTGGCGGAGGAACCGCACAAGCGTGCGGCCCAGCGCCGGCTTGCTTACGACGTGACGTCGCTGATTCACGGCGCCGAAGCAACCGAGAAGGTTATTGCCGCTTCTGCCGCATTGTTTGGGCAGGGTGAAATCACCGAGCTGGATGAAGCAACCCTGACCGCGGCCACGGCGGAACTGCCGCGGGTAGTGGTGGACCGCAACAGCCTGGGGATTATCGATCTGCTCGTTGCCTCCGGCCTGTCAGCCAGCAACTCGGCCGCGCGCCGGACGGTTGCCGAAGGCGGAGCATATGTGAACAACCGCAAGGTCACGGACGCGGATGCCGTTATTGACGGGGATGAGCTGCTGCACGGCAAGTACCTGCTGCTGCGCCGCGGCAAGCGCACCCTGGCAACGGTGGAAGTTAGCGCAGGTTAGGGGAGCTCATCCTGCCGATCAGGTGGAGGCCGGCTTTCGGCTCCGCACGCCTTGGAAATCCAGGGGCGTGAGGAGGCCGGGGGCCGGCCTTTTCCCTTGCGTGCAGGGTGCCTGTCCGGGGTGCAGCAGATCACACGCTGCCGGCTTGCACCCATGCCGGAGGGTGTGTAAAGTTTAGTGAGTTGCCCCGGTGAGTGCCTGGCGGACATGCTCCGCTGGCAAGGCTCCCGGATCCGGCAACAGCCCAAAAACACAGCAGCGGATTTCATCCGAGTGCTTTGTGGCGGGTTCAAACGGTTGTTTCAGCTAATTACCGCAAATACCGCGGAATTGCTAAAACGGTCCGGATGAAATAGAATAAAGAAACACTGCAGCGAAGAGAAAAGAAAAACATTCTTTGTTTTTCCGAGTATTTCGGATGCATCTGTTGTTTGAGAACTCAATAGTGTGCCAAGTTTATTGATACCAATTATTTTAATTGGTTGAACTGGTTGTTTCCGCCCACCCCGTGGGTTGGGAGCAGCTTTTTTAGCTGGTTTCGAATTTAGTGCAGGACTGTGCAGCCAATTTTCCTTGGCTCCGGTCTTGTGTCTGTAACACATTTACGGAGAGTTTGATCCTGGCTCAGGATGAACGCTGGCGGCGTGCTTAACACATGCAAGTCGAACGATGACTTTTGTGCTTGCACAAAATGATTAGTGGCGAACGGGTGAGTAACACGTGAGTAACCTGCCCTTAACTTCGGGATAAGCCTGGGAAACCGGGTCTAATACCGGATACGACGGATTCCCGCATGGGGGTCCGTGGAAAGCTTGATGCGGTTTTGGATGGACTCGCGGCCTATCAGCTAGTTGGTTGGGGTAATGGCCCACCAAGGCGACGACGGGTAGCCGGCCTGAGAGGGTGACCGGCCACACTGGGACTGAGACACGGCCCAGACTCCTACGGGAGGCAGCAGTGGGGAATATTGCACAATGGGCGAAAGCCTGATGCAGCGACGCCGCGTGAGGGACGAAGGCCTTCGGGTTGTAAACCTCTTTCAGCAGGGAAGAAGCGAAAGTGACGGTACCTGCAGAAGAAGCGCCGGCTAACTACGTGCCAGCAGCCGCGGTAATACGTAGGGCGCAAGCGTTATCCGGAATTATTGGGCGTAAAGAGCTCGTAGGCGGTTTGTCGCGTCTGCTGTGAAAGCCCGGGGCTCAACCCCGGGTCTGCAGTGGGTACGGGCAGACTAGAGTGATGTAGGGGAGACTGGAATTCCTGGTGTAGCGGTGAAATGCGCAGATATCAGGAGGAACACCGATGGCGAAGGCAGGTCTCTGGGCATTAACTGACGCTGAGGAGCGAAAGCATGGGGAGCGAACAGGATTAGATACCCTGGTAGTCCATGCCGTAAACGTTGGGCACTAGGTGTGGGGGACATTCCACGTTTTCCGCGCCGTAGCTAACGCATTAAGTGCCCCGCCTGGGGAGTACGGCCGCAAGGCTAAAACTCAAAGGAATTGACGGGGGCCCGCACAAGCGGCGGAGCATGCGGATTAATTCGATGCAACGCGAAGAACCTTACCAAGGCTTGACATGAACCGGAAAGGCCTGGAAACAGGTCCCCCACTTGTGGCCGGTTTACAGGTGGTGCATGGTTGTCGTCAGCTCGTGTCGTGAGATGTTGGGTTAAGTCCCGCAACGAGCGCAACCCTCGTTCTATGTTGCCAGCGGGTTATGCCGGGGACTCATAGGAGACTGCCGGGGTCAACTCGGAGGAAGGTGGGGACGACGTCAAATCATCATGCCCCTTATGTCTTGGGCTTCACGCATGCTACAATGGCCGGTACAAAGGGTTGCGATACTGTGAGGTGGAGCTAATCCCAAAAAGCCGGTCTCAGTTCGGATTGAGGTCTGCAACTCGACCTCATGAAGTTGGAGTCGCTAGTAATCGCAGATCAGCAACGCTGCGGTGAATACGTTCCCGGGCCTTGTACACACCGCCCGTCAAGTCACGAAAGTTGGTAACACCCGAAGCCGGTGGCCTAACCCCTTGTGGGAGGGAGCCGTCGAAGGTGGGACCGGCGATTGGGACTAAGTCGTAACAAGGTAGCCGTACCGGAAGGTGCGGCTGGATCACCTCCTTTCTAAGGAGCACCTCAAAGTTTTTCGTGTTATTCCACAGTGTTGGATGCGGGCTTTGCAGGAGATGCCCATATCGGAAACATATGTTTTCCGGTGGGTGCTCAAGGGTGGAATATCAATAGGCAGGTGCCCGGCGTTGAGCCCGGCAGCACAGTACGTTCTTCCTTCGGGGAGGACTGGAAACGCTGCCGGTGTCTTCAAGTACCGGGTTTTTCCGTTTGGCACACTGTTGGGTCCTGAAATAACAGGACCGAAGAATTTCAAGCCTTCATTGGAGGGGTTGGAAGGGACACGGGTTCGTGTTGTTTCTGATTGTTCCTGCGCAGGCCCAAGACCGTCACGGTGAATACGTGGTGGTGGCGGGGTGTGACGGGGTTGTTGTTTGAGAACTACATAGTGGACGCGAGCATCTTAAAATTATTAAGTGCAATTTCAGATAAACCTGGTGACCGGTTTTTACCGGCCTCCATGGTTTTCTCGATAGCGATAATATTTATTGATCTTTGTGGTCAAGTTTTTAAGGGCACACGGTGGATGCCTTGGCATCAGGAGCCGAAGAAGGACGTAGGAATCTGCGATAAGCCTGGGGGAGTTGATAACCGAGCGTTGATCCCAGGATGTCCGAATGGGGAAACCCCGCCCGGCGCGCGAGTGACCGGGTGACCCGCATCTGAACACATAGGGTGCGTGGAGGGAACGTGGGGAAGTGAAACATCTCAGTACCCACAGGAAGAGAAAACAACAGTGATTCCGTTAGTAGTGGCGAGCGAACGCGGAAGAGGCTAAACCAGTGGTGTGTGATAGCCGGCGGGCGTTGCATCACTGGGGTTGCGGGACTTTCCGTACCGATTCTGCCGGATTGGTGAAGTGAGTGCAGATGCATAGGTGAACGGGTTTGAAAGCCCGGCCGTAGAGGGTGTTAGCCCCGTAACCGGAATGTATGCTGCCGCTTGGAGAGGATCCCAAGTAGCACGGGGCCCGAGAAATCCCGTGCGAATCTGCCAGGACCACCTGGTAAGCCTAAATACTCCCTGATGACCGATAGCGGACAAGTACCGTGAGGGAAAGGTGAAAAGTACCCCGGGAGGGGAGTGAAACAGTACCTGAAACCGTGTGCCTACAATCCGTTGGAGCAGGGCAATGCCACTTGTGGTGTTGTGCTTGTGACAGCGTGCCTTTTGAAGAATGAGCCTGCGAGTTAGTGTTACGTCGCGAGGTTAACCCGTGAGGGGAAGCCGTAGCGAAAGCGAGTCTGAACAGGGCGATGCAGTGGCGTGATCTAGACCCGAAGCGGAGTGATCTACCCATGGCCAGGTTGAAGCGCGTGTAAGAGCGCGTGGAGGACCGAACCCACTTCAGTTGAAAATGGAGGGGATGAGCTGTGGGTAGGGGTGAAAGGCCAATCAAACTCCGTGATAGCTGGTTCTCCCCGAAATGCATTTAGGTGCAGCGTTGCGTGTTTCTTACCGGAGGTAGAGCTACTGGATGGCTAATGGGCCCTACAAGGTTACTGACGTCAGCCAAACTCCGAATGCCGGTAAGTGAGAGCGCAGCAGTGAGACTGTGGGGGATAAGCTTCATAGTCGAGAGGGAAACAGCCCAGACCACCAACTAAGGCCCCTAAGCGTGTGCTAAGTGGGAAAGGATGTGGAGTTGCTCAGACAACCAGGAGGTTGGCTTAGAAGCAGCCATCCTTGAAAGAGTGCGTAATAGCTCACTGGTCAAGTGATTCCGCGCCGACAATGTAGCGGGGCTCAAGTACACCGCCGAAGTTGTGGCATTCAAATATTAGCCAAGCGGATGGTTTATCCATTTTCGTTCAAGCGTTTGGATGGGTAGGGGAGCGTCGTGTGGGCAGTGAAGTCGCGGTGTAAACCAGCGGTGGAGCCTACACGAGTGAGAATGCAGGCATGAGTAGCGAAAGACGGGTGAGAAACCCGTCCGCCGAATGATCAAGGGTTCCAGGGTCAAGCTAATCTGCCCTGGGTAAGTCGGGACCTAAGGCGAGGCCGACAGGCGTAGTCGATGGACAACGGGTTGATATTCCCGTACCGGCGAAAAACCGCCAATACTGATCGGGGGATACTAACCGCCCAATACCTGACCGTTAGCCCTTGTGGCGACACGGTTTTTGGTGGAGCGCGGGACCTGATCCCGGGAGGTAAGCGTATTAACAGGTGTGACGCAGGAAGGTAGCCGGGCCGGGCGATGGTTGTCCTGGTCTAAGGATGTAGGGTCAGTGATAGGTAAATCCGTCACTGTGTCTTGAATGACGCACCTGAGATCTGACGGGACCCACTTTGGTGGGAATCCGGTGATCCTATGCTGCCTAGAAAAGCATCGGCGCGAGGTTTTAGCCGCCCGTACCCCAAACCGACACAGGTGATCAGGTAGAGAATACTAAGGCGATCGAGAGAATTATGGTTAAGGAACTCGGCAAAATGCCCCCGTAACTTCGGGAGAAGGGGGGCCCCAACCTTGATGGACACTTGCTGTCCGGAGGGGATCGGGGCCGCAGAGACCAGGGGGAAGCGACTGTTTACTAAAAACACAGGTCCGTGCGAAGTCGCAAGACGATGTATACGGACTGACTCCTGCCCGGTGCTGGAAGGTTAAGAGGACCGGTTAGCCCTTACGGGCGAAGCTGGGAATTTAAGCCCCAGTAAACGGCGGTGGTAACTATAACCATCCTAAGGTAGCGAAATTCCTTGTCGGGTAAGTTCCGACCTGCACGAATGGAGTAACGACTTCCCCGCTGTCTCAACCATAAACTCGGCGAAATTGCAGTACGAGTAAAGATGCTCGTTACGCGCAGCAGGACGGAAAGACCCCGAGACCTTTACTATAGTTTGGTATTGGTGTTCGGTGTGGCTTGTGTAGGATAGGTGGGAGACTGTGAGACCCGGACGCCAGTTCGGGTGGAGTCATCGTTGAAATACCACTCTGGTCATACTGGATATCTAACTTCGGCCCGTAATCCGGGTCAGGGACAGTGCCTGATGGGTAGTTTAACTGGGGCGGTTGCCTCCTAAAGAGTAACGGAGGCGCCCAAAGGTTCCCTCAGCCTGGTTGGCAATCAGGTGGCGAGTGTAAGTGCACAAGGGAGCTTGACTGTGAGAGAGACATCTCGAGCAGGGACGAAAGTCGGGACTAGTGATCCGGCGGTACATTGTGGAATGGCCGTCGCTCAACGGATAAAAGGTACCTCGGGGATAACAGGCTGATCTTGCCCAAGAGTCCATATCGACGGCATGGTTTGGCACCTCGATGTCGGCTCGTCGCATCCTGGGGCTGGAGTAGGTCCCAAGGGTTGGGCTGTTCGCCCATTAAAGCGGTACGCGAGCTGGGTTTAGAACGTCGTGAGACAGTTCGGTCCCTATCCGCTGCGCGCGCAGGAAATTTGAGAAGGGCTGTCCTTAGTACGAGAGGACCGGGACGGACGAACCTCTGGTGTGTCAGTTGTACTGCCAAGTGCACCGCTGATTAGCTACGTTCGGATGGGATAACCGCTGAAAGCATCTAAGCGGGAAGCCCGCTTCGAGATGAGATTTCCATACACCTTGTGTGTGAGAGGCCCCCAGCCAGACCACTGGGTTGATAGGCCGGATGTGGAAGCGGGGACTAAAGACCCGTGAAGCTGACCGGTACTAATAGGCCGATAACTTACACCACACCACAGTCTGGGCAGGAAACGACTTCAAACGTTCCCGCCAAAGAAGGATTGTGTTGATCATGCTGCTTGCGTCCACTATGTGGTTCCCGGATAACAAACCCGTGTGTGGTTTGTCACCGTGGAACCGGTATTCGATCACCTGTGATGGGTGGTGGGATGCCGTAGAATTAAGGAAGTGTTCATTCTTACGCGTGGATACTTTTTCATGACAGGCACTGTTGTTTGAGTGTTTGGTTGTGACCCATTGTTTTCCCCTCCACCAGGAGCAGTTTGGCTGGTGGTGTGGGTGGTAGGGTTACGGCGGTCATAGCGTGGGGGAAACGCCCGGTCCCATTCCGAACCCGGAAGCTAAGACCCACTGCGCCGATGGTACTGCATCCGGGAGGGTGTGGGAGAGTAGGTCACCGCCGGACAATATTTCGGTTGAGAGGTTGAGGCCCGTACATTTTGGTACGGGCCTCAACTGTTTAACAGGCCCCGCGTGGGCCCAGATCGCTGCTGTCGTGGGCCGGGAGGTGGGAAGACTCACCTATTCCCTGCAGCGCTTCACGGTAAGGGATGTCCATCCCGGAACGTACCTGGACTAGAATCAGACTGTGCCTCTTTAGGCCCCCAAACTTTCTAACCGACTTTTATATATCCATAGTGACGAGCGACTGCAGTAAATTCCGTTGGTCGGCTCACGACGAGAGGAACTCACGAGCATGTCAGAGCAAAATAACAGGGATCAGCGCGGCGCCGGAAGCAACGCCGCCCACAGCAGCAGCTCGTCAGATAAGCGGGATGACCGCGGACGTCCCGCCACCAACGACCGGAATGCTCCTAAGCGTTTCGAAGACCGCAAGCCGTCCTTCGGCGGCAGGCCTGCGCGTGACGGTGAGCGGAAGTCCTTTGGTGATCGCGGCGCGTCCTCAGAACGCAAGCCTTACTCAAAGGATCGCAAGCCGTCCTTCGGGGACCGCCCTGCCCGCGGTGACGACGATCGACGTCCGGCACGCGATAACGACCGTAAGCCGGCATTCGGGGACCGCGGCGACCGTAAGCCGTCCTTCGGCGACCGTCCTGCCCGTGGCGGAGATGACCGCCGTCCGGCACGCGATAACGACCGTAAGCCGGCATTCGGGGACCGCGGCGACCGTAAGCCGTCCTTCGGCGACCGTCCTGCCCGTGGCGGAGATGACCGCCGTCCGGCTCGCGACAACGACCGTAAGCCGTCCTTCGGTGACCGCGGTGATCGCAAGCCGTCGTTCGGTGGTGACGATCGTCGTCCGCCGCGTGATGGTGAGCGCAAGTCCTTCGGTGACCGTGGCGACCGTAAGCCTTCGTTCGGTGACCGTCCTGCCCGCGGCGGAGATGACCGCCGTCCGGCTCGCGACAACGACCGTAAGCCGTCCTTCGGGGACCGCGGTGACCGTAAGCCGTCGTTCGGTGGTGACGATCGTCGTCCGCCGCGTGATGGTGAGCGCAAGTCCTTCGGTGACCGTGGCGACCGTAAGCCTTCGTTCGGTGACCGCCCGGCCCGTGGCGGAGATGACCGTCGTCCGGCACGCGACAACGATCGTAAGCCGTCGTTCGGCGACCGTGGCGACCGTAAGCCGTCCTTCTCGAAGGACCGGCCGGCCCGGGGCGAGGATGCACTGGTTGTTGAGCACAAGCACAACGCCCGCGACCTGCGCAGCGCCAACCGCCCCGACCGTGAGCGTTCCCCCGAGATCGATGACGATGTCACAGGACAGGAACTGGACAAGGTCACCCGCGCCCAGCTGCGTGTCCTGGAAGAAGTCAACGGCGAGTGGGTCTCCAAGCACCTGGTCATGGCCGGCCGCCTGATCGACATCGACCCTGAGCTGGCCTTCCAGCATGCGCTGGCTGCCAGCCGCCGCGGCGGACGCATGGCGGCAGTCCGTGAGGCAGTAGCCCTCACGGCGTACGCTTCGGAGAACTTTGCGGAAGCCCTGCGCGAATTCCGGACCTACCGCCGCATCAGTGGCTCCAATGCCTACCTGGCCATGATGGCCGACTGCGAACGCGGCCTCGGCCGTGCGGACCGCGCCCTGGACATTGCACGTTCGGACGAGGCGAAGGAACTGGACACAGCAGGCCAGGTGGACATGGCCATCGTGGCATCGGGTGCACGGATGGACATGGAGCAGTACGACGCGGCCGTGACCGCACTGGAAATCCCGCAGCTGGACAAGAACCGTGCGTTCTCCTTCAGCCCCCGCCTCTTCCGTGCCTATGCTGACGCCCTCGAGCTGGCAGACCGCAACGAAGAAGCCGAGCAGTGGCGCAACCGTGCGCTGCTGGCCGAAAAGGCACTGGGTATCGGGGAGTTCGCTGAGCCGGACATCTACGACCTCGACGACGAAGAGGAAAAGCCGGAGAAGCCGCGCCGCGGCCGCGAGGACCGTGAAAGCCGCGACGATCACCGCGGTGCTGAGCGTTCGGACACCCCCTTCGCTGCTCCGGTTGAAACCGAGCCGGCAGATGCCAACGGCGACCTGGACCTGACGGACGACGTCGACACGTTGCCTTCCGATGACCAGGAAGGCGTGATCGGCGTCCTCGAAGCTGAGGAAGAGGACGACGACAACACCGTCGAACAGCACGACGACGGCAATGACAACGAGGAATTCTCCGCCGACGCACCTGCCGGTGACGTCGACGAGGACCGCTCGTAACACCATGGCGGACAATTCGCTGATTGCCGGATACGACGCCGTCCTCTCGGACTTGGACGGCGTCGTCTACGCGGGTCCGCATGCCATTGAAGGGGCCGTCGAGGCGCTGCAGCGTCTCGACGGCGTGGGTGTGCAGCTCGCCTACGTCACCAACAATGCCTCGCGTTCCTCCGAAACCGTGGCCGCGCATCTGCGCGAGCTGGGGGCGCCGGCAACAGCGGAGACCGTGTTCGGCTCCGCGCAGGCCGGTGCGGAGCTGCTGGCAGCTTCCGTTCCGGCCGGCGCAACGGTCCTGGTAACCGGAAGCGCCTGGCTTGCCGAGCAGGTGCGCGAACAGGGTCTGGTCCCGGTGCTTTCCGCTGATGACCGCCCCGACGCCGTCATCCAGGGCTTTGATCCCGCACTTGGCTGGAAAGATCTCGCGGAGGCGGCCTTCGCCGTCGGCCGCGGCGCTGTCTGGGTTGCCACCAACACTGATATGTCCATTCCGCAGGCCCGGGGGATCGCTCCCGGCAACGGAACCCTCGTGGCCGCCGTCGCTGCAGCAACGGGCAGGACCCCCCTGGTGGCGGGAAAGCCCGAGGCTCCGCTGTTCCTGACAGCGGCACGCCACCTGAATGCCAAGGCGCCTTTGGTGGTTGGCGACCGGCTGGACACTGACATCTTGGGCGGCAACAACGCCGGATTCGCGACGGCAATGGTGCTTACCGGCGTTGACACACCTCAGACGGCGCTGGCAGCCCGCACGCAGGAGAGGCCGACGTATCTGGTCGAAAACCTCGACGCGCTCTACCGGCCGTACCCCGAGATTGAAACGGCCGACGGCGTTAGCCGCTGCGGTACTGCCGTTGCCAGAGTCAACGGGAACACCGTGGAAATCACGGGCGACAGCACCGATTTGGATAGCTGGCGTGCAGCCTGCGCCGCATGGTGGAACGCCCGTCCTCACGAGGAGAATGCGACTGCTCCGGTGCTCAGCTGGACTGTCACTGCCGGCGGATAGGCTGGATTCGAAACGTTGGACAAGGGATGGGCAAACGCCGGATGGATGACAGCCAGATGGAGAACACAAGGACAGAGTCGGCGGGTGCCGCCGGCTCCTGGCCTTCCGTTTTGGTGACCACGCAGGATCCGGCGGTTGATGCCGCCCTGGCAGCTGTTAGGGACGTCCCGGCAATGCCCACCACCGAACACCTTGCCGTGTATACAGCGCTTCACGACGGTCTCCTGGCCCAGCTGAACGCCGATCTTTCAGAGGAGCGCTAGAACGTGGCAAGACTTGACCAGGAACTGGTAACCAGGGGATTGGCACGTTCCCGGACCCACGCCGCCAAACTCATTGCTGCCGGCCGGGTTTCCCGGGCGGGCGCCGTTCTCGGCAAGGCGTCGGCTTCCGTCTCAGATGAGGACACCCTGTCAGTGCTCGACGACGGCGTCCCAGACTATGTCAGTCGCGCCGGACACAAACTCGCAGGCGCGCTTGTCGCTTTCCCGCAGGTGCAGCCCGCGGGACTTCGCTGCCTGGACGCCGGTGCTTCGACAGGTGGTTTCACTGATGTCCTGCTGCGGGGAGGCGCAGCTCGCGTGGTGGCCGTCGACGTCGGGCACGATCAGCTGGTGGAGGTGCTGCGCCGGGACCCGCGCGTTGATGTGCATGAAGGCATGAATGTGCGGTACCTGGATCCGGAGGACATCGGGGGACCGGTGGACCTGACGGTGGCCGACCTCTCCTTTATCTCCCTGACCATGGTGGTGCCTGCCCTGGCGAAAGCGACGCGCCCGGGAGGAAACCTGCTGCTGATGGTCAAGCCGCAGTTTGAAGTGGGCCGTGAGAAGCTGGAGAAGGCGGGGGTTGTTCTCGACCCCCAGAAGCACCGAATGGCAGTGGCACGGGTGGTGGAGTCTGCCCTGACGGCGAACCTCCGTATTGGCGGCCTGGCGCCCAGCCCGCTGCCTGGCCAGAACGGCAACGTTGAGTTTTTCCTGTGGCTGCAGGTGCCAGCACCTGGAACATCGGTTGCGGAGCCGCCCGCGAATGCACAGGGAACCGCCCGGCGTTTGGTGGATGAGGCCTTTGACAGGTTTGATGGAGCCGGAAGTAAGCCGGCTGATCGGTTTGCAGACGGGGAACGCCCCGCCGAAGACTGACGGAATTCCAATCAGCTCCCTCGGGGGCGGAACAGGACGATACGCACATGAGCAGACGGATACTCGTGCTGGCCCATACCGGCCGGCAGGCTGCCATGGCTGCCGCCCAGGAAGCGTGCACCCAGCTCCACACTTCCGGATTGATTCCGGTCATGCGGCGCAAGGACCTGGAAGATATCCAGTCGGTTTACGGCGTCCTGACCGCACCCACTGAAATCCTCGACGAAGACGTTGCCCTTGACGGTGTGGATCTGGGCATGGTCCTGGGAGGGGACGGCACCATCCTGCGTGCCGCAGAACTGGTTCGCGATACGAACGTCCCGCTGCTGGGCGTGAACCTGGGCCACGTGGGCTTCCTGGCCGAAAGCGAACGCGCCGATCTTGCACAGACCGTGCACTGGGTGGTCGAGCGGGCCTACACCGTTGAAGAGCGGATGACCATCGACGTCAAAGTCTGGTTCGAGAATCAGCTGATTGCCCACACCTGGGCGCTGAACGAGGCCGCCATAGAAAAGGCCGACCGGCAGCGGATGCTCGAGGTAGTGGTGGAGGTCGATGCCCGACCCATCAGCTCCTTTGGCTGCGACGGTGTGGTCCTGGCTACTCCCACGGGCTCCACAGCATATTCCTTCTCCGCCGGCGGCCCCGTGGTGTGGCCCGAGGTGGAAGCGCTCCTGATCGCGCCCATCAGCGCACATGCACTGTTTTCCCGGCCGCTCGTAGTCGCCCCTGCGTCCATTCTTGCCGTGGAGGTCCTGACCCGCACAGATGCTGCGGGAGTGCTCTGGTGCGACGGCCGGCGCAGCGTGGAACTGCCGCCGGGAGCGCGGGTGGAAGTGACCCGCTCCGCCATTCCGGTGCGGCTTGCCCGTACCCACTCAACACCGTTCTCGGAACGCCTGGTGCGCAAGTTCCAGCTTCCCACCCAAGGCTGGCGCGGCCCGGTCGGCAGCCCGGGGGACCTTTCGGACAGCGTGGAAATTTCACGGCACACGGCAGACAGCGGAGGACCGGCATGATTGAAGAAATCCGAATCCGGGACCTCGGCGTCATCACGGACGCCACGCTGGAACTAGGGCCGGGATTCACCGTGGTCACAGGCGAAACCGGTGCCGGTAAGACCATGGTCATTACGGCCCTGGGGATGCTGCTGGGTGCACGGACCGACGCCGGAGCCGTGCGCACCGGAGCAAAGGCTGCCCTTGCGGAAGCTGTGGTCCGGCTTCCGCCGGAAAATGCCGCCGTCACCCGGGCGGAGGAGGCAGGCGCTGAACTGGAAACGTACGACGGCGTCACCGAGCTGATGCTCGCCCGAACCGTCAACGCGGCGGGCCGCAGCCGTGCACACGTAGGAGGACGGTCCGCTCCGGTGGGCGTCCTTGCCGAAGTGGGCCAGCATCTGGTGGCGGTGCACGGGCAGTCGGACCAGCTCCGGCTCAAGAGCACAGCGGCCCAGCGGGAGGCACTCGACAAGTACGCCGGTCCGGTGCTGGCGTCCCTGCTGTCGTCCTACCAGGCGGATTACACGCGCTGGCGCGCTGCGGTCACCGAATTGGCCGATCTGCGCAACCAGGCCCGTGAGCGCCTGCGGGAAGCGGAGTACCTTTCGGCTTCACTGGAGGAAATCGATGCCCTGGAACTGCTGCCGGGGGAAGACGAAACCCTGAAGGCCGAGGCAACCCGGCTCAACAACTTTGAAGAGCTGCGCACCGCCGCCGTGGGTGCACATCAGGCTCTGATCGCCGGTGACTTCTCCGACGGGTCCGATGCCACCTCCCTCGTGGATGCAGCGAAACGCCAGCTTGAGCTGGCCGGCGAACACGACCCGGCACTGGCGGACTCAGCCAAACGGCTGGCCGAGGTTGGCTACATCCTGACCGACATAGCCGCTGAGCTGGCCAGCTACAGTGCCTCCCTGGACGGGGAAGGCCCGGAACGGCTGGCTGAAGTGGAAACCCGCCGGGCTGAAATCTCCGCGCTGCTCCGCAAATTTGCTCCGTCCGTGGACGAAGTCCTGGAATGGGCCGAGACCAGCCGTGCCCGGTTGGCGGAGCTTGGCGACGACGGCAGCCGGATCGAAGCGCTGGAAGCGGAAATCACCGATCTGCAGGCCGGACTCACGTCAGCGGCAGCTGACCTGACCAAGCTGCGGACCGAAGCCGCTGCTGACCTGGCACAGCGGGTCAGCGACGAGCTGTCCGCCCTGGCCATGGCCGATGCCAACCTGGTCATCGAGGTCACTGCGGTGGATGAGCTGAGTATGCACGGGGCGGACAGCATCTCCTTCCTCCTGCAGCCGCATCCCGGTGCCCCGGCCCGGCCGCTGGGCAAGGGCGCCTCCGGCGGTGAGCTCTCCCGCGTCATGCTGGCCATCGAAGTGGTGCTGGCCGAAGTGGACCCCGTTCCCACCTTCATTTTCGATGAAGTGGACTCCGGGGTCGGCGGAAAGGCGGCTGTCGAAATCGGGCGCCGGCTGGCCATGCTCGCGAAGCACGTGCAGGTGATTGTGGTCACCCACCTTCCGCAGGTGGCCGCGTTTGCCGACCATCACATCCGCGTGATTAAGATGTCCGCAATGGGGGAAGATGGAACAGGCGTAACCGCCAGTGACGTTACCGTTCTGGACGATGCAGAGCGGATCAAGGAACTTGCCAGGATGCTTGCAGGCCAGGAGGACTCCGAGTCCGCCCGGGCACACGCCGTCGAACTCCTGGCAGCGGCGGGACATCCGCCGCGTCAGTAGTCCAGTGCCGCAGGAAGAATTCCATGACGACAAACTCAGAACTACAAAAGGTGATAGGCTCGAACTCCGTGGTGCAGCGATCAAATTCCAGGTTTCCCAAGTCGTCTTCTACGACCAAACACATCTTCGTCACCGGTGGCGTGGCGTCCTCACTCGGTAAGGGACTGACAGCGTCAAGTCTCGGCCATCTGTTGAGGTCGCGCGGCATAGCGGTGACCATGCAGAAGCTCGATCCCTATCTCAATGTGGATCCGGGCACAATGAACCCCTTCCAGCACGGCGAAGTCTTCGTGACCGACGACGGTGCCGAGACTGACCTCGACATCGGACACTACGAGCGGTTCCTTGACGAGAGCCTCGACGGCTCCGCCAACGTCACGACCGGTCAGGTCTACTCCACCGTTATCGCCAAGGAACGCCGCGGCGAATACCTCGGTGACACCGTTCAGGTCATTCCGCACATTACCGACGAGATCAAGCGCCGGATGCGCCTGCCCTCCGAGGCGAAGAAGACCCCCGACGTCATCATCACCGAAATCGGCGGCACGGTTGGCGACATCGAGTCCCAGCCCTTCCTGGAGGCCGCACGCCAGGTGCGCCAGGACATCGGCCGCAACAACGTCTTCTTCCTGCACGTTTCCCTCGTGCCGTACATCGGCCCGTCCCAGGAACTGAAGACCAAGCCGACCCAGCACTCCGTGGCTGCCCTGCGGTCCATCGGTATCCAGCCGGACGCCATCGTCATCCGCTCGGACCGCCCGGTGCCGGACGCCATGCGCAACAAGATCGGCCGCATGTGCGACGTCGATGTCGATGCCGTGATCGGATGCCCGGACGCCCCGAGCATCTACGACATCCCCAAGACCCTTCACTCCCAGGGCCTGGACGCGTACATCGTCCAGCACCTGGACCTGAAGTTCAAGGACGTCAACTGGACCAAGTGGGACAAGCTCCTCGAAGCTGTCCACAACCCCAGGCACCACGTGAACATTGCCCTGGTCGGCAAGTACGTGGACCTGCCGGACGCCTACCTCTCTGTGACCGAAGCCCTGCGCGCCGGCGGCTTCGCCAATAAGACCAAGGTCAACATCCGGTGGGTTCCCTCCGATGAGTGCGCAACGCCCGAAGGCGCCGCAGAGGCCCTGGCCGACGTCGACGCCATCTGTGTTCCCGGCGGCTTCGGCATCCGCGGACTTGAAGGCAAGCTCGGAGCACTGACCTACGCCCGGGAAAACAAACTCCCCACGCTGGGCCTGTGCCTTGGCCTGCAGTGCATGGTCATCGAATACGCCCGCAATGTGGTTGGGCTGGAAGGCGCGTCCTCCTCGGAGTTCGAGCCGGACACCAAGTTCCCGGTCATCGCCACCATGGCGGAGCAGAAGCACATTGTCTCCGGTGAGGGTGACATGGGCGGCACCATGCGCCTGGGTCTGTGGGATGCCAAACTCGAAGAGGGTTCGGTTGTGGCCAAGACCTACGGCAAGACTGCAGTGGCCGAACGCCACCGCCACCGGTACGAGGTCAACAACCAGTACCGCGACCAGATCGCCGAGGCAGGCCTGTCCTTCTCCGGCACCACGGTTGACGGCGGACTGGTGGAGTTTGTTGAACTTCCGGCGGACGTGCACCCGTACTACGTCTCCACGCAGGCGCACCCGGAGCTCAGCTCCCGTCCCACGCGCCCGCACCCGCTCTTCGCCGGTCTAGTGAAGGCCGCTCTGGCACACCAGAACGGAAAGGGCTAACAACCCCATGAGCGAGACCAGAGGGTTCGCCGACGAACAGAGTCCCCGCCGCCTGCTGAGTTCCTCCGTGGAATACACCGGGCGGGTCTGGGACGTGGTCAGCGAGAAGTTCCAGCTGACCGCCGACGGCGAACCCCTGGTCCGCGACTACATCCGCCACCCGGGCGCGGTGGCCATCCTGGCCATGAACGACGCCGGCCAGGTGCTGCTGATTAACCAGTACCGGCACCCGGTGCGGATGACCCTTTGGGAAATCCCCGCCGGTCTGCTGGACATTGACGGCGAAGACTTCCAGGTGGGGGCAGCCCGGGAACTGGCCGAAGAAGCCGATATTGAAGCCAGCCAGTGGAATGTCCTCACGGACCTCTTCCTCTCGCCCGGCTCCTCCCGCGAGGCCCTGCGCATTTACCTGGCGCGCGGCATCACCGAGGTTCCCGAAGCGGACCGGCACGAGCGCACCCACGAGGAAGCAGAAATCCGCACCATGTGGGTGGACCTCGACGACGCCGTCCAGGCGGCGTTGGACGGCCGCCTCCACAGCCCCTCGGCCGTAGCCGGTGTCCTGGCCGCTGCGGCAGCCCGTCCCTCCGGTTTTGCGAACCTGCGCCCTGCCGATGCTCCCTGGCCGGAGCACCACTCCCAGCACTCCACCTGGCCGCAGGGCCCCGTTTCTTCTTAGGACACTGCCATGGCCGCCTCCGATCTCCCTGCAGGCGGACACCCTCCTGCGCCGGTACCAGCCGGCACTGCTTCGCCGTTCCAACCGCCGTCTGCTGCGCAGCTCAACGACACAGTCGTTTTCGACTTCTCCTCCATCAACGCCACACTGAAGCTGGACTCACCCGCCGAACTTCTGCGGGCGGCACTGGCCCAGGATAAGGCGGACGGCGAAGCCGCGGCGAAGGCAGCCGGAACCGCAACGGAGACAGCCGGAACCGCAACGGAGGCAAAGACTGCCGGCGGCACGGCTGCCGAAACAGCGCCACCGACTGCGAAGAACACCGCCGCACCCAAGAAAACTCCAGTTCCCAAGGGTCCGTCCGCCGCTGACGAACTGCGCGCCACCGCCGTCGGCCGTGCAATTGGCGGCTACCTGCAGCACATGGCCGTGGAGCGCGGACTGGCAGTCAACACCCTGGATGCCTACCGCCGCGATTTGCTCCGCTATGCCCGCTTCCTGGCCTCCCGCGGGGTGGAGGACGTCGCCCGCATCTCACGGCACGATGTCACTGCCTTCGCGCAGTCCATCGTCGAAGGCTCCGACGGCGCCTCCGCCCTGAGCGTCCGGTCGGCGGCACGCACCGTGGTTGCTGTCCGCGGGCTGCATAAGTTCTGGGCGCTGGAAGGGCTCACCACGGCGGACCCGGCGGCGGACGTGCATCCGCCGCTGCCAGGCAAGCGTCTGCCCAAGGCCATCAGCGTCAACGAAGTCACGCGGATCCTGGAGGCAGTTTCCACCGAAACGCCCACCGGGCTGCGCGACCGTGCCCTGCTGGAATTCCTCTACTCCACCGGAGCACGCATCAGCGAGGCCGTCGGCCTGGATATCGATGACTTGTCGCTGGAACGGATCCCGGCCAACGGTCCCGACGTCGTGCGGTTGTTCGGCAAAGGATCCAGGGAGCGTCTGGTGCCGCTGGGCTCCTACGCTGCCCGTGCCCTGGACGAGTATCTGGTCCGCGGCCGGCCCGCCGCATCAGTGAAGGGCAAGGGCACCCCCGCGCTGTTCCTGAACGCCCGCGGCGGCCGCCTCAGCCGGCAGAGTGCCTGGACCATTCTCAAGAACGCAGCGGAAAAGGCACAGATCGGCAGGGACGTTTCTCCGCACACTCTGCGGCACTCGTTCGCCACCCACCTGCTGGAAGGCGGGGCCGATGTCCGTGTGGTCCAGGAGCTGCTGGGGCACGCGTCGGTGACCACCACCCAGGTGTACACGCTGGTGACAGCCGAAACCCTGCGCGAGGTTTACGCCGCCGCGCACCCCAGGGCACTGTGAATGACGAGATGAACGACGCCGTGGGCAATTCCGGGCCGGGCGGCAACGCTCCGGTACAACCTTCCCGGGCTGTGCCGGTGGTCCTGTGCTTCCTGATGCGCGACACCCCGGAGCACGGTGCCGAAGTGTTGATGGGCCTAAAGCAGACGGGTTTCGGCATCGGCCGGATCGTGACCCTTGGCGGCCACGTGGAAGCGGGGGAAACCCCTGCCCAAGCCGCGGTGCGCGAGGTGTTCGAGGAATCCGGTGTCACAGTGAATCAAGGAGACCTGGAACTCGCCGGAACAATCGAGTTCGTGTTCCCGGCCCGCCCGGAGTGGGACATGTCCACCATCGTCTACCGGACCCGGAGCTGGGTAGGGGAGCCGGCGACGTCGCCGGAAATCATTCCCGCCTGGTACCGGGTGGGAGAGGTGCCCTATGCGCAGATGTGGCCGGACTCGGCCCACTGGATGCCGGAGGTCCTCGCCGGACGGTACTTCGACGTCGTCGTCACCCTGGCGCAGGACAATGAGAGCGTTGCCGGCGTGGTCTTTTCCTGACCGCTTTGCCCGGCTGGCGCATCAGGATGTCTCCGCGCGGATCTTCGCCGCGGAACCTCCGCTGACCTAGTCTCCGCTCCTGAACTCCACCGCCCAGCGGGCGTCCTGTTCGGATCCGACGGTGACCATGAGCCCGGCGTCGAACTCATAGGGTTGCACGCCGCTGAAGGTCTGGACCTGCCCGCATTCTATGGTGGTGCGGGGCCCTCCGGTTATCGAGAGGGAGACGGTTCCGGTGTCGCAGAGGAAGCTCGCTGCTATCGGTCCTGAAACTATGGGATGGAATTTCAGGCTCGTCTCCTCGCCGGCGGAAACAGCGCCTCCGCCCATGCGGGTCTCCGTGAAGTCCCCGTCACCGCGTTCGGACGTGATCTCCTGCTGCAGCTGATAAACCTCATCGGCCCACGCATTTGCGGGCTCCGGCGTCGTCTGCGGCTCATCGGCACCGGTGCTGCAGGAGACAACGGAAACAACGGCAGCAGCGAGAATCAAAGCCAGTGCAGGAATGCGCGTCACGGTCTGTCCTTCCGGGTTAGCAGGAAGTGTATACGGACCGGAGAACCTCACTACGCAAGCGCCCGCTGCAGGAATCCCTGCAGCGGGCGCTTGGCGTGCTGTCTTGTCGGCTGCTTAGCCTACATGCCGTTCCTCAGGCCCGTCATAGGCGCTGAGCGGACGGATCAGGGAGTTGGCTTCCAGCTGCTCCATGATGTGCGCCGTCCACCCGGTGATCCGGGCGGCCACGAACAGCGGCGTGAAGGTGGGCGTGTCAAAACCCATCATGTGGTAAACCGGCCCGGCCGGATAATCCAGGTTCGGCAGGATGTTCTTCCGTTCACCCATGGCCGACTCCAGCGCCGCGTACAGCTCGCCCAGGTCCGCCCGGTCGTAATGCTTGACCATCTTGTCCATGGAGGCTTTCATAGTGGGCACGCGCGAGTCGCCGTTCTTGTACACGCGGTGGCCGAAGCCCATGATCTTCTTCTTCTCCGCCAGGGCGGTGTCCAGCCAGCCGGCGGCATGAGCCGCGACGTCGCCTTCCCCGGCACTGGCGGTGATCTCCTCGAACGTGTGCATCACGGCCTCATTGGCACCGCCATGCAGCGGGCCCTTGAGTGCGCCGATCGCGCCGGTCACAGCCGAGTGCAGGTCCGAAAGCGTGGATGTGATCACGCGGCCGGTGAACGTGGAGGCATTGAAGGAGTGCTCCGCGTACAGGATCATCGAAACGTTGAACGCCTCCACGACCTCGGGAGCGGCTTCCTCGCCGAACGTCATCCAGAGGAAGTTCGCCGAATAGTCCAGATCGTCGCGGGGCTCCACTACGTCCTGCCCGCGGCGGCGGCGCTGGTCATAGGCCACCACTGCAGGCATGGCAGCGAAAAGGCTCACGGACTTCTCCATGTTGGCCTGCACCGAGGAATCCTCGGCCAGCTCATGCGATGCACCCAGCACGGATGCCGCGGTGCGGCACACGTCCATGGGATGGCACGTGGTCGGCAGGGCATCGATGACGGCCTTCAGCTCCGGGGTGAGGGCGCGCTGCGCCCGCTCGCCCGAGGTGAACTCGGCCAGCTGATCCGCAGTAGGCAGCTCGCCGTTCCAGAGCAGGTAGGCAACCTCTTCGAAGCTGCAGTGGGCAGCCAGTTCCTGCACCGGATACCCGCGGTACAGCAGCGAGTTGGTTTCCGGGTTGACCTTGGAAATTTTGGTCGTGTCAACGAGGACACCCGCCAGTCCCTTGTGGATCTGATCATCTGACATTACGAAAGACTCCTTTGTCGCGGTGGTGTTGCGGGGGGATTCCGGCAGGAAAAAGCTAGTGCTTGCCCGGAATCTGGAAGTTGAAGACCGAGGTGTCGAAGTGGTTGTAGGCTTCATAATCCACCAGATCGTACAAACGTGCACGCGTCAGCATGTTGGGCACGTCATCCTGCTGAGTGCCCTTGGCCTTGATGGTCTCCAGCGTGCGTTCCGCGGCCCCCATGGCGCTGCGCAGCAGGGTCACCGGATAGATGACCATGTTCACGCCCACCGAGGCCAGCTCGTCGTAGCTGAACAGGTCGCTCTTGCCGAACTCGGTCATGTTGGCCAGGATCGGCACGTCCACGGCGTCGCGCATGGCGGCGAACTCTTCCAGCGTCTTCATGGCCTCGGGGAAGATGGCGTCCGCTCCGGCGTCCACGAGGGCACGGGCCCGGTCCTGCGCCGCTTCAAGGCCGTCGACGGCGCGGATGTCGGTGCGCGCCATGATCAGGAAGTTAGGATCGCGGCGTGCGTCCGCAGCGGCCCGGATCCGCTTGGTGGCGGTGTCCAGGTCCACGACGTTCTTGCCGTCCAGGTGGCCGCAGCGCTTCGGGTTGAACTGGTCTTCGATGTGGCAGCCCGCCAGGCCGGCGTTCTCGAGTTCCTGGATGGAGCGTGCCACGTTCATCGGCTCGCCGAAACCGGTGTCGGCATCCACGATGGCGGGCAGGTCCGTCATCCGGGCGATCTGCCCGGCGCGGGTGGCCACCTCGGTCAGGGTGGTCAGGCCGATGTCCGGCAGGCCGAGGTCATTGGCGAGGACCGCGCCGGAGATGTAGACGCCGTCGAAACCCTTTTCCTCGATCAGGCGGGCAGAGAGCGGGTTGAACGCTCCCGGGAACTGCTGGAGCGTGCCGGAAGCGAGGCCTTCGCGGAAGGCAATGCGCTTGGCTTCGGGAGTTACGGAGGAGTACAGCATTTAGAAGAGTCCCTTCGGGGCGTTGGCCGGGTCAATGACGCCCTCGGCTGCGGTGATGTTCAGCTGGTCCAGCTCGCCTGCAGCCAGTTCGGGCAGGCGCTGGACGGTGGTCAGGAACCGCTCAATCTCCTCTTCGGAGACCAGGCCGGCGGCCAGGGTGCGGAACTTGTTGATGTACTGTTCGCGGGCAAACGGCTTGGCGCCCAGCGGGTGCGCATCGGCGACGGCGATTTCGTCGGTGATCTCGGTGCCGTCGTTCAGGACGATGGTGACCTTGCCGCCGAACGCCTTTTCATTGATGTCCAGCGAGTGGTAGCGGCGGGTCCATTCCGGATCCTCCACGGTGGTGACCTTGTTCCACAGCTCCACGGTGTCGGCGCGGCCGGCACGCTCGGGGGCGTAGGAGTCCACATGGTGCCAGGAGCCGTCCTGCAGGGCAACGGTGAAGATGTACGGAATGGAGTGGTCCAGGGTCTCGCGTGAGGCCGTGGGATCGTACTTCTGCGGATCGTTGGCGCCGGAGCCGATCACGTAGTGGGTGTGGTGCGAGGTGGCGATCAGCACGCTGGCCACCTGTGAGGCGTCGGCTGCCTCCGGGTGTTCGCGGTGGATCTTGCGGGCCAGGTCAATCCAGGCCTGGGCCTGGTACTCCGCGGAGTGTTCCTTGGTGTACGTGTCCAGGATGGCGCGCTTGGCTTCGCCGGCCTCGGGCAGCGGAACCTCGTAGGCGGCGTCGGGGCCGTCCAGCATCCAGGCGATGACACCGTCTTCACCCTCGTAGATCGGGGTGGGGGAGGTCTGTCCGCGCATGGCACGGTCCACGGCTTCAACGGCCATCTTGCCGGCAAACGCCGGAGCGTGCGCCTTCCAGGTGGAGATTTCGCCCTTGCGGGACTGCCGGGTGGCGGTGGTGGTGTGCAGTGCCTGGCCAACAGCCTGGAAGATGGTGTCGACGTCGAGGCCCAGCAGGGTGCCGATGCCGGCGGCTGCGGACGGGCCGAGGTGGGCTACGTGGTCGATCTTGTGCTTGTGCAGGCAGATGGCCTTGACCAGGTCCACCTGGATTTCGTAGCCGGTGGCAATGCCGCGGATCAGGTCGGCGCCGGAGGCACCGGTGTGCTGCGCGACGGCGAGCAGCGGCGGGATGTTGTCACCGGGGTGGGAGTACTCGGCAGCCAGGAAGGTGTCGTGGTAATCGAGTTCGCGAACGGCAACGCCGTTGGCCCAGGCGGCCCACTCCGGGGAGGTCTTCTGCTCGACGCCGAAGACGGCCGAGCCCTTGCCGTGGGCGGAGGGGGAGAAGGACAGCGCCTGGGCGCGGGCGGCGACGATGGGCCCGCGGTTCAGGGAAGCGATGGCCACCGAGGCGTTGTCGATGATGCGGTTGATGACCATGTCCGTGACCTCGTCAGTGACGGCAACGGGGTCAGCGGCGACCTCGGCGATCTTGTAGGCCAGCTGGTCTTCGCGGGCAAGGTTCTCATCGCTGCGGTGGACCCGCACTTTGTGGAGATTCATTATGTGTCCTTTCGGGGATGTTCTGGGAACGAATGTGGCGGAGCGTTTGTCGGTGATGCAGTCGTGAGGTGTTGGGGCGCCTGGAACGGCGCTTAGCCGGGCGGACCGGCAGCCGCAAGGAAGTGTTCCAGCGACTTGTGCAGGTGGACCGAGGTAGCGGCGGCAGCCAGCGCCGGATCCCGGGAGGCGATGGCGGCGGCAATGGTGGCATGTTCGCCGGCGGTGGCGAGCAGCCGTTCAGGATTGTCCTTGGCCAGCCGCCGGACCCTGGCCAGGTGCAGCCGAACATTGGCAAGAGCCTGGGCAAGGTAGGCGTTGGCAGCGGCGGTATCAATGGCCTCATCCAGCCGGGCCACCAGGGCGTAGTAGGCCGAGCGGGACGGATCCTGCCCGGTTTCCTGCACGATGAGGTCCGCTGCCTGCTCGAAGTCCCGGCGCAGGGCGGTGAAGAGCTCGGGTTCTCCGCGGGTGGCGGCGAGCGAGGCCGCCTTGCATTCCAGCGCCTGGCGGAGCTCGAACAGCTCTGTGACGGTCTCGGGTGAAATCTTCGTGACGACGACGCCGCGGCCGTTGTGCGGTGCGGCCAGGCCGTCCGCTGTCAGCCGGCTCAGTGCTTCGCGCAGCGGCGTGCGGGAAATTCCCAGGCGCTGAGACTGCTCAACTTCGCCCAGGACAGTTCCCGGCAGGAGCCTGCCGGTCACGATGTCTTCGCGGAGCGCCCGGTAGGCGCGGTCGCTTGCCCTCATTGGCGCTCCTTTACGCGTGTGGCCAGCCGGCGGGACTGGACTGTTCTGAATGTGATGTACCTCATCAGTGTATACACAAGATCGGGTTCCTGGTGCAAAAACTGCTAGCTGGCCTGACTTCGCTTTGTGTCATGTATACACAGCTCAGTTGGTGCCGGGCGTCCACCTGCCCTAGGGTGATCGGTATCACATTGCGAATCGAGGAGGATTCATGAGCTCTGGCCTGGATGCAGGAAACGAAGCACCGAACACCGCAGCCGGTTCAGCCGCAGGGGGCGCGGACGGCGGCTACGCATCGTCCTACGCGCGCAGCCTCAGCGATCCTGAAGCCTTTTGGCTGGAAGCCGCGTCGCTGGTGGAATGGGACACCGCGCCGCAGCGGGCCCTGGACGAGTCGGGTGCTCCGCTGTACCGCTGGTTCCCGGACGGCCACCTCAATACCAGCTACAACGCCCTTGACCGTCATGTGGCCGCCGGCAGGGGAAACGCTGATGCCCTGATCTATGACTCGGCGATGCTCGGTACTACCCGCACCTATACCTACAGCCAGCTCCTGGCCGAGGTTGAGACCTTCGCGGGTGTGCTCCGCGGGCTCGGAGTGGAGGCAGGGGACCGGGTCATCATCTATCTGCCCATGATTCCGCAGGCCGTGATCGCCATGCTCGCCGCAGCCCGGCTGGGAGCCATCCATTCAGTGGTCTTTGGCGGCTTTGCCCCGAAGGAGCTGGCGGCCCGCATTGACGATGCCCGGCCCGCCGTCGTCGTTACGGCCAGCGGCGGCGTGGAGCCCAAACGTACGGTGGAATACCTGCCCAACGTGGCTGATGCGCTCGACGCTGCGACCCACCGGGTCAACCACGTGGTGGTTGCCGAACGCGACGGGTTTAGCCACACCGCCCAGGAGTACGACGGCGCCCACGGCACCGCCTGGCATGACTGGGACGCGCTCGCTGCAGTTGCTTCCCCCGCAGGTCCGGTCTCCGTGGCTGCGACGGATCCGCTTTACATCCTGTACACGTCGGGCACCACCGGCGCACCCAAAGGGGTTGTCCGCGACAACGGTTCCCACGCCGTCGCACTGGCCTGGTCCATGCGCAACATTTACGACATCGGTCCAGGCCAGGTGATGTGGACCGCCTCGGACGTGGGCTGGGTGGTGGGGCACTCCTACATTGTGTACGCGCCGCTGATCGCCGGGGCCACCACCGTTCTTTATGAGGGCAAACCGGTGGGCACGCCGGACGCCGGGGCCTTCTGGCGCGTGGCGGACCAGCACCGGGTGGATGTCCTGTTCACGGCCCCCACTGCGCTGCGGGCGATCCGCAAGGCAGACCCGGATGCCGCCCTGATGGCCGACTACGATCTCTCCCGGCTGCGGACCCTGTTTGTTGCGGGGGAGCGGCTGGACCCGGAGACCTTTACCTGGGCCGGGCGTGCGCTGGATGTGCCGGTGGTGGACCACTGGTGGCAGACCGAGACCGGCTGGGCGATCTGCGCCAACCCACTGGGGCTGGAGCAGATGCCGATCAAGGCCGGCTCCGCGACGGTTCCGGTGCCCGGGTTTTCCCTGGCGATCGTGGATGGCAACGGCGCGGAGGTTCCGGCCGGCGAGGAGGGCAACATTGTGCTGCGGCTGCCGCTGCCGCCGGGAACGCTCACCACGCTGTGGGGCAGCGATGACCGGTTCCGGTCCTCCTACTTGGAAATCTTCGAGGGCTGCTACACCACCGGAGACTCCGGCTACGTGGATGAGGACGGCTACGTGTTCATCATGGGCCGCACGGACGATGTCATCAACGTCTCCGGACATCGGCTGTCCACCGGCGCGATGGAGCAGATCGTGGCCACGCATCCCGCGGTCGCCGAGTGTGCCGTGATCGGGGTGGCTGATTCTTTGAAGGGGCAGCGGCCGTGCGGCTATGTGGTGCTGAAGGCCGGCTCTGACATTGGCGTGGAGGAGCTGCGCACGGACCTGGTGAAGCTGGTGCGCCAGTCCATCGGGCCGGTGGCGGACTTCAAGGACGTTCAGGTGGTCGAGGCACTGCCCAAGACCCGTTCGGGCAAGATCCTGCGCAAGACCATGCGCCAGATCGCCGACGGCGATGCCTACACAGTGCCGTCCACCATTGAAGATCCGGGGGTTATCGATACCCTGCTGCCCCTGCTGCGGCCGGGTGTTGAGTAATCCGCACGCTCTGCGAAGGGTGGCGTTGGCAGGGACATAGTCTGCACGTGGTCCGACTACGTCGGGATCCTCGGAGCCTCACCAGAACTAACCGGCGGGATTGTTGTCATGGGTGTTCCTAGCGGTTTCGATGCCCTCTTTGAGAGTGTTGAAAAGCACCTGCGGGTTGGGAAGATAGATAAAGGGCTCAACCCGCCCACGGTGCGTTTCGGTGATTCCTCCCATCGTGAGGTTGACGCCATACGTTTCTGCGAGCGTGACTGCCGGTGCGAAAAGTTCCGCCCGGAATACCTCCAGAATGCCGATGCAGTTTTCCTTCAAGAAAACCTCTATCTGTGGATAGACCTGCTCCGGCTTCCGAAGGTTCATGGTCAGCAATAACTCCTGACCGGGGCGAACGTTCTTCATCTGTGCCCGATAACCAGTCGTATCTATACGGTAAGGAAGCTCTTTCCCCAGAGGACCATCTGATGGTTGAACACTCGGAGGAATTGAAAGCGCGCCTCGGCCCTTATCGAGGTCTGCAATCTTGACGTTTTTTGTAACGTCGACATCAGAAATACTGAAAGGGGTGGCGGCGCGGGCGTCCGATGCCGGTTCTGCCTCCATGGGGTGAGATGCAGGGGCAGCCTGTTTTATAAGTTTTCTGAATAGACCCATCTGTCAAGCCTAGCCGTGCGGCCAGGACCAGGTGCACACAGGGCTCGAGTTACTGAGAGGACATCCTACCGCCGCCAGTGATACTCCAGCTCCGGACGGCCGCGCGTGCCGTAGCGCGGGTTCCGCGCTACGGCACGCTGCTCGTCCAGATGCTCGAGGTAACGCCGGACCGTTATCCGGGACATGGCCAGTGCCTCCGAGACTTCGCTGGCAGACATCGGTATCCGTGCGTTCTTCAGCAGTTCGGAGACCGTTGCCAGAGTTTCGGGGGACAGTCCCTTGGGTAGTGCGGACGACACCTTGGGCCGCAGTGCCGCCAGCGCACGGTCCACTTCGGACTGAGTGGCGGAAGTTCCCTGCCCCGCCAAGTTGAGATGGTATTCCCGGTAGGAGGCCAGCTTGGCGCTGAAGGCGGAGAAGGTGAAAGGCTTGATCAGGTACTGCGCAATCCCGGCGGACATGGCGCTGCGGACGACGGCGACATCCCGCACTGCGGTAATCGCAATGACGTCGGCGGGCACGCCCGCACCGCGGATCCGGCGCAGGACGTCCAAGCCGTGAAGGTCAGGAAGATTCATGTCCAGCAGGATGAGGTCCACGGCGGGTTTCGGGTTTTCAGGGCCGTCTCCGCGCTTCCCGGCGTCATAGACGGAACCGCTGCGGGAGGTGGCTGAGGCGTTGAGGAAGGTAATGGCCTCCGTACCCGTGTGCACGACGCCGGCCAGCGAGAATCCGGGGCTGCGGCGCACATACTCGGCGTGGGCCTGCGCAACAATGCCTTCATCTTCCACCACAAGCACGGTGATGTCCCGCTCAGCATTCACTGGGGAGCCCCACTGAGAGTCAGGGGGAGGGAGGCAGACAGGGGAATCAGCACAGTGAAACGTGCACCGCGGCCCGGTTGCCCACCCGGATCAAGATGCAGTGAGCCGCCCAGGCGCAGCACTGCCTGGCGGACCAGGGGAAGTCCAATGCCCCGGCCGGTGCCTCCGGTACCGGAGGGAAGCAGTGCCTTGGGATCCTTGGTGCTGAAGCCCTGATGAAAGATCTGCTCGGTGGACGGCTCCGGAATGCCGGGTCCGTTGTCCCGCACGCCAAACTCAAAAACGGGCCTGCCGCCGCCGTCCTCAACCACCGCAAACCGCGCGGTCACCATCGGCTCCGGGGTGTCGGCCACGGCGTCAAAAGCATTGTCGATCAGGTTGCCCACTATGGTGACCAGATCTCCCGGATCCAGGTCCAGGGCAGCGGCTCTCCCGGGGGGTGCGTCTTTGAGGTCGATCTGCAGGCCGATGCCGCGCTCGCGGGCCTGGGCGGCCTTGCCGGTGAGCAGTGCCGCCAGTGCGGGCTCGCCCACGGAGGCGACGACGTCGTCGGCCAGCTGCTGGGACTGCTCCAGATCGCGGGTGGCGAATTCGAGTGCATCAGCGGGACGATTGAGCTCAATCAGGGAGACCAGCGTGTGCAGACGGTTGGCGTGCTCGTGCGCCTGAGCCTGGAGCGCTTCGGTCAGGGTGTGCATGGACTGCAGTTCTCCGGTCATTGCGGCTATGTCGGTGTGGTCCCGCAGGGTGGTTACGGTTCCGATGCGTGCCCTGCGCGGGTCCCGTGCTGCTGTCCGGCTGCCGGCGGCGCCGATGAGCCGGATGCGGCTGTTCGCGGATTTTGGGGTCATGACCGGCGACTGGTTCACGACCAGGATGCGGTCGCTGGCGAAGTGGAATTCATCTTCTGCTGTCCGGCCTTCGCAGAGCAGATCGGCCAGCGGTCCCGGCAGGCCCAACTCGCGGGGACCCGTGGGCCGGCTGCCGCCGTCGGCCGGGAGTCCCAGCAGTTCTGCAGCCCGGTCGTTGTAGAGCACCAGTTCGCCGTCATTGTTGAGCAGCACCAGACCTTCACGCAGGGAATGCAGGGCGGAATCATGGAACGCGAACATGCTCAGGAGTTCATCCGGCCGCCGGTCCCGGGTGGTGCGGCGAAGGTACCGGGATAACAGGTACGAGGCGAGCGTTCCGCACGCGAGGGCGCCCAGGGAGATGAGGAACACGGCAGGCAGCTCGGCGTTGCGCGCTATGGCAACGCGGTCAACGGTAATGCCGGCGGCCACCAGCGCCTTGACGTCCCCCTCCGCGCCGAAGACGGGAACGATGGCGCGGACTGACGGCCCCAGCGTGCCGGTATAGATTTCGGTGAAGGACTGGCCGGCGAGGGCATGCTCCACCGATCCCACATACGGTTTGCCGATCTCGTCGTCGTTACGGTGCGTGTACCGGGTCCTGTCCGGAGCCATGATGGTGAGGAAATCGATATGAGCAGCACTCATGACGGCACGGGCATAGGGCTGCAAAGTCCTGTCCGGCGTTTCGGCGGTCACCGCTTCCAGGACATAGGGATCGGCCGCAACGGTTCCGGCCACCGCCAGCATCGTCTCTGCGGACTCTTCGAAGCTGTGCTGTTCAGTTTGATGAAAGAGCGCCAGGGACAGCCCTGCTGACAGGCACACAAGAAACGCCAGCTGTCCTATAAGCAGCCGGCTGGCCAGGCTCCATTTCCGCAATGATCTTCTTTCCCGCTCATTTTGCTGGCTGCCGCCCGATACCGGGAACTGTTCCCGGCCGAGAACAGTATGACCACAACCGTGACAGTCATCACAGCGCCGGTTGACGATGTGTACGAATGACTTGTTCCCGGCGATTCCCGTACGGCTCCGCATCTGGCGGAGAACCGCAGTCTCGGTGCCGCTGAGGGATACATCAGAAACCAAGCCTAGGAGCAGTACACATGGCATCTGCCACTATTCCCCGCGGCGCCGGCTCACCGAAGAGCCCGCGCAAGAAGGACAGAACACACTTTTTGTACATTGCCGTAATTCTTGCGGTGGTTCTCGGTGCCACTTTGGGGCTTGTGCAGCCTGAATTCGCCAAGGAGCTGAAGCCGGTTGGTACCGCCTTCATCGGCCTGATCAAGATGATGATCGCACCGGTCATCTTCTGCACAATTGTCCTCGGCATCGGCTCGATCGCCAAAGCAGCCACGGTCGGCAAAGTCGGCGGCCTGGCTCTGGGCTATTTCATTGTCATGTCCACCTTCGCGCTGGCCATCGGTCTTGTGGTTGGAAACCTGATCCACCCGGGCGAGGGCCTGAACATTGCCGCAGGTGCCGAAAATGCACCGAAGGTTGCTGAAGACGCAGAAGGCATGGCGGGCTTCATCCTGAGCATCATCCCCACCACGCTGCTGTCCTCGCTGACCGGTGAGAGCATTCTGCAGACCCTGTTCGTTGCCCTGCTTGTCGGGTTCGCCCTGCAGAAGATGGGTTCCACCGGAGCCCCGATCCTCACCCTGATCGGACAGATCCAGAAACTGGTCTTCCGCATCCTGGGCATGATCATGTGGCTCGCACCCATCGGCGCCTTCGGTGCCATTGCCGCCGTCGTTGGCGAAACCGGCGTTGAAGCCATCAAGAGCATGGCGGTGCTGATGATCGCCTTCTACATCACCTGTGCCCTGTTCATTGCCGTGATCCTGGGCGGCGTGCTGAAGCTCTGCACCGGCGTGAACATCTTCAAGCTCATGCGCTACCTGGGGCGGGAATACCTGCTCATCTTCTCCACCTCATCCTCCGAGGTGGCGCTGCCCCGCCTGATCGCCAAGATGGAGCACCTCGGCATTTCCAAGCCGGTGGTCGGCGTGACCGTACCCACCGGTTACTCGTTCAACCTGGACGGCACTGCCATCTACCTCACCATGTCCGCCCTGTTCGTGGCCTCTGCGATGAATATGCCGCTGGAACTGGGTGAGCAGATTTCCCTGCTGGTCTTCATGATCATTGCTTCCAAGGGTGCTGCCGGTGTCACCGGCGCCGGCCTGGCCACACTGGCCGGCGGCCTGCAGTCTCACCGCCCCGACCTGGTGGAGGGCGTGGGCCTGATCGTCGGCATCGACCGCTTCATGTCCGAAGCACGCGCGCTGACCAACTTCACCGGCAACGCAGTCGCCACGGTCCTGATCGGTACCTGGACCAAGGAAATCGACAAAGAGCAGGTCAATGCGGTGCTGAACCGCGAACGTCCGTTCGATGAATCAACCATGGACGACGCCCATGAGGAGCCGCAGGTTCCGGAACCCGAGCTGGAAACCACGGCAGCCCGCTAAGGCTTACGCCGGGTTCATCCCACGCCGCACCGAAACACCGAGGGGCGCTTCCGCAACAGCGGGAGCGCCCCTCGGTGTTCCGGCTGGGCAGTTTCCTCCGCGGAACGGAGGCTTGCCGTGCTCCATCGGCACGTCGGGTTCCTTCGTGCACCTCACGGGCTTTGCCGAAATTCTCTGTGCAGATAACGGGCTCATTCCGGGCAAAAACCCGCTTATGGGCCCGTCATCTGCACGAAGGTTTTGCGAGGGAAGGTTTTAGGCCCGTTATCTGCACGAAGGATCCGCAGCGAGAGCAAATGCCCCCGTTATCTGCACGAAAGATTCGCGGCGGAAGATTTTGGGACCGTCATGCACGAGGGTCGGGAGCCCGGGAGCCCGGAACTTCACTCGCAAACGGCGGC